>JBFWQT010000049.1:0-4880 GCA_050249295.1 Planctomycetota bacterium
GACCTGACCGACGACTCGCCGGCACACACGCCGACGCTCTGAGTCGACCGCCGGACGACCTGTCGAACTGCGCCCATGCCGCTCAATCCGCAACAACTCGCCGCGGTCCGCCACGTGGACGGTCCGCTGCTGATCCTGGCGGGCGCCGGCACCGGCAAGACGCGCGTGATCACCGAGCGGGCGGCCAACCTCGTGCTCAACCACGACGTGGCGCTCGCCGAGCTGCTGTGCGTGACGTTCACCAACAAGGCGGCGCGCGAGATGCGCGAGCGCATTGACCGGCGCCTCGAGAACACGCCGGCCGCGCCACGGCGAAGCCGCGAAGGCAACGGCGAGCGGGGCTCGGGCAACGTCAGGGGCAAGGGCAAGTCGCGCGACGAGATGACGATCTCGACGTTCCACAGCCTCGGCGTGCGCATCCTCCGCCAGTACCCCGATCGCGCCGGCCTGCGGAAGGGCTTCTCGATCTACACGCAGAGCGAGCAGCTCGCGCTCGTGCGCGCCGCGATGCGCGACCTCGGCGTCGAAGGCTCGAAGCCCGAGCGCGTGCACTTCCGCATCAGCCGCGCCAAGAACGACGGCACGCGGCCCGAAGCGCACGACGAGGAAGGCGAGATCGCATCGCAGATCTTCGACACCTACACGCGCATGCTGCGGCAGTGCAACGCCGTGGACTTCGACGACCTGCAGTCGCTCACGCTGCTGCTGCTCGACAAGTTCGTGGATGTGCGCGAGGAACTGCAACGCCGCTGGCGCTACATCCAGGTGGACGAGTACCAGGACACCAACGCAATCCAGCTGCGCCTGCTGCAACAGCTCGTCGGCGGGTCGCGCAACATTGCCGTGGTGGGCGACGACGACCAGTCGATCTACGCGTGGCGCGGCGCGCAGGTGAAGAACATCCTCGACTTCGAGAAGACCTTCGGCGTCGGCGGCCACACGGTGCAGGTCGTGCGACTCGAGGAGAACTACCGCAGCACCGGCGTGATCCTCGACGCGGCCAACGCCGTGATCCGCCACAATCCGGTGCGCAGCGACAAGACGCTGCGCAGCATCCGCGGCCGCGGCATTCCGCTGAAGATCGTCGTGGCCGGCGACGAGTCGGCCGAGGTCGAGGCCGTGATCAACCACATCGAGCGCTACCAGTCGCAGGGCTCGCGCCTCAACGAGTGTGCGGTGCTGTTCCGCACGGCCGTGCAGACGCGGCCGTTCGAGGAGGCGCTGCGCGCGCGGCAGATTCCGTACACGCTGATCGGCGGGCAGAAGTATTTCGAACGCAAGGAAGTCCGCGACGCGGTCGCGTACGTCGCGCTGCTGGTCAACGATCGCGACGACGCCGCGCTGATGCGGGCGATCAACTACCCGAGCCGCGGCATCGGCGCGACGACGATCGAGGGTCTGGCCGCGGTCGCGAAGGAGCGCCGTTGCAGCATGGCCAGCGCGATGCGCAGCGCGACGGCGCAGGAGCTGCGCGAGGCCGGCTCGCCCGAGGCCGGCGCGAAGTCGCTGGTGGAGCTGGCCGATCTGATGGCCGCTCACCGCTGGCGGCTGGAACAGGGTGACTCACCGCCGGACGTCGTGCGCTCGCTGATCGACACGGTGAAGCTGCGCGAGGCGATCGACCGTGACTACGCGAAGGATCCGATGGAGGCGCGCCGTCGCGTGCAGAACGTCGAGCAGATGATCGACTCGCTCGCGGCCTTCCTCACCCGCGACGACGTGCGCCGCGACGGCAGGATGCCGACCCTCGTGGACTGGCTCGAGCGCGTGGCGCTGATCGACGACCAGGACGACGCCGACCGCGCCGCGCGCCTGGGCCGCGACGCGCTGGTGTTGATCACGATCCACTCGTGCAAGGGCCTCGAGTTCAAGCACGTGTTCGTCGTCGGCGTCGAGGAGGGCATCCTGCCGCACAAACGGAGCGAGGCCGACAACTCCGACACCGGCCTGGAGGAGGAGCGCCGCCTCGCGTACGTGGCGATGACGCGCGCGAAGGACACGCTGTTCCTCAGCTACTGCAGCACGCGCAAGCTCTACGGGCGCGACACGAAGCCCGCACCGTCGCGCTTCCTGCTGGAGATTCCGGCCGAGTGTCGCGAGGGCGAGGCGACGCAGGCGCAACAGCGCAGCCTGATGAGCGATGCGGTGGCACGCATCCGCGATCTGGTCAACCAGCCGAAAGCGGCTGGCAGCCGGCCTGGCGACGCGGGTGCGTGACGCAAGAGCCGCGACCGCGAGGCAGCGGCCCCGCCTGCGATCACCTCGTTGACCCACGCATCAAGCATGAGCCAGATGCGCGATCGTGCGCCCTCTGGGGCGCGGGCACACACACGCACGCCCGGCCACTCAGCCGCCGGCCTTCAGCCGGGTCTCGTATTCGGCGTTGGCCTCCCGGATCACGCGCGGGCCTTCCTTTGCCCACCACGCCTTCCACTGCTTGAGCGTGGAGAAGTTGGTCGCCAGCCACTCCTTCACCGCACGCTCGCGGCCCGAATCCGGGAACGTTGGCACCGGCAACCCGCCGTGGTGCGACACCAGCGTGTACATCACCTCGACCACCGTCAACGGCAGCTTCTCCGCGTCGGGCAGCTGCGGCGCGCCGGGCACCTTCGATGCGTCGTAGGTCAGCAGCGCGTCCATCCACGTCGCATCGACCACGCCACGCGGCCACGCCACCACCATCGCCACGCGCGTGATCGCGTCGAAGCTCTCCGGCATCTTGCCGGCCGGCCAGATCTCCTGGCGCAGCATCGGTCGCACGCGCGCATCCATGTAGTAGAGCTCGCGCAGCATCAGGGCCGTCACATAGGCCTCGTCGTCGCTGCCGATCACCAGCAGGTGCATCATCCAGCGCAGCGTCGTCTCGTCCGGATTCACCGACAGGAATCGCAGGAACTCCGACGACAACTCATCGATCACGCCGGCGTCGCGCGCGGCACGGATCGCCGGGCCGATGCGCGGATCGGCCTCGGCACCGAAGTAGCTGACCAGCGCAAGGCCGGCCGCGAGTTGCAGGTTGTCGGGCTGCAGTTCCGCCAGCCACGGCAACAGCGCGTCGACCAGCGGCTTCCGCTTCATCTCGTTGCGATGCCGCGCGTCGCTGAGCCACGCGCACACCTGCTGGAAGCGGCGCGGCAGGTCGTGGCGCGTCAGCACGCTGACGATCCCCGGGACGTCGGCATCGGTCAGCGAGTCGCCATCGAGCAGTGCCTCGAGTGCAGCCGCTACCACCACATCGGCCGCGTCACGGCACGCGGTGCGCACGAACGGCGTCAGCGCCTCGCGATCGACCGGGTGCGCCACGCGGATCAGGTGCGCGCGCTCGGTCGCGTTGCCCCAGCGCGGATCGACGATCGCCGGACCGAGCAGCTCGACGAAGCGGCGACCCGTGGCGGCCTGCGTGGCGCGGTTGTCCTGCAGCCAGCGTGACCACGCGTCAACGCCGCGCGCCACGTCGTGCAGGCGGTCCGGATCCTTCACCGCCTTGTCCAGCCAGGCCAGCGCGTCGGCCGTGGGCAGCAGGTGCAGGCGCACCAGCAACTGCCCGGCCTCCAGCTGCCAGAGCTTCTCCGCGGCCGCCGCCTGCGCGTCCGGCACGACCAGCAGTTTCGTCGCGGCGATCACGGCGATCTTCGGATCGGTGTCGTCCAGCGCCTTGCGCAGCGGCGCGAGCCACTCGCCCTCGGCCGGCAATGCACGCACCGCGCGCAGTCGCACGGCCGGGTCGGCGTGCGTGACGTAGCGGGCCAGCACCGGCAGCGCGGTCGCCGGTCCGTACGCCGAAAGCGCGTCGAGCATGCCGATCGACGGCGACTCCGCATTGCGATCGAGCAACTCCATGATGCCGGGCAGCGCCCACTGATGGCGGCCCCAGCAGATGCGATCGACCACCGCGGTGCGTCGCGCCGGCGACAGCGAATCGATCAGACGGTGCAGGCGTGACGAGCCGCCGAGCGCGTCGGTGTGCACGTCGAGCTGCAGCATCAAGGCATCCAGCAATGCGGCCTGCACGGCGCTGAGCGGGTCAGCTGTACCGGCGCGCAGCCATGCGCCGTCGCCGGCATCCTGGAACGCGGGCTGCGCGACCACAGTCTGTCGGGCAAGGCCCGCGCCGAACGCCGGCATCAACCAGTCGGCCGCCTTCGTACCCGCAAAGCGGATCGACGGTGCACGCGCCGGCGGGACGGCGGGCGCCACCAGGGCCGGCGGCGCGGCCAGCAGACGGCACAGCGCAGCGTCGGCGTTTCCGTCGGCCGGCGCGCGAGAGAGCAACGTCGGGTCGGTCAGCGTCGCGCTGTCGAGCAGCATCGCGGTGCAGAACGTCAGCCACTCCATGTGTCCGCGCAACTGCGGCCCGTCACCTGGCGGCGCCAGCAGTGCGCGCACGCGTGCCAGCCTGCCGAGCATCGCCAGCGCCATCATCGCGCCGCAGCGCCGCCGCCAGTCGGCCTTCGCGTCGCCCGCGCCCAGCGCTGCCACCAGCGGCTCGACCGCCGCGTCCCCGCACGCCGCGAGCGCGCGCGTCAGTGGCGAGACGCTCACCGCCAGCCCGGCCAGCCCCAGCCAGCGCTCGGCGGGGTACTGCTGCTCGATGTCGGCCGGCGAGTCTGCGAACGATCCGGCCGCCACGACCAGGCGCAACGCGGGGCTCCACTCGGCTGCCGACGCGCCGGGCAGGCTCATCAGCTGCGCGCGAATGTCGGCATCATTCGTGGCCGGCAGGCCGGGCGGCGGCGGGGGCGGTTGCACCGGCGGCTTCGCGGCGACGGCAAACTCGTTGCCCTGCGAGTCCGTCAGTGTCTCGGCCGTCGCGTCGGGCGGGTACGGCACCTCCTCGCCGGACGGGCTGCGCACCACATCGGGGCGCAGGTTCTTTGCCG
>JBFWQT010000049.1:4890-21126 GCA_050249295.1 Planctomycetota bacterium
CGAGTCGTCCAGATCGGCAGGCGCCGTCGCCGCGAGCCACTGCTTGAGCCGGTGCATGAAGCCTTCGCGACGGATGTTGGTCAGGTGCGTCGTGATCGTGTTCTGGATGTCCTGGAAATCCTGCAGGTGCACCACGGCGTGCGCGAACGCCGGCACGTACCATGCGTCGTCGCCAGCCATCGGCCGGTAGAGCAACAGGCGTTCGAAGATCGCGCGCTGCGCCTTGATCTGCCGCAGGCCGAACTCGTCGGCCGCGCGGATCGTCTGCGGTGCGTACTCGCGGAACCAGTGGAACAGCTCGAGCGTCATGTCGCGCTGCAGGCGATCGGCTGCGGGCACCAGCGCACGGAGCCATTTGGCGGCCGCGTCGCGCTCCTGCTGCTGATCGCTGACCAGCAACCGGCACCAGTAGCGCAGCTGGACAATCTTCGCGAATCGACGCAGCACAGCGTCGGCGTTGCGCTGCTGGCGGCGGTCGTTCCCGGCGGCGCGGCGCAGCGCATCCATGCCGGCCTCGTGCCACCCGACAATGTGCTCGATCGCCGCGTCGCGCAGCGTCGTGTCGCCCGGATCGTCCGGCGTGCCGAGCACGATCTCGGCAATCGCGTCGAGTGTCTCGGGCGCGCTGAGCTCCATGCCCAGCTCGAGCGTGGCCGCGCCGCCCGCGTTGGCCGGCAGCGACATGGCTGCGCGCAGGCCGGCGGTCAGCCACGGATCGCTGCCGAGCCAGTCGATCAGCACGGGCACGGCGCGCGCGGCGTTCTCGCGGAAGAACGCATCGGCGCGTGCGGTGGTCGCGCCGGCGGCCGGGTTGGCGTAGTCGGCCAGCGCCGTGACGAGTTGCGTGCGCCATGGCGTGCCCGGCGTCGCGCCGTTGCCGGCCGTGTTGGTGCCCGCGTTGCCGCCGCAGTGGCAGCCCGCCGCGGCCAGCGTGGCAAGCAAGGTGACCAGTGCGAGTCGGCGGAGGGCGTGGATCGGGTGTGGCATTCGACTCGGAAGCGGGGACCGGTGTTCCGCGGGCATCTTCGCTCGCAACCATTGTGTGGCGCAACCGCCGTGCCAGCGTTGGCCTCGCCGGGTGCCGCCTGCAGGGCGGTGGTTGCCAGGTTGTGCGCATGCCAGCGTCAGGTGCAGATGACGTTGCTGGATACCGCGCTGCCGCTACCGCGACGCGGGCCACGGTTGAGCGGGGCGGTTGCAGCAGATACCATCCGCCGCACGCGAGCCGCGCACCACACGACGCCACCACGCCACCGGATCGACCGAATGAGCAGCCAACGACTGCCGTCGCAGCGCCTGCTGGATGCCGACGTGCCCGACGGCACGCAACTGTCCGGCACGCGGCGCACGGTACTGCCGTGGTTGCTCGTCGCGGCGCTCTCCGCGGCGTCGGGTGCGCTGGTTGTCGATCGCCTGCGCGCGCCGTCGGCCAATCAACCGGCCAGCACCAGCGTGAACGACGAAGGCTCGGTGCCGGCGTTGCCCGGCGCGCGCGCACCGCGCGGCGTGCGGCGGTCGATTGACGCCACCACCGACCGCGACGGCAACCTCAATGTGCTCGGCGTGGTCGAGCCGGCGTGGCCGATGCCGCTGAGTGTCGCGGCCGAGGTCAGTGCCCGCGTCACGCATATCACGGTGCAGGCCGGCGACCGCATTGACGGCGGCGCGATTGTTGTCGAACTGGCCAGCGACCTGCTGCAGACCGCGCAGCGCGAGGCGATGGCGCGCCACGCGGTGGCGACGAGCGAACTCGACGCGGCGAAGGCCGAGCAGGCCGGGCCGGGGCTGGCGCGACTGAACGAAGCGGTGCGCCTGGCCGAGCAACAGCGCAATCATCTCAGCGAGCAGTATCAGGCCGCGCGCGTGGTCAGCCCCGACGCCGTGTCGCCCGAGGCGCTGCGCGAGATCCGCAACCAGCTCGACCTTTCGGAGAAGCGCGTGGACGACGCCCGCAGCGCCGTCGATCAGCTCGAGAAGCGCATCGCGCGCGATCAGCGGCTCGCGCAGGAGCAACTCGACGCCGCGACCGCGGCACTGGCGGCCGCGAAGTGGCGCGTGCAGGCGCTGACGGTCAAGGCGCCGGTGGTGCCGGCCGGGCAGTCGCTGGCCGTGCTCGAGGTGCTGGTCAGCCCGGGCGACGTGGTGCAGCCGGGTACGTTGCTGGCGCGCGTGTACGATCCGCGGCAGCTGCAGGTGCGCGTGCTGGTGCCAGCGCGCGAGCTTTCGCGCATCAGCCTCGGACAGGAACGGCGCATGCTGCCCGACGCGCCGGCGCCCGCTCCGGGCAACACACCACCGACGCCGCGCACGAACCGGCCGTCGACGAACAACTCCAACTCCAACGACGCGGTGACAGCGCGACCGGCGAATGCGGACGCGAACGCGAATGCGAACACGAACGCGAGCGCAAACGCAAACGCGAACACCAGCGCGAACAGCAACACCGACAGGCCCGCCGGCAATGCGCCGACGCCTGCGCAATCCGGTCTTGTGGGCGGCACCGCCTGCACCCTGCGGCCCACCAGCGGCGGACGCGAGGACGAACGCGACGCGGTGCCGGTCCGCGTGCTGCCCACCGCTGACGCCGAACTCGACGCGGTGACCGTGCTGCTGCGTGTGATCGCCGACTCACGCCAGCCCCTGCGGCCCGGCGCCCCGGTGCGCGTCACGTTCCGCACCGGACGTTAGTGTGGTGGACGCCGACCACGATCATCCGCCCGGCGGGTCCGACGCCAGCGAGCAGCAGGAGCGGCTGCTCAACCTCGTGTCCATGCTCTACAAGGCGCGGCGGCCGGTGCCGGGGCATCGCATTCTCGCGACGCTCGAGGGCTACGACGACAACCCGCACGCGGCCCGGCTCTTCGAACACGACAAGGCCCGCCTGGCCACGCTCGGCGTGATCGTCCGCCACGTCGACGACGGCCTCGGTGATCCCGGCTACGTTGTCGACTCGGCCGCGTCGCTGCTGCCGCCGATCGATCTCACAGCCGAGGAGCGACTGATCCTCGAGACGCTGGTGCGCAGCTACGCCGACCGCGGCGGCGAGTTCGCGGCGTCGCTGCAGTCGGCGCTGCTCAAGCTGAGCTTCGACAATTTCCAGCCGGGCGAGCGCGAGCATGCGGAGGCCGACGCCGATGCCGAGCCCGATGGCGACGCCGTGAGCGACGCGCCTGCGCCCGGCACGCCGCTGGTCGGCTCGCCCGGCGGCGCCGAGGATCGCAGCCTCGACGTGCTGATGGACGCGGTGCTCAATCGCAAGACCATCCGGTTCCGCTACCAGCGGCCGGACGGGCAAGCGGCCGAGATGCGCCGCGTGGATCCGTGGGGCATCGCGTTCGTGCGCGGCGCCTGGTACCTCGCGGGGTTCAGCCATGAGCGCCAGCAAGAGCGCATGTTCCGTCTGAGCCGCATCGTGGGCCGGCCGGCGCGCGAGCGCGACAATGCGCAGCCCGACTTCGAGCCGCCGCAGCACTTCGCGCTGGATGCGATGGTCACCCGCCTGATGGCGCCGCGCGACGAGGCCCAGCGGTACGAGGACGTGCGGCTGCAGATCGGCGCGGCCGTGGCGTTCATGCTCGAGGAGTGGGTCAGCAACAGTCCCGACAAGGCGTCCGGCGCTGGCGGGCTGGCGGTGTTCGCTCGCGCGGCCGACGGCGCTGGCGGCGAGTTGCTGCTGCGCGCGCCGGTGGAGCGCAACGTGTGGCGCGTGATTGCCGACTACGCGCCGCATGCCGTGGTCACGTACCCGCCCGACCTGCAGGCCGCGTTCCGCGAACGCCTGCAGCGCCTGCGCGATCGCTACCAGGATTGATCCGCGATCAGTCTCCGCTGGCGCCCTCGTCGCCGCTGTCGTCAGCCTCGTCGCCGCGTTCCGGCAACTGCGCCCTGAACCACAGATCGGTGAGATCCAGCGCGGTCACCACGAAGTCGAGAATCTCGATCGGCGGCCCTTCCGATTCGGTGCCGTACAGGAACTCGTAGCCGCCGGTGCGCTCGTCATCGGTACTGAACAGCAGCTGCAGCTTGCACGGCGTGCCCTCGCGCTCGGGCAGGTCGTAGAGGCCGGTGTGCGAGAGCATGTCATCGGAGATCCAGCCGAGCAGCGACTCGAACAGATGGTCGTCGCTGGTGCCGTGGTAGAGCTGCTTGAGCGCCTCGACCTGCGTGGCTTCGCCGGTGCCCATGCGCTGCACGTTGCCGGCCTGGTCGAGGTGGATGAACAGCAGAGCTTCGTCGCCGACCTCCAGCGTGATGCTGATGCCGCGGATGTCGTCCAGCTGGAGCATGTGTCAGGCGGGTTGCGTCGCGCTACGCCGGCCGCGGTGGCGGCTCAGCTCTTCTTCTTCTTCTTTTTCTTCTTCTTCACCGGCTCGTCAGCGCGGATCAGGTCGAGCAGGTCGTCCGGCACTTCCGGAATCTCGAAGACCTCGCCGCACATCTTGCACTTGAACTGCTTGCCGATCAGGGCCTCATCGACCAGATAGCGTTTGTGGCAGTTGCTGCATTCAACTTTTCGTGCCATGAGCAGTGAAAGTGGCCGGAGTGAACCGCAATTCCGGACGGGCGATAGCATGAGGTGACCCGCCCCGCCAACCCCATGTTCCGCTCGCGCCCGGCCAGCCGTCGCCTGCGCCCGACGGCCGCTCAGGCGCGTGCCCGCTTCGGCCGATTGCGCGTGCCGACCAGCGCGTCGACGTCCACGAAGTTGACCTCGATGCCGCGCAGCAACAGGCTGGCGGCGGCCTGGCGCGCGCGATCGCTGTCGGCCGCGGTCATGCGCTGGCCGGTGTGCAACGGAATGAAGTCGTGCTCCGACAGCGCCAGCGCAATCACGTCGACGTGTCCGGCATCGAAGCGCGCGAACAGCCGGGCCAGCTCCGACAGGAACAGGATGCGCGATGGTGCAATCAGCACCGCCACGCTGCCCATCGGAATCAGGCCCGCGCGGTCGGCCTGCTCCACCAGGTCGGCCAGCGGCATCGCGCCGGTCGGTCGCCACGCGGCCAGCTCGTCGAAGATGCGCAGCAGATGGTCGGGCCCGCTGCCCAGCGTGCTCGCGATGATCTGTTCGCCCTGGTTGGCGATCACCTGCGTGCGATGCCCGCGCTCCAGCGCCCACGCGGCAATCGAGCCGGCAATGCGGATCGCGTAGCCGCTGGTGGAATGCTCGCCGGTGCCGAGGCGCGCCTCGCGGCTGAGATCGAGCAGCACCGAGATGTCGGGCCGGATGATCTGGTCGAACTCCTTGACCACGAGCTGGCCGAGGCGCGCGGTGCTGCGCCAGTGGATGTGACGCGGCGAGTCGCCGGGGCGGAATTCGCGCGTGCCGGAGAAGTCGGGCCCGATTCCGGCGAACTGCACGCTGCGCCGGCCGGTGCGTTGCCACGGCTGTTGCCCGACGAACGGCAGCGCGCCGGCGTCGAGCGGGCGCGGGTAGACGCGGATCGGCTCGGGCGCGACCGGCACCACACGCCGAACCCGGAACAGCCCGAGCGGATCGCCGCCTTCGAGCAGCCCCGGCCCGACCGGCCACGCGCCGCGACCGCGATCGCACTCCAGCGTGTAGCTCACGCGCACACCGGTGCCGCGCCGGATCGGCACGTCGATCACGCCGGCCGGCTTCGGCCCCTTCTGCAGGCCGCACGCGTCGCTCCACTGCGCGAACAGCAGCGGCAGGCGCGACCGGCTGACGATGCGCCAGCTGATCTCGACGTCCTGCTGGTCGAGCAGCCGGCTCTGGTACTCGCGCCGCACCGCGCAGAAGCGGATCGCGCGCGACGCCCACCACGCGCTGCCCAGCACCACGCAGTCGAACGTGATGCCCAGCGCGATGACCTCGGCACTGCGCGACACCAGGCCGACGATCGCGACGAGAACGCCGCTGGTCAGCAACAGCCAGCCGTTGCGACTCCAGTCGACCTCGACCTTGCCGGCGCCCGACGGCAGATCGGTCACGGGCGGGCCGTGCATGATCGGCGGCGCGAGGATCACCTTCGGTGGCGTGGCGGCGGTCGGTGTCGGCATCGGCATCGGTGTCAGTCTCCGGCGCCGAGTTGACGCAACATCTCGTCGGCCTGCGGACGGATCTCCGGTGGGCAGACTGCCTTCGCGCGCCGAACGCACGCGATCGCACCGGCGCGATCACCGGCGCGGGACTTCACGGTCGCCAGGTTGAACCACCCCTGCCACTGATCGGGCGCGCGCAGCAGGCCGGCTTCCATGTCGGCAATCGCGCCGGGCATGTCGCCGCTGCGGAACTTCGCGGCCCCGCGGTTCATGTACACGGTGGGGTCGCTGTCGCCGCGCCCCAGTTCGATCGCCCGCGTCAGGTCGTCGATCGCGCCCGCGTTGTCGTTCTGGCTCAGCCGCAACTGGCCGCGAATGCCCCATGCCGACGGGTAGTCGGGAAAATCCTTGATCACCTCATCGAGCAACTGGCGCGCACGCTGCGGTGCCACGCGCATCTCGACCATGCCGAGCATCTCCAGCCCGGCCGGCGTCCGTTCCAGTTGCAGCGAGGCCTCGAGATCGGCGCGCGCGCCATCGAGGTCGTTGCGCAGTCGCCGCGCGTTGGCGCGGTGCACCAGCGTGTCGGCGCGTGCCCTGCGCTCGGCCCGGTTGGCCGGGTTGGCGGGCAGCCCGAGGCCGAACGTCCAGTCGGCCATCGCCTTGTCGGTGTCGCCGAGCCGGCTGCGAGCGTTGCCGCGCAGGAAGTACCCGGCTGGCGCGCTCGCCTCGAGCTCGATCGCCTTGTCGGCCGCCAGCAGGGCCTCCTGGAAGCGGTCGAGCAGGAACGACACGTTGGCCAGTTCGATCCAGCCGCGAGCCACGCGCGGATGCAGCTTCGTGACCTCGCGGAGTTCGGCAACGCCCTCCTGCAGCCGGCCGAGCCGGATCAACGAGATGCTGTGCGCGAGCAACGCGAAGGGATGATCCGGGTCCATCCGGCTTGCCCGCGCGAGCAGGGGCAGTGCTTCCTCGTCGCGCTTCAGCTGCTGCAGGGTCAGCCCGGCGTTGTAGACCGCCAGCGCATTGTCCGGATCCAGCCGCGCCGCTTCCTGCAGATCGGCCAGCGCGTCGTCGTAGCGCTGCAACAGGGTGTTGCACCCGCCGCGGTTGATCAACACACGCACACGCAGCGGCGGGTCGTCCTTCTGGTCCAGCAGGGCAAGTGCGGAGTCCGACAGCGCCACCCCCGCTTCGGGATCGTGCAGGCCGTAGCCGTGGAGCAGCGCGAGGAAGTAGTAGTCCTCTGCCACCGCCAGCTGTTCGCCCGTGCGCGCGCCCAGGTCCACGATGCCCTGGAACGAGTCGATGTACCGCTTGACCTCGTCGAGCGGCAGGCGGCCGATCCACGTGGCCGTGTCGGCCGGGGCCCCGGCGATGCGATTGCCGAACTCCTTCACCGTCTCGTTGCGCTGGACGCCGGCCTTGATGCCCAGCTCGGCGCGCAGGTCGGCAATGCGGTCTTCGCGCACGAGCGTCTCGATGCGGGCAATGCGCGCCTGCTCCTCGGCCACCGTGACTTCGCGCTCGGCCTCGACACGCGCCGTGCGCTCGGCCGATTCGCGCGCCGAGGCCACCGACACGATCACGGCGATCACGCTGCCGAAGATCAGCAGCATGGCGCTGGCCATCGAGGCCATCGGCCGGCGTCGCACCAGCTTGGCGACGCGTGTGAGCAGCGGATCGCGGCGCGCCGACACGCGGCCGAACGACATGCACGCGACCACATCATTGCGCAGCGCGCCGGCCGTTGCGTAGCGGTCCGCGGGGTCGGCGGCCAGCGCCTTCATCGCAATCGCATCGAGCTCGGCGGGGATGCCGAGTTTCGGCGCGCGACGCCGCGGCGAGACGAGGTCGCGGCGCGCCGCGCGGAAGATCATCTGCACGGCCGCGCCACCCGCGTACGGCGCCTGATGCGTGAGCAGCGCATAGAGGATGCCGCCAAGCAGGAACACGTCGGTGCGCTCGTCCATCAGATCGCGGTCGCCGCGCGCCTGCTCGGGCGCCATGTACGACGGCGTGCCGAAGACGTCGCCGTCCATCGTCTGTTCCTGGCTGCCATCGCCGCGCCGGTCGCTGCGGACCGGGCGCGCGGGCCGGGTCGGCCGCGTGGCGTCAGCTTGCCAGGATGCGGCCAGCGGCCGTGCGAGGCCCCAGTCCATCACCAGCACTTCGCCGAACTCGCCGACCATCACGTTGTCGGGCTTGAGGTCGCGATGAATCACGCCACGGCTGTGCGCGTAGCTGATCGCGTCGCACACCTTTAGGAACGCATCGAGCCGGCCGTCCTGTTGCAGCGCGGCGAGCGACGATGGCCGACCGGCCTGGCGCGCGTCGTCGATGCGGTCGCTCAGCGTCTGGCCGCGAACGAGCTTCATCGCCATGTACGGCCGGCCGCCGGGGTCGTGGCCCAGCTCGTACACCGGCACGATGTTCGGATGCTCCAGCTGGCCGGTGATCTGCGCCTCGTCCACGAACTCGGCGACGGCCGTCGCGCGGCTCGCGTTGCGCAGCACCTTGATCGCCAGCTCGCGATGCAATGACCGATCCTCGGCGCGCAGCACGATCCCCAGGCCGCCGCGGCCGAGTTCGCCACCCATTGTGTAGCGCGTGCCGAACGCAACGGCGGTGGGCGGCGGCGGGCCGTCATCACCCGGCCGCGTCACGGTCACCGGCGGCTGCGGCGGCGAATGCGAGGCCCGGCGCGTCCGGCGTGGCACCGTCGGATCGAACTCGTTGGCGGCCGTGGGGTCGGCGGGCATGGCGGGCTTGCGCAGCGAGGTGACGTGCCCCCATCGTACCGCGTCAGTCGCGCAGAATCGCGAGATGGTTGTGGCCGTTGCTGATCGCCAATGTGCCGCGCGTCAGGTCGCGCATCGCCGGCGAGTCGGACGAAGCGGCCACCAACCGGTAGCGCCAGATGCCGGGCGGCAGCGCCACGCACGGATTGACGTGGTCGTTGCCGCCTCGTCCGAACGACAGCATCGTGCGGTGCTCGTCCGACTCGAGGATCAGCAGCAGCGTGGAGACACTGCCGGCGGCATCGAACCACTGCGACGCAACGGCCAGCGACAGCTCGGCCGCCATCGGCCGCTCGGTCAGCGTGACGCGGGTCACGCGGCGCGGCGAGACCTCGACGACGGGGTTGTCGAAGCCGGTGACCGGCGACGCACCGGTGCGCCCCCAGACCACTCGCCAGCGGCCCGGCGGCACGCGCAGTTGCACAGTGCTGGCGGTCAGCGTGGTGGCCAGTGGCAGCGCGGGCATGGCGTCGTGCGGGCCGGAGTCGCTGACGGGCTCGAGCCGGATCACGCCGGACGTGGACAGCGGATTGCCCCACGCGTCGGCGAGTTGCACGTCGAGCACGCCGAACGCGTCGGGCAGCCGGATCACAACCGGCTCGCTGCGATCGGCCGGCAGCAGGTACGCCAACTCGTCGTGCCGCGAGACGTCCACTGTCAACAGTGTGTCGCGACCGGCGATGCGGAACCGCCCCTCGGCGTCGGTCACCGCGCCGGTCTGCGTATGGAAGCTCACGCTCACACCGGCCGCGGGTGTGCCGTCGGCGTGCAGCACCACGCCGCGCGTCCACGATGCGGTGCCAGCCGACACGCGCAGATCGAGCGGGCCTTCGCCCTCCGGCACGCAGAACCAGCCCGGCTGATCGCGCGCCGGCAAGTCGCGCAGGTCGCCGGGGCCAGCGTAGAACCAGCCTCCGACTGCCAGCCGCTCCACGTTCAGCGCGCCGTCGGCGTTGGTCCAGTCCTGGTGGATCACCAGTGCGTCGCCGGACGGGAACCGCGAATAAACGCCGATGTACTGCGTCGGCATCGGTTGGCCGGCGTCGTCCACGTAGCAGATGCGTCCGCTTCGTGCCGAGCTGGAGTGAATCACGACGTCGAACTGGCCGGGCTGCGCGGGCACCGTGGCCTCGCCGGTGGAGTAGCGACCGTTGACCTCGCCGCGCGCACAGAGCACCTGTACGGGCCGGTCGAACGTGATCTGCGCCGTGCCGTCGTCGGTCGTGACGGCGCTCGCCGCCACGCAGGTGTCGTGGTAGCTGGCCTCGGGGAAGATGCCGGCGCCGCGCACCGGCTGGCCACGCTCGTCGAGCACCGTGACGTTCACGCGCTGCTCGAGCGACGCGAGGCGGTCGGGATGCAGCGTGCCGAGGTCGCAGGTCTCGCCGGGCCGCGTGTGGACCGGCGTGCTGAACACGCGCCAGCGACGGTCCTCTCGCGCGACGACGGTCAGTTCGAGCTGGTAATCGCCGGGCTCGACGTCGTCGATGCGCCACACGCCGGTCGCGTCCGGCTGCTCGATGCGCTTGCCGTAGGTGTCGCCGTGAAGCCGCCAGTACGAGCCGCCGCCGGGCATGCCCTCCACGCGCCAGATGACGGTGCTGCGCAGGCCGAGCACGACGGTCGTCGCGGCCTCGTCGGCGGCCGCATGGAGCATCGTGCCGATGCGCTGCGCAGGCGACTCGCCGGGCGCAAGCAGGACGCACGCGCCGAGCAGGTTGCCGGTGGCGAGGTGATACGGCCCGGCGACGCGGTTGCCGTCGCCAAAGCACACGTCGGTGGCGGCGACGTCGGCGGGTAGCTCGACGTGGCCGGTGTCGTCGGTGGTGGCGAGCAGCGTGCGCGAGGCGGGGTCGGTCGGCTCCTCGCTCCACGCGCGCACCGCCACGCCCGGCTGCGCCTGCCCGGCCGGGTCGATCACCCGGAAGCGATTCGTGCGGCGCTCGCCGAAGCGCACGGCGATCCGGCACGGGTTGTCGGTGTAGCGTGCGACGGTGACGATCGCGTCGGGCCAGTCGGCGTGCCGCACCTGCACGGTCTGCCCCGGCTCCAGCGCCGCGTGGAACGCGCCTTGCTGGCCGTCGATCGGCTCGGCCACCGGTTTGCCGTGGCGCTCGATGCGCGCGTCGGGCAGCGGCTTGCCGAACGGGTCGAACACGTAGAAGTCGATCGCCACCATCGGCGTCAGCTGCGTGACGCCGAAGTCCACCACGCCGTCGCGCGGCGACGTGTACAGCTGCTCCCGGCAGAACCGGCCCTCGGCCACGGTCATCAGGCTGCGACCGTAGATGGTGTCGAGGCCGAACTCGAAGCGGCCGTCGGTGCCGCTCACCGCGAACTCGCGCGGCGGGTTGGTGCGTGTGTCGCGGATCGCCACGCCCGCGGCCGGGTGAATGTCGCCGAACCGATCCTGGTAGACGAGCTGGCCGATCGCGCGGAAGCGATCGGTCGTGGTCGGCGGCGTAGAGGGCACGTCGGCGGCCGTCTCGCGGGTTGTGGCGGTGTCGGCGGCGTGGGTTGCAACGTCCGCGGCGTCCGCGGGATTGCGTGCCGCGTCGGCTGGCGCGCCGCGGTTGTCGCCAGCGGCCAACGGCTCCTTCGCGGCCGCCGGATCAACGCGTGAGGGCGTTGCATCGGTGTGTGCCGGGTTGCCCAGCAGCAGCGCGATCACGCCCACAAGGCCGAGCAGCATCAACACCAGCGCGAGCAGCGTCGCGGTCTTCGTTCGGGCAGCAGACATCAGCACAACCTCCATGGCATGAGTGACCAGGCGGGTTGTGATCGATCCGGATGCCGCGGCAGGCAGCGCGAGGCGAGCGAGCGACACGACGTCGGCCGGCAGACCGTACGCCAGGCACGCCGCGAGGCCGACCGCGGGAAGCCGCACGTGGTCGTGCGCACGCAGTTGCTGGCGCAGGCGGGACAACGCGCGGCGTTGCAGCGTGGCGACAGTGCCGTCGGGCAGCTGCAGCTCCGCACCGGTCTCGCGCAGCGTCAGCCCGCGACCGAAGCGTGCGAGCAGCACGTCGCGTTCGCGGTCGGGCAGCTGCAACGCGCGCTCCCACGCAATCGCCGCCAGCTCGGCATCGCCCGGCGACGACGCAGACGCAGACGACGGGGGCGCGGCGGGTGCAACGGTGGCCGAGCGGGCGACGGCCTCGCGGTGGCGCCGGCGCGAGCGGATGACGTTCAACGCGTGGTTGATCGTCGCCCGGATCGCCAGCGCGTCGAGCGCGTCGTGCCCGTCCGGCAACTGCGCGCGGCGCTGCCACAGCGCGGCCAGCGCCTGCTGCACCGCATCCTGCGCCAGCCCGGCGTCGCGCGTGATGCGCTGCGCCCGACTCGCCAACCGCTCGCCGATCCGCTCCACCAGCCGCCGGAACCGCTCGGCCGTCGCGGCGTCCGGGGCTGTCGCCTGCGTCGCCTGCGTCGCCAGACCCGTCGTCCCGGCATCCAGCCATGCGGGCGCATCCACCGGCTCCGGTGGCAACGCCTGCGCGGCAGAAAGCGGCTGATCGGCGTGCGAGCGGTCCATGCGTCCACCAGTGGTGCCCGGCGGCATCCGGGATCACAACCTTCATGACACCGGACACCGGTCGGCGGTGGACTCATTTGGAAAAAACGCGCCGGGCTACTCGCCGGGCTCGAGCACATCCAGCAGGTGCTCGCGCGCCAGCACCAGCGAATGCCACGCGGCACGCTGCTGCACCACCTGGCGATCGCCGGGAATGATCCGCTTGTGGGCCACCGTGCGGCCGCGCAACGAAATGCCGAACCACACCAGGCCAACCGGCTTGGCATCGCTGCCACCACCCGGGCCAGCGATACCGGTGATGCCGATGCCGAGGTCCACGTGGCCGGTCGCGCAGATGCCCTCGGCCATCGCGCGCGCCACATCCTCGCTGACCGCGCCGTGCTCGCTGATCATTGCGGCCGGCACACCGAGCCGTTCGATCTTCGCGCGGTCGGAGTACGACACCACCGACTGCATCAACCACTCCGACACGCCGGGCACGCGCGAGACGAAGTGCGTCGCGAGGCCGCCGGTGCACGACTCGGCCAGGCCGATCGTCAGGCTGTGCTTCGCCAGCAACCTGACCAGCGCGTCGGCCACGGTCTCGCCCCCGCCCGAAGGCCCCGCGGTGCCCGAGGGCCCCGAGGTGCCCGAGGCGCCTGAGGCGCTGTAGACCGCCCGGCCGAGCCGACGGCGGACCTCGGCTTCCACAGCGTCGAGCCGCTTCGTCGCGTCGCCGCCCCGCGTCGTGAAGCGCAGCGCGATCGCGCCGGATGCCTCCTGCAGCGTGATCGACCCGGCCGGGTCGCGGCCCGGCTCGAGCAGGTCGCGGCAGAGCTCGTCGATGCGCGCTTCGATCATGCCGCAGCAGAGCAGCTCGCGCAGGCCCACCGCGTCGCTCGCCGGGATGCGCTCGCGCAGCAACGGCATGAGTTCTTCGCGGGCCATCGTCATTGCCTCGGTCGGCACGCCGGGCAACACCGCCAGCCATCCGCCGGTCCCGCCTGTGCACCGCGTGTGCGGCAGCAGGAAGCCGAGCGCCACACCGGTGCGATTGCGCAGCTTGTTCGCGCCGACCGGCAGTTCGAACTGGCCGAGCGACGTGGCCGGCAACTCGCGGCCGGTGCGTTGTTCCCAGCGCTTGCGGAACGCCTCGCGCTCCTCCACGTCGGTCTGCCACGTCACGCCCATCGCCGCCTGCACTGCCTCGCGCGTGTAGTCGTCGGCGGTCGGCCCGAGTCCACCGGTGACGATCACCAGCGGCGTGCGCGCGGTCGCGTCGGTAATCGCGCGCATCATCTGCCCGAGGTCATCCGGCACGGAAAGATGCGCGCGCGTCCGCACACCGATCGGCAGCAACTCGCGCGAGAGCCAGGCGGCGTTGGTGTTGACCGTCATGCCGAGCGTGAGCTCGGTTCCGATGGCGATGATCTCGCAGTCCACGGTGTGGTGCTCGTCACGGTGCGGGTGGGACGCCTGCTCCGACACTACAGGAACGTCGCAGATTCCGGCGGGATCACGGCGTCAAATCGACCCCGCGCGCGATCAGACCGGCTTGCCGGTGTCGTCGGTGCGGGTGGTCGCGGCCCCATCGGCGGGGTCGTCCGGCGGGTCGAGCAGCGGGCGGATGATCGCCCACTCGGCGACGACCACCAGCGTGATGAAGACCACGCCGAGTGGCCCGCTCATGCCGGCCAGCGCCAGCGTGAAGACCAGCGCCAGCGCGAGGCCGACGGCGATGATCGCCAGGCTGGGCAGCAGCGCATTCTGCGGAACGGCGGTGGTGGCCCGACGGCGGGTGATCGTGAAGCCGAGCAGCACAGCACTGCCGAGGGCGAGCAGCACGGCAACCACGCCGGAGGCCTTCACCAGGAACGAGGCGAAGAGCGCCAGTGCGATGGTCGCGACGGCCATCGTGGTGACGACCTTGCGCTCGCGTTCGGCGGCTTCTGGCGGAATCGGTTTGCGCACGGGTGCAAGCGGGATCGGGAGCGCCGTGGATGGCGGGACCGGGTTGAAGACGTGGTGGATGGGCGCGGCGACGGCCGCGGGTGCCGTTGGCGTGGGGGCCGCGACCGATCCCCGGTTCAGGTCACGATTGTCGTGACCGCCACCGGCTTCGTCCAGCCATTCAGCCGGGCCCTTGCCAGCGAACGGAGTGGCCGGGACATCGCTCGCTGCGGTGGTTGCGGCGCCACCCGTCGTCGCGGCCGCGGCCTCACGGGTGGACTCACTGGCTGCTCCGGCCGCGCTCGGTGCAAGCCATGCGGCCGTCGGTCGCGTCGGCGGCACCAGTTGCAGCAGCGTCGCGCCGGGCGGCACCAGCGGGAAGTCGCGCGATCCGGCCGGGCCGATCAGCGCCTGGTCACTCGAGATCGACTGCTCGCTGCTGCCACCGAAGAAGGTGCTGGTCTGCCCGCGCACCTCCGGAAGCGGCCTGCCGGGCGGGTTTGCGGGCGGCGCATCGGTTGCGCGCTCGCCCTCGCGCGTCGACTTTGCGTCGAGCCACTCGTGCGGCCCCGGCGGATCGAACATGGTCGTGCTCCGTTGCGCGTTGTGTGCCATCGCTCCCGACTCCTCGCGGCCGGCGCCGCGATCCGTCATCGATCCGTCCGCCGCGATGATCGTCGGCGCCGACTGCCAGGCCATACTCACGCTCCATTTGCGTTCGCCGTCATCAAGGCGCCACGGGCCGAACGCGATGCGCGACTCGCCGCGCGCGCCGCGCCACATCCGGCGCGTGCCGTCGTAGGTCACCTGCACGCCGTCGCCCGCGTTCAGCCGTCGCGCCAGCCGTTCGGGTGCGCCATCGCCGAGCCACTCGGCCGGCGGCCCCACCGGCAGGTCGCTGACGCGCGACACCGGCAGCCACCCGGCGCCCGGTTCGTCGCCGGCGTCGTCATGGCCGTCGACTGCGCGCATGCTCACGCTGCCGCTGGTGGTGGCCGGTTGCAGCCTCGGCATGGTCACCGGCGCGGCGCGTGCGACCACCTCGTCGTCGTCGGCCAGCAGCTCGGCGCGCAACGCGCGACCGGCGGCATCCACGTACACGTACTGCTTCGCCGCCGACGGTGCGTCGACGGCCGTGGTCACGGTGGCGCCGCTCGACGTGTCGGTGAGCCGGATCCGCAGCGCGGCGCCGGCCGGCCCGCTGCCAAGGGTCGGCGTCGGCGTCCAGTGCAGGAACAGGCACAGCGGCGACTGCGCCACTGCGTGCAGCACGGCCGGGGCGAGCGCGGAGGTGGGTGTGGTGGTCGTGGCCATCGCAGGGGGGGTCTCGCGCGGACATCACAGTGTCTGCCGTATAGTTTGCCGCCGGCCCCGGCGCCAGCCGCGTCCGCTGTGGCGGTCCGGCGCGCTTGCCTCGCTCCGCGTGCACCGGTATTGTCGCCGCACAACTGCACGCATCGCCACGACTCGCGCGCCCCCGCACCACACATGTTCATCGCCGAGATGATGGGCCGGTTTGTGACCAAGGCCGGGTTCGCCGAGGCGGACGCCGTGCGCATGATGGTCAGCGACTACAAGGCCGGCATGGACCAGGGCGCGCTGGTCTTCCCCGAGTGGGCGGTGATGCACGGCAAGCTGACGCCGGAGCAGGCGCGCACGGTCATCGACTTCTTCGACAGCTCGCGCTTCCAGTGCCTCGAGTGCGGCTCGCACGTGTACGGCCGCGAGTTCCTCGACGACGTGCACATGATCTGCCCGCACTGCGAGGCGCGCGAGTTCAACCTGCGCGGCACCGCAATGTCGGCCGCGAAGAAGCAGACGCGCGTGCGCAAGGCGCCGGGCCCGCCGCCGGCCGACGGCAGTGACGACCCCAACGCCAGCAACAGCGCCACGTCGTTGATTGAAGCCGCGGCCGGCGCGAAGACCGCGTCGGTGTCGCGCGCACCGAAGCTGCCGATGGGCGGC
>JBFWQT010000050.1:0-21123 GCA_050249295.1 Planctomycetota bacterium
CCGGGCGCGGATGGATGGTGCGGCGCGGAGCCCTCGCCCACCCCAGACAGACCAAGCGCCGCGACCGTCAGGGAGCGGATGTACGGCGCGGAGCTTCCGCTCCACAACCGCTCCCTGACGGTCGCGGCTCTTGTTGAGCGAACCGAGTGACCGACGTGACCGACGTGACCAACGTGACCGACGAACCGACGTGACCGACACCAGCGACCACACGACGATCCCCGGCGCACAGCCACCCGCCGACTTCACCGGCCTGCGCACGTCCGCGCCCGGCACCGTCGCCGGTGGCCCGGCCGCGGTGGCCGTGGCGACGAAGCACGTGTGGAGCGAAGTCGGCCCGTTGCGTGGCACACTCGCGCTGCTGCGCATGAACCAGCACGCCGGCTTCGACTGCCCCGGCTGCGCGTGGCCCGACCCGGCCGATCCGAGCACCGTGGAGTTCTGCGAGAACGGCGCGAAAGCGCTGGCCGAGGAGGCCACCACGCGGCGCGTCACGCCGGCGTTCTTTGCGCGCCACTCCATCGAGCACCTGCAATCCTGGAGCGACTACAAGATCGGCAAGGCCGGTCGCCTGACCACGCCGATGGTGCGACGCGAGGGCGGCACGCACTACGAGCCGATCTCGTGGGATGATGCGTTCGCGCTGATCGCGCGCGAGCTCAACGCGCTGCCGTCGCCCGACGAGGCCGTCTTCTAC
This sequence comes from Planctomycetota bacterium, assembly GCA_050249295.1. GTDB lineage: Bacteria > Planctomycetota > UBA8742 > SKZP01 > SKZP01 > JBFWQT01. The sequence continues at coordinate 698 of JBFWQT010000050.1, forward strand.
GCCAGCGGCCGGACGAGCAACGAGGCCGCGTTCCTCTGGCAGCTCTTCGTGCGGCAGTACGGCACCAACAACCTGCCGGACTGCAGCAACCTGTGCCACGAATCCAGCGGCACCGGCCTGAAGGAGACGATCGGCGTCGGCAAGGGCACGGTCACGCTCGACGACTTTTACGAGCACACCGACACGATCCTCGTCATCGGCCAGAACCCCGGCACCAATCATCCGCGCATGCTCACCGCTTTGCAGGCGGCGGCGCGGCGCGGCGCGACGATCATCAGCATCAACCCGCTGCGCGAGGCCGGGCTCGTGCGATTCCGCCATCCGCAGGAGATCGCCGGCTGGGTCGGCAGCGGCACGCCGCTGGCAAAGTGGTTCGTGCCGGTGCGCATCAACGGCGACGTCGCGTTGCTCACCGGCGTGGCGAAGCGACTGCTCGAACGGCATGACGCCGCGGCCGGCAGCGAGTCGGCGCTGCTCGACACCGCGTTCATAGAGCAGCACACCAAGGGCTTCGAGCGCTTCGCCGCGCACACGCGGGCGATCGACTGGACCGATCTCGTCGCCAGCAGCGGCATCTCGCAGCCCGAGATCGAGGCGCTGGCCGATCAGATCGCGCAGTCGAAGGCGCTGATCACCTGCTGGGCGATGGGCCTCACGCAGCATCGCAACGCCGTCGGCAACGTGCAGGCGATCGTCAACCTGCACCTGATGCTCGGCCAGATCGGCAAGCCCGGCGCCGGCGTCTGCCCCGTGCGCGGCCACAGCAATGTGCAAGGCGACCGCACCGTCGGCATCACGCCGAACCCGCCGGCCGACCTGCTCGACCACCTCGAGCGCGAGTTTGCGTTCGTCGCGCCGCGCGACCGCGGGCTCGACACCGTCCACGCCATCGCCGCGATGCACGACGGCCGCGCGCACGTGTTCGTCGGCCTCGGCGGCAACTTCCTCTCGGCCAGCCCGGACACCGAATACACGGCGCGTGCGCTGCAGCAATGCCGGCTGACCGTGCACGTCTCCACCAAGCTCAACCGCTCGCACCTGATCACCGGCCGCCAGGCGCTGATCCTGCCGTGCCTCGGCCGCAGCGAGATGGACGAGCAGAACGGCCACGCGCAGGTCGTCAGCGTCGAGAACTCGATGGGCATCGTGCACACCTCGCGCGGCCATCTCGCGCCGGCTTCGCGCGAGTTGCTCTCTGAGCCGCGGATTGTGGCGCGCATGGCGGCCGCGGTGCTCGGCGAGAAGACGACAACGAAGTGGAGCGAGCTGGCCGACAACTACGACACGATCCGCGGCGCGATCGAGCGCTGCGTGCCCGGCTTCTCGCCCGACTACAACGCGCGCGTCCGCCAGCCCGGCGGTTTCCCGCTGCCCAACCCGGTTCGCGACTCGCGCACGTTCCCCACGTCGGACGGCAAGGCGCACTTCACGGTGCACGCGGTGCCGCAGCACGAGCTGGCCGACGGGCAACTGCTGATGATGACGATCCGCAGTCATGACCAGTACAACACCACGATCTACGGCCTCGACGACCGCTACCGCGGCATCCGCAACGAGCGCCGCGTGGTGCTCGTCAGTCGTGGCGACATGGCCGCGCTCGGCCTGACGGACCAGCAGGTGGTGGACATCACGAGCCACTGGGAAGGCGAGACGCGCGTGGCGAAACGCTTCCTGGTGGTGCCCTACGACATCCCGCCGGGCTGCTGCGCGACGTATTTCCCCGAGGCGAACGTGCTCGTGCCGGTGCGCCACTTCGCGGAGAAGAGCCACACGCCGGTCAGCAAATCGTTGATTGTGTCGCTCGCGGCGACAGCAACCGCTGCTGCCGAACTCGCCCCCGGATCAGAGCCGCGCGCGCAGCAAGCGGCCCCGTGAACTGATTGCCCTGGTTCGCAGCGAACGGCGCATCGTGGTGGCCGCTTGCTTCGCGCGCGGCTCTGATCCCGTCGGCTCGCCTCTTCGCCACTCCCGCGCGTCATTCCGCCGTCGGCTTCGGGCGCAGGCCCGCCGCCAGGTTGCGCGTGCCCGCCACCGCAATGTTGCGCAACATGCGATGCCGGTGGTGCTCGCTCGATGGCAGCGGCGGCGCGTCAATCGCCACGCGCAACGGCGACGCCGGCTCAGCCTGCAGTTCCTCGGCGCTCGCCGTCAGCCAGCGCGGCGGGCACTCCAGCAGGCCCCAGCCGTCCGGCAGGTCGCGCCGCGTCAGCAGCCCCGACGGCGCAAGCAGGAACAACCGGTCGGCCAGGGCGTAGCGCGTCAGTCGCGAGAACTTCGTCTCGCCATGCAATTGCCGTTCGAGTTGTTCCAGCCGGTCGGCGACGTGATGCCAGGCGCGCAGCGTGGTGCCCGAAAAGTCCCAGTCCTCGCACTCCGGGAACAACGACCGCCCGGCCAGTCGCAGGTGCGGCTCGCGCGGCTTGATGTGCGTCTCCTCCAGCCAGTGCCGACGATCGACCAGCGCCGAGCGCAGCGAGAGCAACGCGAGCTGGTCGCGGCGGTCGCGCAGGAAGTCGGCGCGCGACTGCTTGCACTCCACGATCACCGTGCGCGGATCCACCGGCGGCTGCTTGCGCGACCACTCGCGCGGCGCCGCGGCGGCCGCTGCGGAGGCCCGATCCAGGCCGTCCGGCGGTCGATCAAACCACGCCGCCACATCCACTCGCCACGTGGCGATCGGGCACGCCGCCTCGAGCGCGACGGCGGGTGCGCCCAGCTGCAACAGGAACTGCGCAGCCAGTCGCTTGAGTTGTTGGTGCGCGCGGGTTTCGGCCACGGTCGCCGCTCAGGCGTGCTCGCCTTCCTTCTCCAGTTCCGTCTTGAGCTGCGATTCTTTCTCCAGCGCGTGCTCCAGGTCGCCGGCATCCTCGGCCGCGTTGATCTCGTCGATCTGCGCGAGGAACTTCAGCTTCTCCGGATCGTCGGCGAACTCCTCCCAGCTGTCGTCCTGCAGCCCCGCGTCGTCGAGCGTGGCCTGCAGCTCCGAGAGGTACTCCTTGTCGTCCACGTCGGCCGCGGCCAGGCGGGCGTCGAGGCCGGAGTTCTTGATCCGGTCCATCAGTTTGCGCGCCGACTCCCGGTCGCCCGACTTCTCCAGCCGTTCGAGGCCGCGGATGTAGCGCTTGAGCGCGATGCCCTCGAGGTTGAGGATCCGGCCTTCCTTGCGCAGCAGCGCCACCTCCGACTTGATCGCGCGAAGGTCTTCCCAGATGTAGTCGACCTCGATGGCGTTGCCGTTCTTGCGCTCGCGCTTGATCTGCTCGACCAGTTCGGTCTGCTTCGCGCCAAGCTTGCGCAGCTCCAGCATCGTGCGTCGGCGCGACTTCTCCACGTCCTGCAGCTTGCCCTGCAGGTCTTTCGACGTGACCGGTCGGCTGAACAGTTCGCGGAAGAAGCTCATCGCAGCACGTACTCCGGAAGGCGGACGCTCGCCACAGATCAGGATACCCGCGGCCACACTGCATAACGATACCAACGTCGGTGGCGTAAGGTTGCGTATGGATGGTGGCGGCGAGAATCCGGTCCGGCCGCGACCGCGTCGTGAGGATTGCCCGGTGGCGCCGGGCGGGCGGATTGCGTTCCGCCGATGCCCGCGTGACCCGCGAGCCAGCCAGTTCGACGGCCGACCGGCCCGCGCCACCTCGCGCGGCACTTGCTGACGCCTGCGCACATTCGCAGAATGCAGCCAAGTCGGCGAACGCGCGGCAGACGCATGACCCACGACGACGCGGCCAGCAACCCGCACGAGAAACCCGCCACGTCACGCAGCACGCTGATCAAGGCGATCCTGCTGTTCGTGCTTGGCATCGGCGTGCCGTTCTCCGTGTTCGTCGGCGTGGTGATCGCGCGCGGCGGCAAGACGAAGTTCGACGCGGCCCAGCCGCGCATGGTCGACCGCATGACGATGCGGTTGCTTTCGGTGGCCGTGCAGCGCTACCGCACGCGCCTCGAGGAGGCGGGCTACGGCAAGCGCCTGCCGGCCACGCTCGACGAGCTGATCATCGGCCCGTCCGACTGGCGCGGCCGATGGAACAGCCTGCTGACCGACTCCGACGTGCCGCGCGATCCGTGGACCCGCGAGTACGGCTGGAAGGTGCTCGACGAGGCGGCCGGCCGCTACGAGATCCGCTCGTACGGCCGCGATGGCCGCCCCGGTGGCTCGCCGCCGTTCGACGACGACCTGATCGAACGCTCGACCGACTGATCGCCTGATCGACTGATCGACCGATCGACTGGCGATTGATCGAATCGATGCGGCACCGGGCGTCGGCCGGCGGGTTGAAACCTCCGGACGCATCCTGTTCCGACTGAGGAGTTCTACTGATGAAGCCGATTGCCGTTGCCGTGTTCATGCTTGGTGCCCTGGTCGCCGGCGCGTTCGGTGGTGTCGCCACCACGTCGCTGTTCAGCCCGCCAGCGCCCACCGTTGGGCCCCCGGCCCGCCAGGCTGCACCGGCGCCCACGGCCGGTGACAGGACCGCAATCTCGGCCGACGAGTCGAGCGAGATTGCCGCGCTGAAGGCGCAGCACGCCGACGAGCTGGAGGTGCTGCGCGTGCAGCTCGACACGGTGAGCAAGCGGCTGGCGTCGCTGGAGTCGGCCGGGCTGGTCGAGCGGGTGAGCGAACTGGATCGTCGCGTGGCCGCGGCGCCGCCGCCCGCATCGGCTGGCAGCGAGTCGGCTCCGGGTGCGGCCGCCCCGGCCGTGTCGGCTGACGACCCGGCGTTCCGTGCGGCACTGGAAGCGGCGCTGGACGCGCGCGAGACCGAGCGTCGCGAGAAGGAGATGGCCGACCGTCGCGTGCGCATGCAGGAGGGCATGGCGATGCAGGCGAAGCAGATTCTCGACAGCCTCGCGCAGAAGGTGGCGTTGAGCGACGACCAGAAGGCGCGCATCGGGACGATTCTCGACGCGCAGTCCAAACGCCGCATGGAGGTCATGGAGCGCGGCATGAAGGCGCGCGAGAACAACGAGCCGTTCGACTGGCCGGGTGAGATGGGCGCGGTGGCGAGCGAGGCGACGCAGCAGGTGCGTGCCGAACTCGACGCGTCGCAGCAGGCCACGTTCGACCAGGCGGTCGGCGATCAGGGGATCGACGCGCTGGGCGGCTTCGGCGCCATGCGCATGGGCGGTGGCCCTCCCGGTGGTCCGCGCCGCTGATCAGCCTTCGTCGGTTGTGGTGCGCACGCTCACTTCGAGCTTCCAGCGCCCGTCGCCGTCGCCGGTCTGCACGCACCACACCTCCAGCGTGCCGACCTCGGTGACGCGCGCCTCGAGGCGCACCGGGATGTGGCCGCGGTCGTCCTTGTGCTTGTCCTTCGCGCCGATACTCAGCGTGAGGCGCGCGATCTCCTCGATCTCGTCGAGCTCATCCACGAACACGCCGGCCGGGTCGGCCTGACGGGTGCGCGACGAGAGGAACGGGAACTCGACCTCTTCGCCGGCCACCAGTTCGAATTCGTGACCTGGCAGCTCGACGGCGCTGCCTTCCTCGGTGCCGAACGGCAGGACGGTGAGCGCGCGCATCGGCGGCGCCATGCCCGGCACAGCGGGCGCAGCGCCGGCAATGCCGAGGTAGTAAGTCTGCGCGACGCCGCCGCGGATGCGGATGCCGCCCTCGTTGCGAACCGTGCGGCCGAACGCGACGGCGCCGAGCGAGCACGCGAGATCGAGCTGCGAGTCCTCGAGCACACTGAGGCCGCCCTCACCCTTCTTCTTGCCGCCGCTTCCGAACCAGCCGCCGACGGTCTCCAGCAGGCGTTCGCGCAGGCGGTCAGCCTTCATGACGCCGCCGTTGAACAGGATGTGCGTGGGCACGTGCTGCGCGCCGTTGTCGGTGACGCGCGCGAGGAATGCCGCGAGGTGGCGCGTGATCGCGGCGTCGTGCGCCCACGGCAGGCCAACCTCGCGCAGGCCGAACTTCGGCCCACTGGTCGGCTTGTCGTCGAGCTTGCACGCCGGAACGAAGCCGTCGACCAGCAGCTTCTCCACGTCATCGCGCGAGAGCTCGACCTTGATTGCGCCGCCGATGACCTTGCTGCCGCTGCCGAGCACGCTGATCGTCTCGACGTCGGACGCCTTGCCCTTGCCGGTCTGCGTGAGCAGCTTCTCCTTGGCGCGCGAGCAGCCGCGGATCAGCCCGAGGAACTGCTTCGTGGTCAGCTTCTCCTTGCCACCCTTGACCGTCTTGTCGCCCTTCTCGATGCGCTGCGAGATGGTGTGCGCGAGCAGCAGGTCCATGTTGTCGCCGCCGACCAGCGTGTGATCGCCGACCGCGACGCGATCGAGCTGCATGTCGCCGCCCTCGCTGCGCACGGCGATCAGCGAGAAGTCGGTCGTGCCGCCGCCGATGTCGCAGACGAGCACGACGTCGCCCTCGCTGACGTCCTTTCGCCACTTCTCGCCGCGCTGTTCGAGCCACGCATAGAACGCGGCCTGCGGCTCTTCCAGCAGCGTGAGGTTGGTCAGCCCGGCCATCTCCGCGGCGCGGCTGGTCAACTCGCGGGCGACGGCGTCGAACGACGCGGGGATCGTGAGCACGACCTGCGACTCGGCCATGCCGCACTTCTTGATCAGCTTCTTGTCGCCGCCGAGCACGGTGTGATCGAACGCGTCGCGCAGGTGCCGCAGGTAGCGGGCCGAGGCTTCGAGCGGCGAGACCTTCTCGACATCTTCCTCGGTGTTCCACGGCAGGATGGCGGCCGTGCGGTCGACGCCGGAGTGGCACAGCCACGACTTGGCCGAGCTGACGAGGCAGCCGGGACGCTCGGCGCCGCGGTCGCGCGCGAACACGCCGGTGGCGTAGCCCGGGTTGCCCCACGGCAGCTCGAGGTTCAGCTTGTCCTTCTCGGCCGCGGCGGGCACGAACAGGAAGCTGGGCAGCAGTTCGCGGCCTTCGCTGGCGCCGGGCTTGACGAGCTGCTCGATCTGCAGCACATGGACCGTCGGCGGTGCGCCATCGGCTGTCGCTTCCTCGCTGTCGATGTAGGCGAGAGCGCAGTTGGTGGTTCCCAGGTCGATTCCGACGATGAATCGCGGATGGCTGGAGTCGGTCATGGAAGCGCGGCGGTCGCGGGCACGGGTCGGGTCGGACAGAGCGGCGCGGCAAGTGTGCCACCGCCGGCGCCGATTGCCCACACCACCCCGACAACGACCGTCCGATCACTTCCGGTCGTCGCCCTGGTTGTCGTCGCCGTTGTCGTCGTCGTCCTGCGGCTGCGTGTAGTCGATCTGCAGGCCGATCGGATAACGCTCGTCGTCGTCGGGCCTGGCGGCCGCGGTCTCGTAGAAGGCATCCATGTGCTCGATGGTCAGCTGAGGGTTGGAGCGCACATCGAGGTGGCGGAGACGCTTCATCGTGGCCATCGCCATCAGATCCTCGCCGGTCAGCCAGTCGCACTCCTGCAACGCCACGCTGCGCAGGTGCGGCAGCGAGGTGATCAGCGCCAGCGTGGCCTTCGCGGTCAGGCGTTCGCAGCGCGAGAGGTCGAGGCCGACGAAACCATCGAACCCGCGCAACGCCGCCAGCCCGGCCAGTTGCGCGTCGGTGCAGGTCTCGGTCACGCGCAGGCACACGCGACTGCCCGGCAGCAACGCGAGCGTGCCCGGCGTGGTGCCCAGCAGCTGCACATGCTTGCGGTCGTCAGTCACATCGAACGCATCCTGCACGACCAGCCCGGGGTCGCCCATGCCGGACACGGCCGGCACGACCGCCCACTGGCCGGGCACGGTGCACTCCACCGCCTTGCGGCGCAGATCGATGTGGAAGTCCTCGGGCCACTGCGAGACCGCGTTGTCGTCCGAGTTGACGCTCCAGGCGTGCAGCTGGCTGATCGTCGCCGTGCCGAACGTGATGTGCCCGTCGGCCACGACGTGCTTCCAGAGCGACTGCAGCGCCGGGTACTTCGCCATGCGCTTGCTCTCCAGCACGGCCGGCACGTCCGACTTGCCGAACTCGAAGTCGAAGCTGTGATGCAGCGGCCAGTCCAGCTCGCGGCGCGGCAGCGGTTCGGCCGTGATCACGTAGAGCGTCACATCGAACTGCCCCTGGTGGCTCGAGAACTTCAGCGGGTAGATGATCTCCGGCGTGGCGAACGAGATGCGCAGTGGCCGCACGCTGCCCTCGCTGTCCTCGTCGAGCGTCACGGCATTGATGCGGATCGCGAGGAACGTCCAGTTGCGATCGAGGTACCACTGCATGTTCGCGACCGGCACCTCGTTGTAGCCGTTGGCGGTCAGCCACTTGTTGAGCCCGGCCCCGGCCCCGGCGCCGCGCGCACGGATCGGCTGGATGTCGTACTCGCCGACCGACACGCGGGAGAGCAGCTCGAGCTCGTACGTCGAGTCGGCCTCGAAGGTAAGCCCGCGCTCGTCGCTGGTGAGCTGCGCGTGGGTGCGCTCGACAAACTCGAAGATCTGCTTGAACACGGCGGTGTCCTCGACGGCGTAGCTGTCGGGCACGGTGGGCACCGGCACGACCCAGCCGAAGTTGCCGGGCCCGGCGGTGTTGTCGGTGGTCTCGCGATAGTTGATGCGGATGACCAGCTCTTCGCGCGAGGTCTTCTGGTCGAAGAAGATGATCGCCTGCTGGCTGGTCTCGACCATCGAGCCCTTGTAGTCGGCCGGGCCGTGCATGCAGGGGCGGGCGGCGGTGGGCGGCAACAGGACCAGCGCGATGGCGGCAGCAATGGTGGACACAATCAGCGGGTGGCGGACGCGCATGCGGACGAACTCCGGTGGAAGGTGGTGCTCCCGATTCTACCCCGCCCACGCGGTCGACGGATCACCCCGCTGCACTGAAAGCTGTCGCCGGGCGTCGACATCCCGGCCCCGCGGCGCCGTTACCTCGGCGGAAGAGGTCGCGTTCACCACGGCACAGCAGACGTCCGGACCGCTCCCGCCAAAACCGAATACAGGCACGCCATGAAATCCCTTTCGATCGACAAGTTCTGCAAGCTGGTCGCTTCCCTCGGCTTCCTCGTTCTGGCGCTGGCCGCGATGGTCTTCGCGATCAATGCCGCGCCCACCGCCAACGCCCAGGACCCGAAGCCGCAGCCTGCGGTGCCCGCCGCCAGCGGCGCCGGCGTCTACATGATGTCGCTGACCTACAACGACGAGGACAAGGAGATGGACCTCGTGGTCTGGAACACCGTCACCGGCCAGTCGAAGTGCTACTGGTACAGCGACGACGGCGAGTGGAAGCTGTGGTCGGGCCAGCTGCCGCAGAAGCCGCTCGACTGATCGAGCGACAGATCGATCAGCGCGGCGCGCCGTCGCTATGGCGCACCGCCCGGCGGATGAACCCGCCACCCAGCAGGCGATCGCCGTCGTAGAAGGCGGCAAGCTGCCCCGGCGTGACTGCTCGCGCCGGGGCGCGCAGTTTCACCGTGCGCGAGGCCTCGTCGACACGGCCGGGCCAGGTCTCGCCGTGATAGCGCACCTGCACCTCCAGGTCGCGCTGCGCGTCCGGCCGCGAACCGGCCGCCATCAGCCAGTGCACGCTGTCGAGCTCGATCTGCTGACAGTCGAGGTCGGCCGGGTCGTGGCTGATCACCACCTCGGCCGTGCGCGGCCGGATCTCCACCACGCGCCAGGTGTGCGCCCCACCGATGCCGATGCCGCGACGCTGGCCGATCGTGAACTGCTGGTAGCCGGCGTGAGAGCCGATGACCTCGCCGCGCGGCGTGACCAGCTGGCCCGGCGTGAGCCGACCGGTGCCGACGAGCAGGTCGCGGTAGTCGTGCTTGATGAAGCACAGGTCCTGCGAGTCGGGCTTGTCGGCCAGCCGGAGGCCGAGGCGCACGGCGTGTTCGCGCACCTGCGCCTTGGTGAATCCGCCGACCGGCAGCAGCAGGCGCGGCAGCACAGCCGGGTCAATCTTCGCGAGCGCGTAGCTCTGGTCCTTGTCGGGGTCGGTTGCGCGGTGGATCGCGCCGTCGATGATCTGCGCGTGATGGCCGGTGGCAATCCACTGGCAGTGCAGCGCGTCGGCCAGCCGCAGCAACTCGCCGAACTTCAGGTCGGAGTTGCAGCGCACGCACGGGTTGGGCGTGCGGCCGGCGTCGTACTCATCGAGGAAGTACTGCTTCAGGTCGTCGAAGTGCGACTGGTAGTCGACAGCCATGAACCGGAAGCCGCGCGACTCGGCGATGCTGAACGCGTCGCGGCGGTCGGTGATGCTGCAGCAGCCGGAGTGGCCGTCCTTGTGCGTCAGCGCCATGAACACGCCGACGACATGACGCCCGGCCTCCTGCAACAGGCACGCGGCGACGGAGGAGTCCACGCCTCCGCTCATTGCCACCAGCACCCGGTTGGTCGGATCGATCGTCATTGCGTGCGCGTTCGTCACGTCACGGTGTCACTGCCGCTGCCCGACTATTACGTCCGGTGGGCCGGCGCGCAACCGGCGACGCGAACCAGTGCTTGCACGGCCGCATCCGGCATGCACACTGTGGGCCCGGCCACCCGGAGTGCGATGCCATGTTCCGACCCCTGCTGGCACTGTTCGATCGTTCGCGTCCAGCGCGTGCCGCACGTGCAGGTCGCGCACTCGGCGAGCAGGCGGCCGCACTGCTGGCCGCCGGGCAGCCCGAGGAGGCCGCGGCCACGGCCAGGCAGGCGTTGACCCTGCTGACGGATTGCCCCGAGGCGCACGCCGTGCTGGCCCGACTGTCGCTGACCGGGCAGCCCTATCTGGACACGATGCGGCAGATCCAGGCGGCACTGCGGCCGGCCACCTACGTCGAAGTCGGCGTGTGTGTCGGAAGCTCGCTGGAGCGGATCGCGGCCGGAACGCGGGTGGTCGGCATCGATCCGGATCCGCGCCCGCGCGGACAGCTGCCGCCCGGCTTCACGATCTTCGCGCAGACCAGCGACGACTTCTTCGCCACGCACAACCTCACGACCGAACTCGGCGGCCCGGTCGAGCTGGCCTTCATCGACGGGATGCATCTGTTCGAGTACGCGCTTCGCGACTTCATGAACATCGAGGCGCATTGCACGCCGGATGCGACGATCCTCGTGCACGACTGCTACCCGCTGGACGAGAACACCGCGGCTCGCGATCGGATCACACGGTTCTGGACGGGCGACGTGTGGCGGCTGGTCGTCGCGCTGAAGCGACACCGGCCCGACCTTTCGATCGTGACGTTCGACGCCCCACTGACCGGGCTGGTGGTGATCCGCCAGCTCGACCCGGCGTCGCGGGTGATCCGGGAGCACCTCGCGGAGATTATCCGCGAGACGCTGGCCGTTCCGTTCAGCGACATCGCCGACGACAAGCCCGCGCAACTGAACCTGCGGCCCGGCACGCGCGAGGACGTGGCGGCGATGTTCCCGGCGCGAGCCTGACGGCCTGACGGTCAATGCCCGGTCGGCAGCTTGCGGCTCTCGATCGCGTGTCGCTCGATCCGGCGGGTCATGCGCATCCGTCGCGGCTCGTGCTGCACGTGCGGCGGCGACGGACCGAGATCGACCATCCAGCAATCGGTCGCCGCGACATGATTCGCCACTTAAGCGACCGGCCGACCGGATCGCGCAACGCCTCGAACGCGCGCTCGCACCGTCACCCGCGACCTTGACGAACCGTGTCCCGCACCCAGTCGCGACCATCGTCTTTGCACTCCTCGGCGAGCCATGCTGGCAGCGCGGCCGACTCGATCAACAACTGAACGGCCCGCTGCCGACAATTGCTGCACGGCGTCCACTCGCAACATGTGATCAGCAATGCCTGCCATGCCGCCGAGGGGCGCATCCCGGCAAGGTCGTTGAGCTCGTAGAACCAGCTGTGCAGGGCCGAACGATCTCCGCGATCCATCGATCGGAGCCTTGGCCCACTCATCGCCGCCTCCAGCAGCACGAGATCGTCATGCACGAACGAGCCCTGGAGCAAGCATAGTGTGCACTCATCGAGTCGACCCGCTTCAAGGCGAGCAAGAGCAATCGCGCGGAGTTCCGGCGCCTTGCATCCGCGGAGCGCGCGGCCTGCCGAAGTCGCCATCATCGGGTCTCCGGCATCCATCAGGGTCACCAGGCGTGGCGGCGCAGTTGGCAGCACGACTTCGGCGAGGGCGAACAGGATGCAGACCAGCCGGTCGTGGTCCGCTTCGACCTCTGCCGTTGCCACCAGCTGCGCCACGTCGTCCGGCGTTGCGTGCTTGCGACCGAACTGCAGACACCGGCTCCGCAATGCCTGCGAGCCCGGCTCCAACGCCGCGAGCAGTTCGGCTGCATCGGTCCACTGCGGGGCCTGCGGCCGGCGCATGTCCGCGGCGAGAGCAACGTCACCCTTCCGGACTCCTCTGATGCCGAGCCCGGACAACTGGTACTCGCCACGCCCGTCGCGCGCATCGAGCCACGCACCGATGTCGGAATTGCCATTGCGGGCCGCGCTGCGAAGGTGACCGACGAGGTCGCCCTCACTGCTGTCGAGAATCTCGGCAGCGGTCTCCAACACCTCGTCGTCAGGATAGTCGCTTCCGGTCTCGCGCAATCGGCGGCCGCGGTGAGATACACAGAACAGGAACGCTGCCAGCCCGTCTGCCCACATCAACTCGGGTTCGCCCACAAACTCGGTGTCGAAGGGGTTGCCGGCGACCGTTGCGTACAACTCCGCAAGCATGGCCTCGTCGCCCCGTGCAGCGTAGTCGCCGCACAGCCGACACAGGTGGACCCGTTGCGATGGCTCGTTCAACGGTGTTCGGCGCAACCGCGGGATCAGTTGTTCGCGCAGTCCGTTGCGCAGGCCGGCCTCCGCCACCAGCTGCATCACCCACCCGCTGCGATCGCCTTCGCACTGCATGTCGTACACCGGGTTGTGCAGCGCAGTGTGGATCAGCGCGGCCATCTGCGGCGCAGTCAGAGAATGTTCGCGCACATGCTGCGCTGCCCGGCCGAGCCCGCGCACGATCGCGCGAGCAAACCCGTCGTCAGTCAACGGGAGTGTGAATGGCATATCGAGCCCGGGTCCGGTGGCTTCCGTTGCGGGTGCATAGTACGGGACCGTTGCGGCCTCCGCAGCGAACCGGCTGGAGCGCAAGCAATCGAGCCCGCGAATGCACCGGGGCCGGGCGGCGATCCTTGCCGCTCGCAAGGTGGCGGGGTAGGCTCACCACCCCCAGCCCCGCACCCGATTATGGCTACCACGGAGCCCATCTCATTCAATTGTCAGGCCTGCGGGCAACCGATGGTCGCCGACATGGAAGATGCCGGCGGCGTGGTCGATTGTCCGTCCTGTGCCGATGAGGTGATTATCCCGGTGCCGGCCACGTTCATCGAGCCGCCAGCCGCGGCCGGGCCGGAGGCGGCGCGCGAGCGGTGGATCGAGTTCTCGTGTCCCGATTGCCGCGAGGTGATGGCGTCGCCGGTGTCACGCTGTGGCCTGGAAGGTGGCTGCATGGCCTGCGGAGCGGTGTTTGTGGTGCCCGCGGAGGGCGCGCTGGCGTTCATGCCGCGCGGCACACAACGATTCTTCCGCGACGCCACCGAGGAACCGGACGACCTGTGGGAAGACGAACCGGCCGGGGGCACCGAGACCGGCGCGATCGACTTCTCATGGGCTGACGAAGCGGACGGACTGGATGCGAGCGGCGCGCTGTTGGAAGCGCCGTCGGGCTTTGGTGGCCCGCTGGTGGAGGAACCATCAGGGTTCGGCGATGCTCCGGCGCCAGCGACACCGCCGGCACCGGCGGCACCAGCGACACCAGCGACACCAGCGACACCAGCGGCACCGGCGGCACCAGCGACACCGGCGGCACCGGCGGCACCCACGGCACCGGCGCCGACGTTGAACACGGTGACCTCGCCGGCCATCGCGCCGTCGTCGTCGCCGTCGCAACGCGTGCCGCGCCCGGCACCGCCCGCGCCCGGTTCGCAGCGAGGTCCGCGCGTGCCGGTGCCGCCCGCGCCACCGCGTTCGGCCAGCGCCAGCGCCGGGCTGCCGGCAGTGCCCGCCCCGCCACCTCCGGACGATGACGACTCCGACGACGAAGTAATCACCTCGGAAGACCTGGACGCACCGGGCGCCACCGATGATCCGCTGGCGATTCTCGCGGGCGCCCTGGACGGCGGGCCGACCGAAGAGCCCGACGAGGCGCTCGACGAAGAAGACCCGCTCGCGATTCTCGCCGCCGCTGCGGCGTCCGAGCCAGAGCCGGAGCCCGAGCCGGAGTCGACCGAGGATCCGCTCGCGATTCTCGCGGCTGCGTCCGCCGCCTCTGCCGCTCCGGCGCCAGCGCCGCCTGCGCCACCATCAAAGGAGCAGGAGTCGACCGAGGATCCGCTCGCCATCCTCGCGGCGTTGACATCGCCAGCCATCGAGGAACCCGGGCCGGAGCCGGACACCGCGGAAGATCCGCTTGCGATCCTCGCCGCCGTCACCGGCCAGAGCGCGCCCGGCCCGGCACCGGAACCCGAAGCGGACACGACGACCGAAGACCCGCTCGCGATCCTGGCCGCCATCACTGGCGCAACGCCTGACGAGCCGGCTGCCGAAATCGAGGACCCGCTCGCGATCCTCGCGCAACTCGACGCCGGCGCCGTTGCGCGTCTGGTCGGCGACACGCCCGCGGACGATCCGGCCGACTCCGCGCCCGACGCACTGGCGGCCGACGCCAATGCCGTAGCCGAGCGGCCGCTGGGGCCCGGCGACACCGCCGAGATCCCGCCAGAGGGCCTGGCCGAGGACCCCGCGTGGTCCGGCCGGCTGTACCTTGTCGCGGCCAACGACATCCCCACGCGCTCCGCCAGCGAGGTTGTGCTTTCCACATTCCGTGCGTCGCAACAGGCCCTGCAGTCGCTCAAGACGCCCCCGCGTGCTACGGCCGACGCGACAGCGCCACCCGCCAGGCCCGCATCCGCCGTCGCACCGGCCGCTGCGGCCGACAGCACAGGCGAGTCGGAAACGCATGACGAGCTAGAGGACGAACTCGACGACGCGCTGGAAACCCTTGACCGCCACCTCGCCAGCGAGCAGTCGCCGCCCGCGGACTCCGAGCAGGCCGCCGACTGGAAGGCGGACGAGAGCGGCGTCGAGGTGCTCGACGAAGAGTTGCCCGCCTGGTCGCCGGACGACGACATGTCGATGGTCAAGAGCGAGAAGGGCACCACGAAGCGCCACGCGAAGGACCCGGCCCTGCTGCCGGCCGATCCGCCGCCGCCGGACGACTCGCCGTTGTCGGTGCTGGCCGGGCTGGTGAAGGATGCGCCGGCCTCGCGCGATGCCGAGGGAGACGTGCTCGGCGACGCCTACGAGAAGGCCACCGGTGGCGACGAGGAAGCGCGTGCGCTGCTCTCGGCCCTGCTCGAGGACGAACTAGCCGATGCGCTGGAGCAGGCCCGCGGCGGCGACACCGATGCGGGTGGCGGGCGCCTCGTCGACCCTGACGACGACATCGGCCTGCTCGACACCGCGAAGATCGACCCGCTGCCCGGCGAAGCAGAGCCGGCCGTGGCCACGTCCTCGCGCGGGCTCGATGACACGGCCGACGAGATCCAGCTCGAGCTGCCCGAAGACGACGACCGCGACACCGAATCGCTGGTGTTCGCCGACGACGATGATGACGCGGCCGTGGTGGCCAGCGAACTGGTCGAGGATCTCAACACCGACGAGGTCCGCCGCGTACACCGCCTGATGCTCAAGCGCGGCTCGCCGTTCCTCGCCAATCCGGACGGCGTGGACTACATCGCCAGCAAGGGGCGGGTCAGCGACCAACCGTTGCAGTTCATCCTCGGTTCGCGGCCGACGCAGATGCTGCTCGGCTTCACGCAACATCACGCACTGGTCAGCTTCCCCGGCGAGAAGCGCTTCGTGCTGATCAAGCCGACCGAAGTGTGGGTGCTGACGCGCTTCCGCAAGCCGCGCGCCGCCACCGACGACCATGCCGGGCTGGCCGGACGCGTGACGGTGCACGTCTTCCGGATGGCCGAGGACGGGTCGCGCAAGTCGATCGGCAACCTCGAGTTCGAGTTCCCGCCGGGCGACGAGGAGAGCATCCGCACCGCCGCGCGCATCCGCCGGCTGATCTCGCCGTGGCTCGATGCGCATCCGTTCTTCTCCCGCGCGCGCGACGAGCAGCAGCGCCAGGAGACGCACCGCAAGGCGGATCGGCCTCGATGATGTGGACGACCGAGCACGCAATCCGGCTCTTCGCGGTGGCACTGCTGGCGGCATCGCTCGTGGTCGTTGGCGCCGCGGCACATGCCCAGCCGCGTCCCGACGCGGCCAGCGCCGCCGGCAACGCCCTTCAACGGACGGTGCCAGCCGACGGCGATGTCCGCCTCTCGGCGTTCGCGGTGGACACCGAAGAGACCGCCGACGGATTGCCAGCGCTCGCTGACGCGCTGGACGAGCCCGGGCCGGTACGCACGTCCGTGCCGCGCGTGGTGCTGGCGTTGCGTGCGTTGCTGGCCATGCAGCCCGACGCCCCGGCGCACCGCCGACTTGCCGGTGCCGCAGTGCTCGACGAGTGGCGCCGTCATGCGGGCCGCTGGCTGGCGTGGGCGCGTGCCCGCACCGCCCCGCAGGGCCAGCTGGCGTCGGCCGCGGCGCGATGGGCCTACGACGGCATCAACCTGCGCATCTACCCGCCGGCGGCCCGCGTGCGTCTGCCGCTCGACGTGATCGCCAGCCGCGGCGGCACTCCGCTGGAGGTGGCGCTGACGCTGCATCTGCTGGCCGCACTGCTGCGCTTCGACACCACCATGTGGTTCGCGCGCGACGCCGACGACGAGCCGATGCGCGACTGGCGCGTGCAGCTCAAGTTCGCGCGCGAGGGTTCGGCCAACATGCGCCCGCTCGCCGACACGCCCGGCTCGGAAGGCACCATGCGGCGCGTGATGCGCGACCTGCTGGCACGCGAGATTGCCGCCCAGCATGCGCAGCCGCTGCCGGCCGCGCCCGACGACCAGATTGCGCAGCTGGAGTTCAACCGCCGGCTGCTCGAAACGCTGATCGCGCTGTTTGCCGATCCGCGCGCCACGCCGGCCGACGAGCAGGCGAAGCGGCGCCGCATGGCGGAGCTGGTCAACACGCTCAGCGACCTCTGGCAGCGTCTGCGCGAAGCCGATCCGGATCGCGCCGGCAAGGTCTGGGAGCAGATCAACTCGCTGATCGCCACGCTACGCAGGTCGAGCAGCCTGGAGCCCGACCTGCTGTTCTCGCTCGGCCTGCTGGCGATGCGTGCCGGCGACTCCGACGGCGCGATCCAGAACCTCGAACAGCTTGTCCGCGACTTCCCGCAGTGGAAGCCGCAGAGCGGCGACCACCAGCTGATCCTGCTCGCGCGGTTGCTCGACGGCACCGGCGACGTGCCCGGCGCCTTGCAACGCTACGCCGACGCGGCCGCGGCCAACGTCGCGTCGGGCGCCGACCTGACGCGCGCAGCCGACATCGCATGGACGCACGACAAGCGCGACGTTGCGCTGGCCCTGCACGAACAGGCCGAGGCGCTCGGTTACCCGACCGCGGCCTACCACTATCGTCACGGCGTGGTGCTGCGCGCACGCAACACCGACGTCACGAGGCAGACCGCCATCAGCTCGTTCCGTACCGCGGTCGCGCTGAAGCCCGACATGGTCCAGCCGTGGCTCGAGCTGATCCGCTGCCAGCTCGAACTGGCCACGACCCAGCCGGACCGCGAGCGCTGGGTCGCCGCGGCGCTCAAGTCGGCCGTGGAAGCCGGCGTCAGCGTGAAGGACCCGGCGCCGTTCATGCGCCTTGAAGCGATGATCTACCTCCAGTGGCTCGGCAATCGCGACGGTGCGAAGGCGGCGCTCGAGCGCTACCTGGCGCACTTGCGCAGCACCGGCCGCAAGGACCCGGCTGCAGAGGCCGACTACGAGCGCCTCAAGTGATGGTATGCTGTGGGCCGAATGGTCGCGTTCGCGTTCGCGTCGCGTAGCCCCCGTTCCGCGTGTCCGCTGTCGTCTACGAATCCCTGCTGCGCTCGATCGGCCACCCGACAGCACTGACGCTGACCTCCGCGGCGTTCGAGGAGTCGCTCTGCCCGCACGATCCGCCGGACGACACGCGCTGGCCGACGCCGAGCGTGTTCGTGCAGGCCCGGCTGCTGCTCAGCCGCTTGCCGCACCGCCAGCAGGTGATCTGCGGCATCACCGCGGCCGAGCTGACGCTGCCGTTGTGGGAGGAATGGGCCGCGAGCGCGTCGGTCGGTTCGCGCGTCCGCGACGTGCCACGGCAGGCACTCATGCACGTCTACCGCTGGCTCTCCGGCGACGCCCCGGCGACCGACCTCGACGCGCAGATCCGCTCGGCCGAGGCTGCGGCCGAAGTCGCGGCACGGGCGTCGGCCGGCAGCGAGGGGCGCCCGAGCGTGCTCGCCTACGTCGCGCGCCTGGCTGCCGAGGCCGCCGACAACGCGGTCTACGCGGCGCGCACCTCGCCTGACGACGACCCGATGCTGCGCGCCGATCGCGCCTCGCAGGCCGTGGCCAAGGCGGCCCGCGCGGTCACGCACTTCCAGGGTGCAAGCGGCTACGACTATGGCCGTGTCTGCGCGATCTTCCTCACGCGCTGGTGGAACCGTTGCCGGTGCCGCCTGGCGGTGCGCGACGTGGACACCGCGGCGCTCAACTGGATGCGTTGAGAGGTTGCGTGGCCTCCTGGCGCGCGGTACCGTTGATGCACACAGGCCCGGCGCCAGCAGGCGCAAGCGCGGAGTATGCCCCGATGCAACGCCGACAGAATCCGATCGACCGGTTCATTGCCGAGTACGGCGCACCGTCGCAGCCGTCGCCCACGCTGATGCCGCTGCAGCCCGTGCAGCCGCCGGTGCAGGCCTCGATCGGCTGGTTTTTCGTGATCCTGATCGTGCTCGCGTTGCTGGCCGTCGCCGCGGCGTTCATCATCCCGATGGCGATGCGCAACAGCGGCCCGCCGATGCCGCCCGACTGGATTCCCGAGCCGCAGCCGACGATGGACTCGCGCTGGGACGAATCGCGGGAGGCCGCAGGGAACATCCGGTCGGTGCTCCAGATTCTGCGCGCGGAGAATTCCGGCACGAACCCCGGCATCACCACCGGCCGCGTGATCGACAACCCGCTGATCATGAAGGAGTACACGTTCGACACCTTCAACTTCTTCGATCCGCAGGACTTCTGGGTCGAAGTGGCGGACGGCGATCAGTTCGAGTGGACGATCGTGGTCCACAGCAGCAGTGCGGACGGCCCGACGGGCACCTACCGCCTCGATTCTTCGGGCAACGATGAATTCAGCGACGACTGATTGAAGACACATGAACCGAGCCGACCACACCCGACAGCAGACGGCGATTGACCGCTTCATCGCCGAGCACGGCGCTGACGCCCCGGCGACCCACGCCACCCCGGTCATCCAGCCGGTGCCCGTCCAGGCATCGATCGGCTGGGTGCTGGTCGGCCTGCTGGCGATCGCCGCGCTGATCGCCGTCGGCGTGGTGCTGTACCTGCGCGCCAGTTCCGGCGGGACGATGGTCCCGCCCGACTGGGGCAAGAACGGCGCGCAGGTCGAACGCTGGCGCCCGTTCGAGCAGATGGACTCGCGCTGGGACGAGGCGTTGGATGTCGTCGAGCGCACGAAGACGATGCTGGCCGTGCACACCGCGATGCACGGCGAGGCCGGCGACCTCGGCTCGGGTGCGGTGGTCGATCAGGCCGCGCTGATGTCGAGCTTCGACGACCCGAAGATGTTCGACCGGTTGAGCTTCTTTGACCGTCGGGACTTCGTCCTCGAGGTGCGCAACAACAAGCCGTTCGAGTGGGTGCTGTCGGTGAGCAGCAGCAGCGCAGACGGCCCGACCGGCACCTACCGCGTGGATCAGGCCGGCATCGAGACCTTCGAGGACAACTGAACCTACAGAACCGGCGGCGCACGCACCCGTATGGCTGAACCGTACAATCCGGACGAGGCGCGCGCCGCGCTTGACGAAGCGAAGCGCTACGCCGCCGACAACGCCGACACACCGGCCGCGGCCGAGGGCTGGGTCTACGCGGCCGAGCTGTTCGAGCGCGGCGCCGACCGCGACGCCTACGCCGCATCGCAGGCGATCCAGTGCTACCGCAAGGCTGGCCGCACGGCCGACGCGCTGCGGATCGGTGCGAGCGCCGTCGCCGAGTTCCCGCACGACAACTGGGTTCGCGGCCACACCGCGTGGGCCGAGTACGACCGCGCCAAGGCGGCTGGCGACAACGTCGAGGATGCGCTCGACGCACTCGGCCGGATGATCGACCTGATGGGCGCGCTCGACGATCCGTCGATGCACGCCGAGCAGGCCTACTGGCGCATCTGGCGGCTTGTGCCCCGGCCCCCGCGCGACGGTTACGAGAGCAGCGGGCCGACCGATCCGCAGGTGCTCGACTTCCTGGCCTCGCGCTTCGAGGCGTTGTTCCGTGCGGCCCCGGCGGTGCGACGCCAGGGCGACCGCGGCGACCGC
>JBFWQT010000051.1:0-20986 GCA_050249295.1 Planctomycetota bacterium
GTCAGCCACATGTGGCCGTCGTCGCGCGTCAGCGGCACCGAGAAGCGGCCGTCGTCGCCGATCGGCACACCGTTGCAGGTGCAGCCGACGTAGGCCGGATCGGGCCAGCGGATCATCCCGCTTGCATGAGGTGCGCGCTGCAACCGGATTGGTTCTGGCGAGAGGCTGGCTGGGTCATCCGGGTCCACGATCAGTGTTGTGGTGCGGAAGCCCGGCGAACGGATCTCGACGATCGCTGGCCAGAACAGCCGCACGTGAAACCGACGCATGCCGTCCGGCGATTGGTCGAATGGCCCGTCGCGGCTGAATCTGCTGTGCTCATATTCTTGCTGGCGGTATCGGGCCACCACCGGCGCGTCGGCCGGCGCGCCGTTGACCGTCAGGCGCAGCATTCCGCCAGGCATGACGACCAGTGTGTGGTCGCCGGCTGCACCGCGCTGCGCCATGTCGTGCTCGATCTGTGCCATGGTTGAACCGTGGCCAGGCCCGCGCTCCAGTTCGTCGGCCCAGGCCAGCCGTTCGCCATCGATGGTCTCGATCCACAGCATCGGCCCGGTCCCGAACGGGTAATCATCGGTGTTGTCGGCGACTGGCAACACGACGACCCCGAGGGCATCCGTTTGCACCGCTGCAAGCGGCGCAAGATTCAGCCACGCGCGCAGCCGCAACCCGGGCACTGGCGCGCCATCGTCCAGCGCCACGAACTGTAGTCGCGAGAGCGGCATCGCCGTTTGCTCCAACGGTAGATCGATTGCGATCGCGCCCGACGACGGTGTGGTGAACGTCTGCTCGCCCCGCAACCGCACCGCCTCATCCAGCAGTTCCACGCCGGCTTTCAGCGTGTACTCAGTGCCGGGCGCCACGCACCACTGGTTGCCTTGCATGCGCCACGCCTCGTCCGCCAAGCTGTTCCACGCCAGCGGCACATCGTCCGCGGCGGACCATCCCCGGAACAGGTACGCGCGCAGATCCGGTGGCGGCGCGATCCCGGCCGATGTCAGCCGCACGTTCAACGTCACCGCTGGTTGCAACACCACGCGCTGCGGTTGGCCGGCAACTACGTTGCGCCGCGCGAACAGAAACCCGGGTGCCGCCACAAACAGATTGGAGTTGCGGGCTTCGGCCGGGCTGAACGGAAGCCGGAACGCGCCATTCGCGTCGGTCCGTGCGGCACGGTCCCGCAGCGCTTCCCGCACGCTGACCAGTGCGCCCGTCACCGGCCGGCCAGCAGCATCAACCACTGTGCCCCACAGATCCGGCGCGACCGATCGCGACAACTCGACGTCGAGGGTGACATCGGTTGTGGCGTGGACACGAGCAGTCCACGGTTGGGTCGTGTCAAAAAAGTAGTCGGCGTCGTCGTCCTCGATGTAGGCCGCGCCGGGCTCGAAGCCAGGCGCATGCACCCGCACGGACGGGTCGCCAGCGACCGGCGGAAAGTCGTAGTGGCCGGCCGCATCGGTGGTGGTCATCAGTTCGGAGTCGCCGATGTCAAGCGTCACCACCGCACCAGCCAGCGGCTGCGGCGGATTGCCGGCGGAAGTCACCGTGCCATGCACGCGCCGGCACGCATTGACTCGATAGAGCCAGATCGTCGCGACATGGCGGTAGAAGCCGGTCGGGTGTCGGGCCAGTTCGTGACCCGCGTGATCCAGCAATTGTGGCTCGGCGAATCCGTCTCCGTCCATCGCGTCGTAGCCGCACATCGGGACGCCGAAGTCGCTATGGTGTGGCACCATCAGGCGCCGCGGCTGGGCCGGCTCGAATTCCTCCAGCACGCCCGGCTTCGGGTTCTCGCGACCAGTTGCCACTCCGGGCCGGCGCGACAGCGAAACTGCATGCAGACGAGCCAGTGAAACTCCGTAGCCGGGTCGGGTTGCGATCAACTGCACAGTGTCAGTGCCAGAGCCACGCGGGCCCGGCAACCGGAAGTGGCCGTGCTGGTCGGTCTGGGTGGTGGTCTCGGCAATGCACGGCCAACATCCGAGCCGCGCAACGACCGTTGCGCCGACCACCGGCTGGAACGTGACCGCATCCAGCACTTGGCCCTCGATCGGCGCTGCGAGTTCGTCGGCGGGCCACTGCTCCAGCAACGGCGCGATGTCCGGCCATGGGGGCAGCGGCGGATCAGGCGCGGCCGCTGCCGGGGTTTGCAAAGCTGGCCCCGCCGGAGACGCCGGAGACGGCCCTTCCTCAGCATCCGGACGGACAGCGGCGTTTGGTTGCTCGCCTTGCGACGAGCGAGTGGTCGCGACCTGCGGCCGAGAGTCCCGTGTAGCGTTGTCTGATCCGCTGCCCCCGCCCGCCGATGTCTGTTGCGCAGTGTGGCAGGCCCACAGCGCCAGCGCGATCAACGCAAGTAGAGTTGTCGCGATCACGCGAATGTGCATTGGCATCCTGCCAGCATGCGTTCGATTGCAACAGCCTACCCGGTCGCCCTGCCCGCGTAGAAATCCGGTATGAGGGTGCTCTTGCCGTCATCCACGCTGCCGGCCGTCAGCACCCGCAGCAGGGTCTTGGCCTGATGCTGGTGCAGGTAGCTGTGGATGTCGGTCCCGGGCGTGAAGATGCCGGCGTGCGTCATGGCGAGCTGTCAGTCGAGTCGAGGTGCGTGAGTGTTCTGCTGGTGACGACGAGCGATAGCGTGTGCAGGGTGCAGGTGCAAGGTGCGTGGTGATCGGCGCGGTGCGGGAATGCAGATTCCGGGCCAGCCGCGGACAGGCTCTGACGGTCGCGGCCCGGACTACTGCTTGCCGGCTGCCTCGCGCTCGGCGCGCGTCTTCGCCAGCACCGGCGCAAGGTACAGCGGCGAGAGCGTCGCCTCCCATTGCTCGGCCGGCAGCGTGGCGGCCAGCGCGTCGCCGGCATGCAGCAGCGCGGTGGCGGTGGGCCAGCCGGGCACGGCGTCGCCGGCGGTGCGCAGGTTTGCCAGCGACGGCTCGATCGTCAGCGCGTGGCCAACCGCCGTGGTCGCGGCGTCGGTCCAGCGAGCGGGCAGCGGCTCGCGCACATCCACGATGCACGGCTCGTCACCCACCACGTCGCCACCCGCGTCGAACCACTGCGAGTACACGTGGCCGCCGCGACACGGCAGCACCACGAGCAGCGCGCCACCGACACCAGCGTCGCGACTCATCCGCGCCATCACCTGCAGCGACGACATGCCGAGCACCGGCGCGCCGGTTTGCCAGCCGAGCATGCGCGCGCACGCCAGGCCAATGCGCACGCCGGTGTGCGAGCCCGGCCCGCGATCCACAATCACCCGTGACGGCCGCACGCCTGCCGGCAGCATCTCCGCGAGCATCGCCACGAGCCGCTGCGCATGCAGGTTCGGGCCGTCGAATGCGCGGGCCAGCAACTCGTCGGCCGCGCCAGACGCGCCGGAGGCGCCGCGGAACGCCACGCCGCCGACCGGGTCTGCGGTCTCGATTGCCAGTGTCGCCAGTGCCAGTGTGCCGTCGGTCATGCGATTCAGGCCAATCAGGGCGGTGTCGTCTCGCGATAGAACCGATGCTCGTACCACGCTGGCGCCATCCACAGCTCACGATCGACCGTCGCGGTCAGCCCGGCGCGTCGCAGGTTGCGTTCGCTGTCCGAGTCGGGCGCGACGAGCGAACACACGAGGTCGCACCCGGCGGCCGCCGCGTCGGCGATGCGCTGACGCACAAGCGCCGTCTGGCAACCCTTGCGACGATGCTCCGGCAGCGTGGCCGCAATGCAGAGGTACGCGACGCCATCGGTGCACACCATGCCGCCGACCGCCACCGGCTGCCGGCCATCAATGCACGCGAAGTACCAGAACACGCCCGGCTGACCGTGGCTCGCGCGCAAGCCGGCAATGCGGTACGGCAGGTCGGCCATCGGCGCCGGCCAGACCTGCTGCCGGATGTTCTCGAACATGCCGGCCTCGTCCGACGTGATCTCGCGCACCGTGATGCCCGGCACCGGCACGTTCTTGTGCCCGTCCGCCGGCACCGGCCCGGCCATCAACCGGCGCGCCCACATCGGCATCCCGCCCGGCTCCAGCCCGGCCGCGCGCAGCGCCGCGTCGAGTTGTGGCGACTTGCGCGCCGGCGACACATCGATGCGCGGCGCGATGCCGTGCGCGCCCTGCGCCGCGTACCACTCCAGCAGCGGCGCGACATGCTCCGCGTCGTCCGGCCCGATCCCGATCGCGCGATTGAACAGCGTGTTCGGCCGGCCCGGCGTCGCAAACGCGGTCAGCCCGCCAGCGCGGAACGTGCGCACTGCCACCGCGCCATCATCACCGACCGTCTCCGCCCGCCACGAGCAGATCTCGGCCTGCTCGATGCGTTCGATCTGCTGTGCCGTGAGTGGCGGATCCGTCATCGCGTCGTCCTCTGCACCTCAGCGGCACCTCTGCGGCCCTTCGTCGTGCTGCCGCGCCGTGCCACAAGCGCCGTCAGTCACCGTTGCTCCGCGGCCTTTTCGTCGCGTCCTCGTCGTCGCTCGCCGCGCCACCCGACGACTGGCGCTTCTCCATCTCTTCGAGCTTGAGCATCACGGTCGAGTCGGCCGGCATCGTGTAGTCCTTGCTGGCCTGTTCCTTCCGCGCGCCCGGCAGGAAGAAATAGAAGCGGCTGCCTTCATCCACTTCCGACTCGACCCAGATCTCGCCGCCGTGACCTTCCACGATCCGGCGCGCGATCGCCAGGCCCAGCCCGAGCCCGCTCTGGCCGAACCCGATGCGGCCCGACGAGTGGCGGTTGATGTCGCCGAGCTCGTAGAAGCGCTCGAAGATCCGCGTGTACTCGTCCTTCGGAATGCCCACGCCGGTGTCGCGCGTGACGAACAGCACGCCGAGCCGCGCCTTGCGCACATGCGGCTGCGCCGAGAACGTGATCAGCCCGCCGTCCGGCGTGAAGCGGATCGCATTCACCAGCAGGTTCTCGATCAGGATCGACAGCTGGCGCGGGTTGGCTTCCACCTGCGGCAACTCGTCGGGCACATTGAGAATGAACTGGTGCCGCCGGCTGGTGAAGAACGGCCCGAGCTTCTCCACCGCGTCGCGCACGAACGGCTTGACGTTGATGCGCTCGGTCTGGAACTGCCAGCTCTCGTTCTCCAGCGAGTGGATCGTCGTGAACTCGCGCATCAGCTCGGCGATGCGGTCGACCTCGCGTTCGAGCGTGCGCAGCGCGTCGGTCTGGTCGTGCGCGAGCTTGCCGAACACGCCGTCGTGGAACAGGCCGAGGTAGCCCTTGATGACGTTGAGCGGCGTGTTGAACTCGTGCGAGACAATGCCGATGAAGCGCGTCTTGTGTTCTTCGAGCCGGTCGAGGCGCGTCTTGGCTTCGACCAGTTCCTCGTAGGCGTCGCGCAGCTCGGCCGTGCGGGCCGCCACGGTGCGCTCGAGTTCCTGGTTGAGCGTGGTCAGCGAGGCGACGAGTTCCACGTTCTGCTGCCGCAGCGACCGCCGCTCGATGCAGCGCTTGACGCTGGACACCAGCTGGTTCGGCTCGAACGGCTTGCGCAGGAAGTCGAACACGCCACGGTGCAGCGCGTCGATCGCCAGGTCGGCATCCGGAAAGCCGGTGACGATGATCGAGTCGGCCTTGCACGCCGCGAGTTCGGGCCAGTCGAGCATCTGCAGGTCGGACTGGCCGGGCAGGCGCACGTCGGAGATCAGCAGATCCACGCCGCCGCTGGAGAGGATCGCGCGCGCCTCGTCGATGGTGCTGGCGGTGCGGATCTCGCCCGGCAGATCCTCGAGGCAGCGCGACATGAACTTCAGCGCAGCCGGGTCGTCATCCAGGATCAGATAGACAGGATCGGACACGGTGCAAACCCGGTGCGTGGCGTGGCATGGATTCTGACAGACCGGGCGTGGCGCACATGCTGCGGCCGGTCACTGGCTGACAAGCAGTTGGTTCGCGGACGCGTCGCGCGCGTCACTCGACCATGGGCTCGACCTTGACCTCGCGGGAGACCAGGTACTCGATCGCGCGTTCGACTTCGGGTTCATCGCCGACCAGTTCGAGCGCGACCAGTCCGACCTCGTCGGTGACCGACGCGGCGCGGATATTGGTGATCACCTTGAACATGTGCCCAAGGTTGTAGACGATCGGTTCCTTGATGATCTTCTGCGGGAAGGTGAGAAACACCCTCCGAGCTACCTCGCCCATCCGGTCCTCGCGGTCTGCGTCTGGCCGCAGCGTAGACTTTGTCGGGAAATGCTGGCGCGGACTGCGCCACGGCGGCCAATCATCCCAGCGGGCGGGTATCAGTCAAGCGGTTTTCGCGGCGGCACGAGGCAGCGAAACCCGGACGGACCGTTCGCGGCACGCCGGCAGCGCGGTGCGGTCTCACGCCTCGTGTCACGTCATGCGGGCATCGGCGGAATGAGCAGACCACCCGGCGTGACGAGGCAATCGTCGCGACGCACACCGGGCATGTCGAGCACCATGCGGTTGAATGGGTTCGATTCGTCAACCTCCTCGCTGGCTATCGAAGAGCCGCCTGCTTTGCAGGCTCCGGCGACGAGACCCCGGCGGTGTCGCCCTGCTCAGCGCTCGCGCGTCGCGCACACGTAGCGCCGTGGCCCGGCCTCGATCAGCTCGCGACGGTAGCCCTGCCGGGACGTGATCTCGTCGACGGCCTGCACGACGCCGGGGAAGTCGGCCGTGTAGTCGTCGAAGAACACCACGTCGCCGGGCGCCTGCGCCTCGCGCACACACCCGAACTCGATCATCACGTCGTCGTAGGTATGCGCGCCATCAAGGAACGCCACATGCACGCGGCCCGGCTTCACCTTCGGCATCTCCAGCCGCGTATCGCCCTGGTGGAACACCACGTAGCGCTCGACGAGGTCGGCATACGCCGCGAGCAGTTCGGCGCGCGTGCACGGCCCGTCGAGGTCGCGTACGCAGTTCCAGAGCATCGGCACGCGATGCGGCAACACATCGAACGTGATGATCGTGCCGCTCGCACCAGCGTCGGCCAGCGCGCGCGCCATGCACAGCGACGAGAAGCCGCGCGCCGTGCCGCTCTCGAGGATGTTCAGGTGGCGCAACGAGTCGGCCGCAATGCGCCGGCGGACGGCCGAGTAGAGCAGTCGGCCGTGCTGGTAGCAGAGCTCCGACGTCTTGATCACGATCTGCGTGAGCCGGGCGAGGTCGTGGAACCAGTCGCGATCAATCGCGAAGCCGGCGGCCGACTCCCAGGCATCCACGGCCGGGTAGTCCTTCGCGCGGGCCTCGGCGGCCAGCTGCTCGTAGCGCTCGGCCGGCGCGCGGGGCGTGGTGCCAAACGGCGACGAGAACCACGGCCGGTTGGCGATCGCATCCAGCGGCAACGCCACGGCCGCCGCGTCGGAGGGCCGACGCAACAGCCAGGTGGCGAGCCGCCGTCGCAACGTGGGCAACAGCTTCATCAGCCGCCCGACGCCTTGCCGGCCAGCACCGCCTGCACCTCGGTCGCGGCGCGGGCACCCGACTCGCAGGCGCCTTCCATGTAGCCCTGGAAGTCCTCCGACGTGTGCTCGCCGCAGAACACCAGCTTGCCGACGTGCGAGGCGACATCATCGTAGAACGTGCCGATCTGGCCCGGCTTGAAGCAGGCATAGCTGCCCTTGTTGAACGGCGCGGTCGGCCAGTGCATCCGCACGGCCGTGAACGTGGCGGCCGCGGCCGAGCCGGGGAACACCTGGTCGATCAGCGGTGCGATGCGGCGCGCGTTCTCCTCGGCCGTGCCCTCGCCCAGCAGGATGCCGTTCTTGCCGCCGGTGAAGTTGGTGATCAGGCCGGCCTCGCCCTTCTGGCCGAGCGCGGTGTCCCAGATGCACTGCAGGCGACCATCGCCGGCGTCGGTGACCGCGCTGCCCCACTTGTGGTGCTTCTCGGCCCAGACGCGCGACTTGAAGCCGCTCATCAGCTTGGCGTTGGTGCCGTAGCCGAGCTCGTTGATCGCCTGGCGCTTGAGGGCGGGCAGCTCGAGCGTGATCTCGATCTCGCGCAGCAGGATGTACGGCAGCGCGAGCACGACGACGTCGGCCTGCACCTCGACCGTGTTGCCGGCCTGCTTGAAGGTCAGCTCGTAGGTGCCGTTGCTGCTCTGGCCGAGCTTGACCAGCGCGTGGCCGGTGTGCACGCGTGCCTTGTCGATGCGCTCTTCCATGCCCTTGATGATCCCGTCGTTGCCGCCGCGCGTGTGGTAGCGCTCGTCGGACGCGGCCAGCAGGCGGAAGGGCTCGGGGTTCTCCCAGTCCAGCATCTCCAGCATGTTGATGCAGGTCTGCTCCTCGATGGCAAGGCCGAACTCCGGCGTGTACGCCATGTCGATCAGCCGGCGGAAGTCCTTCGGCGCGTTGTGCGTGTCGAGCCACTCGGCGACGCTGATGCGGTCGAGCGCCTTGTACGCCTCGGGGTCGTCGTTGGCGGCCTTCATCTCGGCCTTCATGCTCGCGGCCAGCGGGCGGAACATGCTGACCAGCTCTTCCTCGCCGAGCATCTTGCCGTCGATCAGGAACGCTTCGCCCTCGATCTTCTTCGCTTCGACCTCGGCGTGCAGGTCGTCGAGTTCGATGCCGAGCTCGGCGGCGAGTCCGCGGATGGCCGCGTGGTCGGTGTTGATCAGCTCGCCGCCGAGCTCGCAGACCTGGCCCTGGCCGGCGAAGGTCTTGCGGTCGGAGAACATGCGCCCGCCGACGCGACCGCTGGCCTCGTAGAGCTGCGCCATGATGCCGGCCTTCTGCAGCCGGTAGCAGCAGTGCGTGCCGGCCATGCCCGCGCCGACGATCACGACGCGCGCGCCGCCACCACCACGGGTGTTGTTGCCCGTGGCGCTGTTGTCGTTGCCGGTGGCGCCGGACGACTTGCAACCCGGCAGCAACAGTCCGCCGAGCATCGCGCCAGCGGCCACGCCCATCGACCCGCGGAGGAACTGGCGGCGCGAGATCCGCTTCGCGACGATGTCGCGCACTTCGCCGGGATGGATCTGCCCGGGCAGGTGCAGGCGGTCGGCGGTCGTGGCCAGGCGGGCGATGCGGCGAAGCGCGGCAATCAGAGGAGTGCGCGACATGGGTGCAGTCCGGGTGGGCGGTTACGGGTGGGGTGGCGAGCAAGTGTCGCGGCATTCTACGCGGCGACGGGTCGTCTCGCGAGCGCCATGAGCCGGAGTGGATCGCCGCCCTCGCCGCCCCACGCCCCCTGCCCCCTGTCCCCTTGAGCTCAGGGGCTGCGGCCGGTGGGCAACCGCAACCGACGAGCGACCTCACGATCACGATCCGGGCTTCGCCGGCCGCAGTCGCTTCATCAACCGCTGCAACCCTTCATCCGGGTTGAGCAAGAAGTTGTACGCCACCGGAATCACCACCAGCGTCAACACCGTCGCGAACGACACGCCGAAGATGATCGACCATGCAAGCGGCTCCCAGAACCGCCCGCCGCCGCCCCAGTTGAGCGCCAACGGCAACAGCCCGCCCACCGTGGTCACCGTGGTGATGATCACCGGTCGCAACCGCGTGCGCGCGGCATGCAACACGACCTCGCGCACCGGCCGCCACGGCTCCAGCTTGCGGCGGTAGTTGGTGTAGTCGAGCAGCACCACCGCGTCGTTCACGACGATGCCGGTGAGCGCGACCATGCCCATGAACGACAGCGTGTTGAACGTGTTGCCGGTGAGATAGAGGCCGACGAGTACACCGAGGAAGCCGAGCGGCACGGTCATCATCAGGATGCCGGCCTGCACCAGGCTGTTGAGGTAGCTGGCGAGGATGAACGTGACGAGGATGATGCCGAGCGCCATCGCGATCAGCAGTTCGTTGAAGGTACGGTCACGCTCCTCGGCCTCGCCTTCCAGCACCATGCGCACGCGACGGCCGCCACCGGCCTCGTCGTCGAAGCGCGCGTTGAGCCGTTGCAGCACCGGGCTCTGCAACGCGGCCGAGCGGATCTCGCGCAGCACGTCGGCAAGCCGCGCACCAGCCACCAGGTCGGCGCGCACCGACACGCACTTGCTGCCGTCGCGACGTTGCTGCTTGCGCACGCCGGTCTCGAGCGAGACGGTGGCGACCTCGCCGAGCGGGACGATCATGCCGAGCTCGCTGCGCACGGGCAGCTGGCGCATCTCGTCGGGCGTGTCGCAGGTGGTCGCGCGCGCCGTGACGATAATGTCGATGCGGTCGTCGCCGTCCTCCATCAACCCGGCCTCCACGCCGTGGATTGCGGCGCGCGTGGCCGCCGTGATCGCGGCCGAGCTGACGCCGAGTTCATTGCTGCGCCCGGTCAGGCGATCGATGGCGAGGCCCGGGCGCGTCGGGCGGTAGTCGCTGGCGGCGTCGCGAGTGCCGGGCGTGCGGCGCACGATATCGAGCAGCTCGCGCATCGCGGCATCGAGCTCGCTCCACGTCTCGCCGTAGAGGCGCACGGCCACGGGCTTGCCGGCCGGCGGTCCCTCGTAGATCTCCTCGACGATCACGGTCTCGCCGGCCGCCTCGTGGAAGCGCGCGCGCAGGTCGCTGAGAATCTCGTACTGCGTGCGCACGCGCCGATCGATCGGCACGAGCTCGATCTGGATCTTGCCGTACTCCGGCCCCTGCTCGGTGTTCTCGCGGATGTCGGACTGCAGCGAGTTGGTCTGCCCGCCGGTGGTCACCCAGGTTTCGATCTCGTCGGGGTGCTGCTCGATGAATGCCTTCACGGCGTCCTCGAGCTGCAGCATCGATGTGCGTGTCTGCTCCAGTGGCGTGCCGACAGGCATCTCGAGCAGCACGAAGAACCGGCTGCGATCGACGTGCGGCATCAGTTCCATGCCGACGACGCCGCCGAACAGCGCGACCACGCCGGCCGCGACCGCACCGGTGACGACGGCGAACACGAGCAGGCTGACGTTCATGCTGGTCTGCAGGCAGCGCACATAGAGCCCGCGGAACCAGCGCACCAGCGGGGCGCCCGAGCCGCCGCGCATCAGCTCGTCGAGCCGGTGCTCACCGGATTGCGACTGGCGCGGACTGCCACCGACGGCGATGAAACGACGCACACCGCCGGGGCGGTTGTCGCGCTGCTGGTCGGCCTTGCGCATGCGCACGCCGTCGATCTCGTGCTCGTCGGAGCCGGGCAGGGGCGCGGTGGTCATGTCGGTGGGCGGCACGACGTCGGGCGATGGCGGCACCGGCATGGCACCCGACGGCAAGGGCGGCGTGGCGGGCGGCTGCATCGGCTCGCCGAACACAACGAAGCGGAACGCGCGCTTCCACCAGCCACGATCGCTGCTGCCTCCCGTGTCGCGCGGCCGGCGCGGTGCGACCGCGGCGCGCGTGACGCCGCCACCCGGTGCGCCGCGTTTGCGCCGTGGCATCATCCGCGCCGCCAGGGTCGGCAGCGTGAAGTGGTCGACGATCAGCGATGCGGCCAGCGCCAGCGCGACGACGAGCGGAATCGGCGAGAGGTAGTCGCCGGTCGAGCCGCTCAGCATCAGCAGCGGAAGGAACGCCGCGATCGTCGTCAGGTCGGCCACGATCACGCTGGCGCCGACCTCGTGGATGCCGATCTTCGCGGCCTCCAGCGGCGGCATGCCTTCTTCCACGTGGCGGAAGATGTTCTCGCCGACGATCACCGCGCCATCGACGACAAGGCCGAGGATGACGATCATGCCGAACATCGTGACCGCATTGATCGTGTGACCCGAAAGGTCGAGCGCGAAGACGGTGAGCGCCACCGTGAACGGAATGGCGAATGCGACGAGCAGTGAGTTGCGCACGCCGACCGCCACCACGAGCATGATGAACACCAGCACCGCACCGTACAGCGCCGACGACAGGAGCTGCGTCATCATCCCGCGGATCTCCTTGCCGATGTCCTGCGTCGAATGCAGCTGGATCGGCGAGCCCTCGGGCAGTTGCTCTTCGAACGTGTTGACCTCCGCCTTGATCCGGCCGACGAGGTCGATGGTGTTCACGCCGCTGGTGCGATGCACCACGCAGGTGACGCACGGCTGGCCGTTGAAGCGCGAGAAGCTCTCGCGATCCTTGAAGCCGGGGCGGATCGTGGCGACCTCGCGCAGCGGGAAGCGCACCGGCGGATTCGTGCCCGGCACCGCCACCGGAATGTCGTTCAGCAGGTCGGGGCTGGCGACCTCGCCGCGCACGCGCACGACATAGTCGCGCGCCGTGTCGCGGCCGGTCGAGCCGCTGAGGCCGGTCTTGCCGGCCGGGAACGACAGGTGCCAGTTGCGGATCGCGGCCGCCACATCGTCGAACGTGACGCCGAACGTGGCCAGGCGATCGGGTTCACACTCGACCTTCACCTCGCGCTCGAGCCCGCCGAAGACCTCCACCTCGGACACGCCGTTGAGCGTTTCGAGCCGGTCGCCGAGGTTCTCGGCAATCGTCTTCAGCGCAACGAAGTCGTCGCCGCCAGCCACCGTGACGAGCACGACCGGCACCGAATCGAGCCGCACATCCACGACCACCGGCTCCTCGGCGTCGTCGGGGAACTCGGGCCGCGCGAGGTCGACGCGATCCTTGATGCGTTGCCGCGCGGTGTTGATATCGACCGCATCGAGGAACCGCACCACGGCCGTGCACGCGCCCTCGACCGAGTTGAGGTGCAGCCAGTCGACATGGTCGAGGCCCTGCAACTGCTGCTCGAGCGGCCGCGCGATCTGCTTCTCGACGTCGGCCGGCGTCGCACCGGGCCACGGCACAGTGACCACAATGTACGGAATCGTGACGTCGGGGTCGCGCTCGACCGGGATGTGCTGCACCGCCCACGCGCCGAGCAGCAGCACCAGCACGGTGCCGAGCATCACGACCAGTGGCCGGTCGATGGCGTGATCGGAAACCTTCATCGGCGCGCCCGCAGTCGGCCATCACCCGAAACTGCCGCCGCGAGGGCGACACACAGCAGTGCATTCACCCTCGCGGCGGTCACTACGTCAAGCGCGGCGCAATCACTCCGGCTTCTTGATCACCATGCTCGACGTCTCGTCAGCCTTGCCGCTGCCCGAGATGGTCATCTTGCCGTTCGGCGTGTCGCTGCCGCCGGTGACGGTCACGGGACCGGCCGTGCTGGTCTTGAGCGCCTGGCCCGACGCGGCGTCGACGACAATCTTGCCGCCGATCTCGAAGCCCACATTCATGCCCGGCTGCGGCGTCACGTTGGCCTTCGCGCTGATCTCGAACTCGGCCTGCCGCTTGCCGTCCACGGTCGAGACGCCGGCCAGTTTGAGCTTCAGGCCGTCGATCTTCACCTCGGCCATCTGCCGGTTGGCGGCTTCCTTCGGGATGTCGAAGCTCTCGCCGACCTTCAGCGCGCGCTTCGGCAGCGCGTTTGTCCAGGGGTTTCCGTTGAGCATCGTGTCGGCGAACGCATACACGAACGCGTGCTCGGTGCCGGTCGGCGTGGTGCCATCCGGGCCGATGATGATCACGTCGTTGCCCTTGCGCGTGGCCACGTAGGCGCGGTCGCCAAACGTCTCGCCGTCCATCGCCATGCCGTTGTTGGTCGACACCTGCTTGTGCTTCACGACCTTGACCTGCACCTTCGAGACCTTGCCGTCGGCGTGTTCGAGCACGGTGATCGCCGCCTCGGCCTCGCCGGTGACTTCCTGGGTGATCTCCTGGAGCAGCATGTCCTTCTTGGTGGCGGGGTCCTCCATCGTCACGCGGACCTTCACGCTGAGGTTGCTCTTGCGGACGAAGGTGGTGGTGCTGCCCACAGCCGGCAGGGTGGTGCCGAGCGTGACAGTGTCGGCGCTGGTATCGCCAGTAGCGTTGGGGCCGGTGGCGGGCTGCGCCAGTGCGGGCGCGGCGAGCAGCGCGATGATGCAGATGGAAGCGGCAATGCGGCTGAGCATGCGAGGGATCCTCGTGGAAGGGCGGGGTGGAAGGCGGGCGGGCTGGTGGACGGGGAAGACCGTGGCGTGAGTATATGAACCGCCGCGGCATGACCAACCCGCAAGCCGCTCACTAATGTTGTGCTGGATCGGCAGGGGCGTAGATCCTCGCGTCCGCCAGTTGCCCGTTGCGCCAGGGCATCCGCCGGGCCAGTATCGGGAGCGTCGTACTCCCCACCCGGTGCCGCCGCGCCCCACATGACCCGCGACGCAACCAGCAGCCATCCGTTCGACCTGTTCCTGCCCGACGTCGTGCCCGGCCAGCCGGTCAACGCGCAGGTCGATTCGCTGCCCGACGACAAACGCCTCCTCGAGGTGCTGACCAACGGACCCCTGCTGCCGTTCGACTACTGCTACCTGCGCGGCCAGCGCGAAGGCCTCGTGCCGGTCGTGCAGACCCAGCTCGTCATGCGTAACCCGCGCCTCGTCAAGGTCGATCGCACGCCGCTCGGCATCGATCCCAACGCCGACCTGTTCCGGTGCTTCCTGATGCACGGCAACCCGAACGAGCCGGTCACGGTCTACACCTTCTATGAGCGCGACGTCTGCGCCGGCGTGGTGGCCGGGTACTTCCATGTGCCCGAGATCAAGCGCCACCTCTACATGCACTACTCGCGCAAGGGCTGGCTCGACGGCAACGCGCTCACCGCCGCCGCCACGATGTGGCTCGACGCGTACGACGCCGCCCTGCGCTGGCTCTGGAATCACCTGCTCGACCTGGACACGCGCGAGCGCGCGAAGATGGCCAGCGAGTGGGCCGAGTGGATCCACCCGATCGTGCGCTGCCTCGATCGCGACGACGGCATCCGCACCGTTGACGCCGAGCAGCGGCTCGTCAACCTCAACCAGGAAAGCGCGCTGCCGCCGGGTCGGCGCGCGTTCTGGGAGCTGGTCGGCGACTTCACGTTCCTGTCGATCATCTCGCGCCCGGCGTTCTGCGCGTTTGCGTGGCTGAAGCAGGTGCAGTTCCCGGCGATGATGCGCCGCGACGCTGAACTGGCGCGGTCGGGCCGGTCGGGCCTGTACGCGCCGCTGCTGCTGTGGCCGAGCATCGGCACGCTGTTCGTCGGCCTGCTGATCGTCGGCTTCGGTATCGGCAAGACCTTCGAAGCCGGCCCCGGGGTGGCCACGAGCCTGCTGGTCGGCGGCGTGCCGGCCGTGCTTGGCATGGCCATGCTGCTCGCCAACGTGATCTTCTGGGTGATGTACACCAGCGGGTCGGTGACGCTCGGTCGCGTTGTGCCGGCACTGTTCATGCGCGGCAAGCCGAAGAACGTGGGCTACCTGAGGTAACGGCGATGACGCTGCACATCCACGCCGTGTCCGGCTCGTCGCGCCGGGACAGCCGTTGTCGCGCGATGATCGAGGTCGCGGCGGCGGCGGCGCGCGAGGCCGGGGCGACGGTGTCGGTGATGGACCTCGCCGAGATTGCGTTGCCGTTGTTCCGCGATGGCGACGACTCGCAGCAGGCCGACGCGGCTGTGCAGCGGGTGCGGCAGGCGGCGCACGAGGCTGACGGCTTCCTGCTCGCGACGCCCGAGTATCACGGCGGTATCAGCAGTGCGATGAAGAACTGGTTCGACCACCTGCACCTGGAGCTGGCCGGCAAGCTGGCCGGGTTGCTGGCGGTGGCGAGCAGTGGCGGCGGCGACATGAGCGTGACGGCCACGCGCAACAGCATGCACTGGTGTCATGGCTTCACGCTGCCGTTCCACGTGATCGGCCGCACGGCCGATTTCGACGCGGACGGCCGCGTGATCACCGCGAAGGTGCTCGACCGCCTGGCGCGCATCGGCCACGACGTGGTGCGGTACACGCCGGTGCTGCGGGCCGCGTTCGAGTCGGCGCGCGAGCTTGGCGACAGCCCGGCCGCGGGGTTTGCCGGCTACCATCAGTGAGGGGCTGCAGGATGGTGTGCGTCGCCGGCAATGACCGACGCCGCGAACGCCGCGGCAACAACGATCGACAGCGGCCGCCGCGCAAGGCGTACCAGCCGGCATGAACGACGCTACTCCACTGCTGGCCATCGTCGACCTCGAAGCCACCTGCTGGCCGACGAGCCCGCATCCGGCGAACGAGATCATCGAGATCGGCGCGGTGATGTTCGCCACCGATGACGCGGCCGTGCCTGCCACACCGGCCGAGTTCCAGGCGTTTGTGCGGCCCACGCTGCACCCGCAGCTCTCGGCGTTCTGCACAGACCTCACCGGCATCACGCAGGCCGAGGTCGATGCGGCCGAGACCTTTCCCGCGGTGTTCGCACGCTTCGCGGCGTGGCTCGACCAGCACCCCGGCGCGATCGTCAGCTCGTGGGGTCGCTACGATCACAACCAGCTGGTGCACGACTGCAAACTGCACGGCATCGACTACCCGCAGACGCGACACATCAACCTCAAGCAGTCGTATTCGCGGCTGCACAACCTCCGGCCGCACGGAATGAAGCGCGCGCTGGCACACGCCGGGCTGCCACTCGACGGCACGCACCATCGCGGCATCGATGACGCGCGCAACATCACGAAGCTCGTCGCATCGCTGCTGCACACGTTCAGCGCGGCGGATGTGATCGACGCCGGCAGCTGGCTCGGTTAACGTACGGCCTGCCGCCGCCGCCACTACTCTCACACCAGCCGATGACGACCGAACCGCGCAACGTCGTGCTCGATGTGGACAACCTGGCCTGCCACTTCCATACCGGCGAGGGCACGGTCAAGGCGGTCGACGGCGTCTCGCTCAGGCTGCACGAGCGCGAGATCCTCGGCATCGTCGGCGAGTCCGGCAGCGGCAAGTCAGTCACGCAGCTTGCGATGATGGGCCTGATCCCGAAGCCGCCCGGCGAGATCGTCAGCGGCACCGCGAAGTTCCTCGGCCAGGACCTGCTCACGCTGGGGCCGCGCGAACTGCGCAAACTGCGCGGCAATCGCATCAGCATGATCTTCCAGGATCCGATGACCAGCCTGAACCCGTTCATGCGGATCAGCCGGCAGCTGGAGGAAGTGCTGGAGGTGCACACCGACATGACCGCCGCACAACGGCGCGAGCGCTGTCTGGAGCTGCTGCGCGCCGTGGGCCTGCCCGACCCCGAACGCCGCTACCGCAGCTGGCCGCACGAGTTCTCGGGCGGCATGCGGCAACGCGTGATGATCGCGATGGCGCTGCTCTGCAACCCCGCGCTGCTGGTCGCCGACGAGCCGACGACCGCGCTCGACGTGACGATCCAGGCGCAGATCCTGCAGCTGATCCGCAAGCTGCGCGACGAGTTCGGCACCAGCGTCGTGTTCATCACGCACGACCTCGGCGTCGTCGCCGGCATCACCGATCGCGTACTGGTGATGTACGCCGGCCGCGTGATGGAGCGCGCCGACAC
Source organism: Planctomycetota bacterium (assembly GCA_050249295.1). Lineage (GTDB taxonomy): Bacteria > Planctomycetota > UBA8742 > SKZP01 > SKZP01 > JBFWQT01. The sequence goes on from JBFWQT010000051.1 coordinate 17,219, forward strand.
GGCCACGTTGTATGCGCGACCGACGCACCCGTACACGATCGGCCTGCTGCGCAGCGTGCCGCGGCTCGACCGGCCGGCCGGGTCGGCGAATGGCGCCGACGCTCGGCTGATACCGATTCCCGGCTTGCCGCCCGACCCGGCGCGGTTGCCGGCCGGTTGCCCGTTCGCGCCGCGCTGTCCGTTCGCGACCGATCAGTGCCGGGCGGAGTTCCCCGAGCGCAAGGTGTACGCCGAGCACGATGGCGGCGAGCACGAGGTGTTCTGCTGGCGCGCCGACGAGATCCGCGCGATGAGTGTAGAGGAGCGCGACGATGCGGCCGCCGCGCGTGCCGCCGAGCTGACGGGTCGGCGGGTGAAGGGCTGATTGTTGACGGGGCCACCGTGACAGCAATTCACGGTCGCGGCCCGGACCGGAACTTTCACGTCACTTGCCGAGCCGCTGGAGGTGCATCGTCTTGCCGTCCTCGAAATCGAGTACCGCACGATCATCCGCCAGCGTCAGCGTGGCGGGGCGCTTCGTGCCGTCCGGCAGGATCAACTGCACCTTCATCACGCTGCCGTCCGCCGACACCACCTTGAGCAAGCCCTCGGAGAACTTCTGGCCGGCCAGCGTGACAATCAGCCGCGCGCCCTCCTCGTCGGGGTTGAACACAAAACGCATCGCCGACGTGGCCTTGATCTCGGCCTCGATGATCGCGGACAGCTGCGACTCGCTCTTGTCCTTGTGCTCCTTGCTGCCGCGCACCGACGCGCTGGCGTCGTAGCTCCACAGGCCCCACGTCGGCACCAGCTTGTCGCCCTTGCCGCCTGCCGGGGCCGGCTCGCGCATCAGGTACATCGCGGCGATCGCGCCGCCACCCGCCGGGGTCATCACCATCGCGTCCGGGTTGCGCGCGTCGAACACAATCGTCAGCTCGCTCTCGTCGCCGCCGGCGCGCGGCGTGAGCCGGATCGTCGCCTTCGACTCGTCAGCCTCGACCACGCGGTACGCCGCCGTGATCTGCCGACCGCCGGCGGTGTAGCGGCCGTACTCGTTGTAGGTGAACTCGTGGCGGATCGCGGCGGTGCGACTGTTGATCTGCCGTGTGGCCTCGATCTCGTCGGCCAGCTCGGCGTCGGTCCTGCCGGCGCTCTCGGGCAGCGCGCGCACCAGCCCGGCCGCGTCGAACATCCACACGCCGACGAGGCGGGCGATCACGAGGTCGGGGTTCAGTGTGGTCGCGCGATGCAGCCAGATCGCGCCGCCGCAGTCGAACACCATCGTCCGGGCGTCCACGATCTTCAGCGAGCCGTCGGTGAGGTTGCCCTCGGCGTCGGAGACGCTGAGCGTGATTGTGTTGCCGTTGATGGCGGTGACGCTGAGCCACTGTCGCTTCTCGCGCAGGCCGATCGTGGTGGTCAGGCGCGACGACTCGATCTGCACCGTCGCACCGGCCATGGCGGTACGCATGCGCCGCTTCCACTCGGCCAGTTCCTCGGCGTTGTAGCCCTTCGGTTCGCCGCGCGCCGCGATAGTGTGCTCGGCGTCGATGGTCCACTTGCCGAGGCACGAATCGGGCAACTGCAGTGCCGGCGGGTCGCCGTCCTGGGCGGCCAGCGGGCGGGCGGTGGTGCAGGCGAGCGCGGCGAGTGCAACGATTGCGATCCGGGTGATGCGCTGCGTCATGCGAATGTCGTGGTCAGATGTTCTGGCGCACCCAGCTGTTGAATCGCGCCATCAGGAGTCGCCAGAACAGCAGCGTCAGGCCGGTGGCGATCAGCAGCGACCAGCCGATGTAGTGCCAGTCGGGGTTGGTGGCGCCGGGCAGCAGGCGCGGCTCAGCGGACGCCCGCACACGACCGGACGACATGCCGGAGCCGGGCTGGACGCCATCGTAGAGCAGCACGAGCGGATTGAGCGAGCGGATCGTCTCGCCGGTGACGGTCAGCGGGTCGTCCGGTCCGGCTCCGGCGGCGCCGATCAGCACGCCGCCCATGTAGGTGCCGAGCGTGATCACCAGCAGCACGGCCAGCGCGTACGTCACGGCGCGCCCGGCGCGCGGAATGCGCGACGAGATGATCAGGCTGACGACGAGAATCAGTGCGAGGTACACCGGCACCGTGGCCGCCACCACGACCATCGAGCGGAACTCGATCTGCTGGCCGATGGCATACAGCAGCGCGTGGCCGCCCATCACGGCCGCCGGAATCCACAGCGCGCGCATCAGCGAGCGCACCTTGCCCCAGAGGATCTCCTGCGGCTCCAGCGGCGTGGTCAGCAGCACCACCATGGTGTGGTCTTCCTGCTCCTGCGCGATGCTCGCACCGCCGACCACGCAGGCCGCGGCACCGAGCAGCATGAACTGCACGATCAGGCCGACGCGATGCACACCAGCGTCGCCGTTCATCGAGGCGAGGATCATGATGCCCTCGACCACGAGGCAGCTGATGATCACGGTGCGCTCGAACATGCGGATCCGGCCGCGACGTGCCAGCGCGCGATCGTGCATGTCGAACGCCTCGCCGCCCGCCGAATGGTCGGCCGTGGCGGCGCGCGCGTCGGCCTGGCGCGTGCGCTGGTACTCGGCCGCCTGGCTGCCCGACGAGATGCCGAGCCGCCACCAGCGGTACTGCTGCTCGGCGCGCATCAGCCAGTACCAGGCCACCAGCAGCGCGGTGATCACCTGGATCGGCGTGATCACCCAGAACATGCCGAGCAGGTACTGCGCGCTGCTCTCCTTCAGTGCCTGGTCCATTAGCAGGAACTGCGCCCACACCGGATTGACGCAGTAGCCGATGCCGTGCCGGATCGGGTCGCCCATGCCGCCAAAGGTCGACTCGGAGAACGCGATGCGCATCACGGTTTCGCCGGCGACGAACGTCACCACCAGGAACCCGGCCACAGCCGCGTAGGTGTAGCCGATCGCCTGCAGCAGGCTGCGCGCGGTGAGGCCGAAGTACGCGGCCGTGGCGCCGGCCACGAGCATCGCGCTGAGCGCGCAGAAGAAGTTGCCGATCACGAGTTGCAGCGTGACGAAGCCGAAGATCTTGATCGTGGCCAGCACCGGCAGGCCGGCCAGCAGCAGCAGGCCCATCAGCAGGAAGCGCGCCGAGACCTTGCCGAAGACCACATCGCGGTCTTTCAGGCGCGTGATGCTGAGCAACTCGAGCGTGCCGTAGCGCCGTTCGGACTGGAAGCTCGCCGTGACCAGCACCGGCGTGATCAGCAGCGCGGCGAGAATCTGCGAGAACGCCGTGAAGTTGTAGAGATTCTGCGCGAGGATCGTCAGGTTGTAGCTGATCTCGATGGCCGAGCGGCCGGCGCCCTTGCCGAGGTTGAACAGCCGCTCGCGGTTGAACAGCACGATCAGCGCGAACACGATGCCGACGTATGCCACGCGCATCATGTACTGGCGCAGGCGGCGGCTCTCGTTGAGCGTCTCCTTGCGGAATACCGTCAGGAAGTCCATGCGCAGCCGGTGTGACAGGACGACGAGGAGCGCCGCGGGGTGCCGGCATTCTCGCCGCCGGGCGCGGGCCGTGCAACCTCGCGATTCCGATGGCGGGCGATGTGGTACGCTCCGCACGGGTGCCACACGCGCACCGCCTCCCGCTGCTGTTGACCGACCACCACCGACCGACCCACGACCGACCGACGGATCCTGACTGGCGCATGACCGACGAACACCCCGGCGTCCTTCCCCTGTTCCCGCTGCCCTCCGTGCTGTTCCCGGGCATGCCGTTCCCGCTGCACATCTTCGAGCCGCGCTACCGCGAACTGCTGCAGCA
>JBFWQT010000052.1:0-20921 GCA_050249295.1 Planctomycetota bacterium
CTATCGCGCCGTGCTGCTCTACACCGGCGAGTACACGGGCAGCGCCAACTGGAACGTCACCGTCGCGTCGCGCTTCCTGCAGTGGATCTACGACGGCCGGTCGTTCGCCGCGCTCGGCCGCTCGCTGCCGGGCCTGATCGAGCCGCGCCCGTTCGGCAAAGTGATGCAGATGCGCACCGACGGCAGCACCGACCTGTACAGCGGCGCGATCCCGGCCGGCAGCATCGTCGGCCAGAACGGCACGCCCTTCGCCGGCCTGACCTTCGACCTGGGCACCAGCGGCGGCGGCGACAACGCGAACTTCAACACGCAGCTGCTCGAGTTGCCACCCGAGTACATCTTCATTGCCGGCCTCTCCACGCCGGCGCTGCTGGCCAACGGGGCGGCGAATGCCAACTACAACGGCGAGGTCGCGCTGTGGCGCCGCGCGAACCCGGACATCAACAATCCGGACGTGCCGGCCGACTTCCCGTACCGCGTGCTCTACTGCACGTTCGGCCTCGAGTCGATCAGCGACAACACCGGCTTCAGCACGAAGCAGGCCTTCGCCGGTGCGCTCGGCACCTGGCTCACGGAGAACGTCACCGTCGATCTCGACGCCACCATCAACCAGCGCGACGGCGGCGCGACGGTCAGCGTCAACGGTCTCGGCGGCGCGACGGTGAGTTCGGTGCTGGTCAACTTCGGCGACGGCAGCGCGCCGGTGAGCGCGCCGGGCATGATCGCCTCGCACACCTACACCGCGAACGGCACATTCAACGTGATCGCCGCGGTGACGACCAGCACCGGCCTCACGTATGTGAGCGCGAGCGTGCAGCTCGTCGCGCAACAGTCCGGTGGCAGTGGCGGCGGTGGCTGTGGGGCGCCGCCCGCCGACGGCCGTGTGCTGCCGTGGCCACTCGCGCTGCTGGTACTCGGAGCCATGCTCGGTGCGGTGCGGCGGCGCGCGTAGCCGTCAGCCGAATCGCCACAACAACCCTGAACACTGGCTTTCCGGCGCCGCTCAACCATCGGTTTGTATTGGCACCGCGTCGGCCAGACGGCTATTCTCCGGCGGCGCGTGAGGCACCCCCGTAACCGGCACGCTTGCACGACTACCTCGTGAATCACGACCGTTCGCACGGCGCACTGGCGCTCACTCTGCTCCTCACTCTGGCACTGGCGCTGATCCTGGCGCTGACCGCCACAGCCGCAGCCCAGCCAGCTCCGGCCGACCCGGGCGACCCGGGCGACCCGGCAGCCGGGCGCGACGCCGCGGCCGCAGCGATGCACGACGAGGTTGTCGGCCTGACCCGCCTGGAGGCCTTCGCCAACCGGCGCATCAGCGACGTGCGCATCGAGGCCCTGCGCTACAACGGCACCTTCGACCCGGTGCAGGACATCAGCGGCTACGCCAACTTCATCCAGGGCAACAGCTGGCTGCGCAAGCACATCCTCACCAACTCCGGGCAGCTGCTGCGCATCGCCTCGATTCGCGACGACATCAATCGTCTGGAGCGCACCGGCTTCTTCAACCTGATCCAGGTGATGGCCAGCGGCAGCGCCGACGACAGCTCGCCGATCACGCTGATCTACCGCCTCCGCTCGCGGCCCGTCGAACAGATCGTGTTCTCGCCCGAGAAGCTGCTCACCGAGAGCGTCGCGTCGCTGAAGTCGCGCATGGCCATCAAGGAGGGCCAAGAATACAAGCAGACCGCGTGCGACCACGACGTCCGCCTGCTGACCCGCGAGAACAAGAAGAACATCAGCCACGTCGCCATCCGCGTCGAGCTGATGCAGGACCCTGCCACCGGCGAATTTGCCGACGGCCTGCGCGTCACGGTCTTCCTCGTCGAGAACCGCTACATCGACGAGGTCATCTTCCGCGGCCACGACGGCGGCAAGGGCACCGACGACCTGCGCAAGCTGCTCGAGACCACCCGCTCGTCGGGCGGCGGCTACCTCAACCCCGACCTGGTCGAGCGCGACGCGCAGCGCATCGTTGAAGAGTACAAGAGCGAGGGCTGGTACTTCTGCGAGGTGCACTGGCACCTCGAGCGCCAGGAACAGCCCGGCCAGGCTCGCCCGCGCGACGTGCTGGTCTTCGACATCGTCGAGGGGCCGAAGGTCAAGGTGCGCAACCTGTACTTCCCCGGCCTCGAACTGCTCAGCCCGGACAAGGGCGACGTGCTGTTCGACATGCCGAACGAATGGTGGGACCTCTGGTACTCGATCGCGATCTGGCTCTCCAACGATCAGGCCCGCCAGCGCCCGTTCCGCCACGAACTGAAGGGCGACGAGGACTACAAGCCGCGCGAGCTCGAGCGCGACATCCTGCGCATGGCCGAGGTGCTGCGCGGCAACGGCTGGCTCGACGCGAAGGTCTACCTCGAAGACGAGTCGTTCACGACGGACCGCCAGGCGGTCGACCTGACGTGGCGCTTCGTGCCCGGCGTGCTCTACAAGGTGCGCTCGATCACGCTGCGCGGCAAGTCCGACGCGTTCACCCCCGACGACCTGCGCAACCGCATGCAGGTCAAGGAAGGCGGCACGTTCCGCCAGATGGCCGTGTTCGGCTCGAGCAGCGCGCAGGACCCGGTCAAGCGACTTGGCGACCACGGCCTGATCCTGCGCATGTACCAGGACAAGGGCTACTTCAACTCGAAGGTCGAGGTGAAGTACACGACCGTCGCGCCCAACATCGTCGACATCGTCTACGACATCCAGCAGGGCGTGCGCGTGAAGATCGGCGAGGTGCTGATCCACGGCAACGACGCGACGCGCAGCACCGTCATCCGCAACCTGATGGCGACCCGCCCCGGCCAGTGGTACTCGGCCAGCGCGGTGGAGTACGACACGCTGCGCCTGCTGCGCACCCGCTGGTTTGCGCAGCCGCCGAAAATCGGCGTGCGCATCACGCCGGTGCCGGCCGACCCGCCGTACGACCCCGAGCAGTACGTCGACGTGCACGTCAACGTCGAGGAAGGCGAGACCGGCAGCTTCAACCTCGGTGTCGGCTGGTCATCCGAGAAGGGCATCGTCGGTTTCTTCAACCTCACCAAGAGCAACTTCGACATCGCCGGCTTCCCGCACTTCACCGGCGGCGGCCAGACGCTCGAGCTCTCGGCGCAGCCCGGCCCGCTCTCGCAGACCTACAAGCTGAGCTTCGACGAACCGTACTTCTTCCGCAGCCGGTTCTCGTTCCGCACCTCGTTCGCCTACGTCAACGAGTCGCTGCCCGACTTCGACACGCTCGACTGGGTCTACACCGCCGCGTTCGGCTACGCGCTGCTGCCCGACCTCCGCGTGCAGCTCGAATACAAGTGGAACTGGTCGAAGGCGCTCAACGTCTCGGGCAGCGCCTCGGCAGCCATCCAGGAAGCGAAGATCAGCAAGGTCTACTCCTCGCTGCGCTTCTCGGTGGACTTCGACCGCCGCGACGATCCGTTCTTCCCGACCCGCGGCTTCAACATCCAGAGCGGCTACGAGCTGGGTGGCGAGTACCTCGGCGGCAACGTCGACTGGTGGCACTGGGACGTGAAGGGCTCGCTCAACTTCCCGTTCCCGATTCCGCTGCTGACCACGGCGCTCAACCAGGAGCCGGCGCTCAACATCCGCCTCGCCTTCGACTGGCAGGAACCCTGGAACGGCGCGACCACCATCCCGATCCTGCGTCGCGTGGCGCTCGGCGGTGCGGCGGGCCCGAACACTCCCGCGATGCGCGGGTTCGAGCGCGAGGGCGTCGGCCCGCGCGACTCCAGCGGCTCGTCGCTACGCGGCAGCGCGCGCCTCGCCGCCAACGTCGAACTGCGCTACCCGCTGCAGCCCGGCATCATCTACCTGGTGCTGTTCTTCGACATCGGCCAGCTTGCGCCGACGATCGACGACATCGCGCTCAACAAGTTCAATATGTCGTGGGGCTTCGGCCTGCGCCTCAAGCTGCCGATCAGCCCCGCGCCGCTCGCGCTCGACTTCGGCTTCCCGATCCAGAGCTTCCCCGGCGACCGCCTGCAGACCGTGAGCTTCTCGCTGGGCTTCAACTTCTGATCCCTGCCCGTCACACGCACCATTGAAACCCGCGCGCTGCCGCGCCCGGGTAGCCTTGCGCGGGCGGCGACCCGACCGCTCGTGTGCCTGCCACCATGCCTGACCACGACCCCGCCTCCTCGCACGCCGACCTTGCGGCGCTCGACCGCGCCCACCTCTGGCATCCGTTCACGCATATGCAGCAGTGGATGGACGACGACCCTGTGGTCATCGTCGCCGGCGACGGCCGTCGCGTGCAGGACGCGAACGGCAACTGGTACTGGGACGGCCACTCGTCGCTGTGGGTCAATCTGCACGGCCACCGCGAGCCGGCTCTCGACGCCGCGATCCGCGACCAGCTCGACCGCGTTGCGCACACCACTCAGCTCGGTCTCGCCTCGTCGCCCGCGATCCACCTGGCAAAGCGCCTCAGCGGCATGACCGGCGACCGACTCTCGCGCGTGTTCCTCTCCGACAACGGCGCAACGGCCGTCGAGGCCGCACTGAAGATCGCGGTGCAGTACCACCACAACCGTGGCGACCGCCGCCGGCAGAAGATCCTCGGCTTCACCGACAACTATCACGGCGACACGGTCGGCGCGATGTCGGTTGCGCCCGACGACCTGTTCCATCATCCGTTCCTCGGCCGCCTGCCGGCGCATCCACGCGCGCCGTACCCCAACGTCTACCGCTGGCCCGACCGCCGCCTCGACTCGCCTCATGTCTGCGCCGCGGCGCTGAGCGAGACGGAGAAGGTGATTCGCGCGCACGCCGACGAACTGGCCGCGATCATTGTCGAGCCGGTGGAAGGTGCCGGCGGCATCATCCCCGCGCCGCCCGGCTTCCTCCGCGGCCTGCGCGAGCTGGCCGACAGGTTCGGCGTGCTGTTGATTGTCGACGAGGTAGCGACCGGCTTCGGCCGCACCGGAAGGCTCTTCGCCTGGCAGGCCGACGGTGATCGTGCGGTGCCCGACCTGCTCTGCCTCGGCAAGGGCATCACCGGCGGCTACCTGCCGCTGGCCGCCACGCTGGTGCGCGAAGAGATCTTCCGCGAGTTCCTCGGCGAGGTCGACTCCGGCCGCACGTTCTTCCACGGCCACAGCTACACCGGCAACCAGCTGGGCTGCGCCGTGGCGCTGGCGAGTGCCGACCTGCTGGAACAGCACGTGCTGCCGACGCTGCCGGACATGGTTGCGCAGATCAGTCGCGGGCTGGAGCGCCTCGCAATCCTGCCGCACGTGGGCAGTGTGCGCCAGGCCGGCACGATGGTCGGTATCGAGCTGGTCGCCGACAAAGCCACGCGCGCGCGATTCGCCTACAGGCACCGTGTCGGCGAGCTTGTCGTTCGCGAGGCCCGCACCCGCGGCATGATCATCCGCCCGATCGGCGGCACCGTGATCTTCATGCCGCCGCTCGCCAGCAAGCCGGACGAGCTCGACGCGATGCTGAAGATCCTCGACGAGTCGCTGCGCGCGGCGATGCCCCGCCTGGCGGAGCTCGCGGCAATGGCGACCTGACCTGCACCTTCAAGCCCACGGGCTGCTGCCCGTGGGTAACCGTTCAGTGGCTGCTCCCCTTCGCCCGCAGCTCGCCGCAATCGCTCATCGCAACCCTGCCCACGGGCAGCAGTCCGTGGGCTTCAACCTCGCGATCCAACGCGCACCCGGATTCGTGCTGAACACTGATCGCGCGATTCCGTTACCGTGGTAGGGAGATTGCACTGACACCAACGGGCGATGCCGAGCGCGACGCACCTTCGTCAACCACATGACCGTGCCTGCCGATCCGGAACCTGCAACCGGCGGCTCCACCAGCGAGCCGACCCCGGTAGCCGAGCCAGCGCCCGCCGCGCCGGCCGCCGCCGCTGATCGTCCGGGCAGGGACGACGACGACGACGCGATGGAAGTGCCGTCGATCGTCGAGTCGATCGAGGTGCATCCCTCCAGCATCACCACGTCTCCCGGCAAAGCCGCGCCCGGCGGCGATGCGACGCTCACGCACATGCAGGGCGGCACCGACACCGGCCGATCGCCCGGAGCGCGCGGCGGCACCGACGTCCGGCCGCAGTTCAACCAGCCCGGACTCGGCGCCCGCCTCGACATCGGCACCGGCGGCATCGACCTTGGCTCCGGCACCGGCCGCACACCATCGCGCCGCGGCTCCACGCGACGCGGCAGCAAGTCGCCGAGCAAGTCGCCCGAACTTGGCCCCGGCCGCAAGAGCCAGCTGCCCAAATCCACCAGCGAGCGCAGCGCCACGTCGGTGGCGTCGCAGCTGCCCACTCGCGACGCGTTGGCCGACAGCAGCAGCCAGGAGCCGGCCTACCAGCCGCAGACCGCCGAGCTCGTCAGCATCGCGCAGGACGTCGGCGTCGGCCCGCTCTCGCTCACGCAGCGCGGCTCGGCGCAGAAGTATCACGTTGTCAACGAGATCGCGCGCGGCGGCATGGGCGCCGTGTTCCGCGTGATCGACAGCGACATCCGCCGGCCGATCGCCATGAAGGTGATGATCGGCGACCTCTCTGACCGCCACCGCGTGATGCGCTTCCTCGAAGAGGTGCAGGTCACCGGCCAGCTCGAACACCCCGGCATCCCGCCGGTGCACGACGTCGGGCTCGACGAGGCCGGCAACCTGTTCTTCACGATGAAGCTGGTCAGCGGCGAGCCGCTGTCGGACATCATCCGCCGACTGCGCAAGGGCCGGCCGTATCGCGGCTTCAATGTGCTGGCGCGCCGGCTGCAGCTGTTCCTCCGCGTCTGCGAGGCCGTCGCGTTCGCCCACTCGCGCGGCGTGATCCATCGCGACATCAAGCCGTCGAACATCATGGTCGGCGACTACGGCGAAGTGCAGGTCATGGACTGGGGCCTCGCTCGCCTGATCGGCCGCGAGGCGCGCCCCGCCGTGGGCGGCGCGGGCGAGGTACTCACCGATCGGCGCGAGATGGGCGACGACCTGACGCTCGACGGCACCGTGGCCGGTACGCCGACGTACATGCCGCCCGAGCAGGCGCGCGGCGAGATCGACGCGCTCGACGAACGCAGCGACATCTGGTCGCTCGGCGCGCTGCTCTACGAGCTGCTGACGTTCCAGCCGCCGGTCACCGGCGAGTCGCACATCCACGTGCTGAAGAAAGTCATCGACGGCGACATCGTGCCGCCGCGCGAGCGCGCCCCCGCGCTGGAAATCCCGCGCGAACTGGAAGCGATCGTGATGCGCGCGATGACGCCGCGCAAGGCGGGCCGCTACCGCAGCGTGGCGCAGATGCAGGAAGAGGTGCAGCACTTCCTCGACGGCGAGACCATCTCGCACGTGCGCTACAGCGGCTGGGAGCGCGTGCGCAAGGCGCTGCGCCGCAACCGCGCGTTTGTCGCCGGCGGTCTGACCGTGGTCGTGCTCGCGCTGATCGTGCTTGGCGCGGTGCTTCCGGTGATCGACCAGCGGCACGCGAAGGAACTCGACGACGCGCGCGCCGACGGCTTTGCCCGCCACGAGTCGCAGCAACGCGAACGCCTCGACGGCCTGCTCGAGGAGCTGCAGTCGCGCGTGAAGGCATGGCAGACCGGCGCGACCGCGCACGCCGATGCCGTGACCGCGTGGCACCTGGCGGAAGATGCCGCCCCCGTTGATGCGCTACCCGGCGCGCCGGAGTTGCGCGAGATGTGGCAACTGCGAGCTGCCGCGAGGTTGCGCGCGCTCGAAGCACTGACCGCCAGGGCCGCCGCGATCGGCCTTGCGCAGCAGTCGCTCTCGCTCTCGGAGTCGCTGCGCTTGCCGGCAATCTCCACGAGCGTCGCGGCGACGTTGTCACGGTTGTTGTTGCGCAGCGGCCTGCCGGAGATGGATCGCGACATGCTCGCGCAGCTCGAGCCCGCAATCGACGACGGCGAGGGCTTGCGTCACGACAACGGCACCGCCGGCAGCGAGCGATTCGCGCCCGCGCGGCTGCATGTCGACGCGCGCGTGCCGGGTGCCGCGGGGCCGGTGTCGGTGCGCCTGTACCGCATGGTCGAGGCCGACGCGTATGGCGCCGAGCCGCGTCTGCTGCCGGTGCCGTTGCGGCATGCGCAGTCGACGTCGTTGCCGCCGGACTTCCTCGCGCCGTTGATCGGCAAGTCGCTCGACGCTGCGTTCCATCATCCGTGGCCACCCGCGCCGGCCGACGCACCCGGCGGCACGCGCGGCACGCCCGACGCGCCAGCCGACCCGGCCCGCGTCGGGAGCCTTCCGATCGAAGACCTCGCGCTGCGGCCCGGCGTGTGGGTCGCGCTGCTGCAGTGGACCGACACCGACGGCAAGGCTTGCGAGCTGCGCGTGGCGATCGAGTTGCCGCCCGGCAAGCGCGTGTACCGGGTGGTCGAGGTGCCGGCCTCCATCGCGCCCGACGCGAATGACGCGCACGTGTTCGTGCCCGGCGGTTCGATCGACGTTCGCGACATCGGCCCGCCGGGTACTTCTCCGCGTCTGATCTCGGCGGTCACCGGTCGGCCGCTGCAGGCGCTGATCGCGTGGCGCGACGAGGTGACCGTCGGCGAGTACCGCCGCTTCCATCCGGGTTTCGCGTCCGGCACCGATCCGTCGCGCCCGGTAGTCGGCATCACCGCTGCACGAGCCGAGCTGTTCGCCGCGTGGCTGACGGCGAAGCAGACCGACGGCTCGGTGGTTCGTCTGCCCACCGCCAGCGAGTGGCGGGCGCTGGCCTGCGCGACCGACGCGCAGCGCTACGTGTGGGGCAGCCAGCCCGAGTCGCGCTTCGGCTGGTTCACGCCGCAGTTGCTGGCGCAGTACTCGGCCGAGGCGAACGCCAACCTGATGATGGACGCCTCGCCGATCGGCGTGCGCAACCTGGGCGGCAGCCTGCGTGAGTGGGTGCGCGACGGCGACACCGGCTATGCAATCCGCGGCGGTTCATTCCGTACCGGCCCGCGGCCGCTGTCGGCGGGCGACGATGCGGGCGCCGACGATGCGGTTGACGATGTCGGATTCCGCCTGGTGCGCGTGTTGCCCTGATTGCGGCGCGGGCGCGATGTTTACCTGGTGTGAGCCGCAAGCGCGCGCGGCTGTCAGAAACGAACTCACGCTCGGGGCGAGCCGGGGACGGAAGTCCCCGGAGTCTGATTCCGGAATCAACCGGGAATCGGCGCACAGAGGGCTCCTTCCAGAACAAGACTCCGGGACTTCCGTCCCGGCTCGCCCCGAGCACGAACCGAATCAACTTATATATATACCCTTTTAAAAACGGGCCTGACCGTGCCAACCCACGGCATGGTCGCGGGCGCTCGGCAGCAGACCACGCTGGAAGCGGGCACCACGGCCTGGATTCCTGGAACGAGCCGCGCGGCAATTGTCAACACGCAATCGGCGTGCCGAATGTGCCGGTTCGCCTTGACCGGCCCGCCGACTGCGGCGTATACTCGACCCCACAAGCACCACGCCCGCCGAGGCCCATCCACGGCGGCTTCGCAGGAACCCGGGTCGTCGGACATGCGTATGGCGGGCAGACGCAACAGCCCAACCGATCAACACGGCCCGCCAACAAATGACGGCCGCCCGCCGCATTCGCCGGATTCCTCGCCCGCTTCCGCCTCGTCGACCCCGCGCCGCACGCCGCTCGACCGGCTCACCGACCAGTTGGCCGAACTGCCGGGTATCGGACGCAAGACGGCGGAAAAGCTCGCCTACCATCTGCTCCGCGCATCGGTCGAGGAGGCCCGCGCGCTCGCCGATGCGATTGTTGACATGAAGGAGCACATGCGCGCATGCTCGGTCTGCTTCAACCTCACCGAGGCCGACCCCTGCGCGATCTGCACCTCGCCGAACCGCGACCGCACCCGCGTCTGCGTGGTCGAACAGCCGCGCGACCTGCTGGCGATCGAGCGTACCGGCACCTTCGATGGCCTCTACCACGTCCTGACCGGCCGCGTCTCGCTGCTCGACGGCGAGCGCGCCGAGCACCTCACGCTGGGGCCGTTGCGCGAGCGCATCCGGTCGTCAGCGGCAGCAGCAGCTACCGGCGATGGGGGCGCCGAGAACGTGATCAGCGAGGTGATCCTCGCCACCAACCCCGACTTTGAAGGCGACGGCACCGCCCTGCACGTCCGCGAGGCCCTGCAGGACCTGCCCGTCACCATCACCCAGCTCGCGCGCGGCATCCCGCAGGGCGCGAGCATCGAGTTCGTCTCGACCGCCATCCTGTCCGATGCACTGCGCGGCCGTCGCGCGTCGTCGGCGCCGACAGCCACCGGATCCGGAAGCTGACCATGCGACAGGAAATCTCACTTCGACCGCAACAACGGCAAGAGCTCTCGATGAGGCTCGCGCCGACGATGATCCAGTCGATCGAGATCCTGCAGCTCAACCAGACGTTGCTGGCCGACCTGATCCGCAACGAGCTCGAGGTCAACCCGGCGCTCGAAATCGAGAAGCCCGCCCGCCTCGAAGAAACCGGCCTCGGGGCCGGACAGGAGAAGGGCGCCGACGTCGAGCGCGTGGAGCGCAGCGGCGAGAACAGCGACGACTTCGAACGGCTCAGCAACTTCGAGGCGGACGAGCGCTTCCGCGATTCGTTCTACGATCGCGCGCCGGTGAAGCGGATGACCGGCGGCGAGGACAAGAAGCACGAGGCGCTGCAGAACACGGCCGCGCGCTACGGCTCGCTGCACGATCATCTGATCGAGCAGCTGATGGTGCTGGACCTGACGCCGCTGCAGAAGCTGATCGGCGAGCAGATCATCTACAACATCAATCGCTACGGCTACCTGCGCTACCGGCTCGAGAACATCGTCGACATGCTGCCGCGCAACCTGGACGTGCCGGGCGTGGTCGCGCCGTGCGACGACGAGACCGACCTGCTCGAGGACCTGGACGAGCGGCCGTTGATGATCGCGGAGGCCGCCGAGGCCGCCGCCGCCGCCAGCGGCAACAGGCATGCCAGCAGCAGCAGTGCGAGCCTCGACAGTGCCGACGTGCCCGACGCGGTGGCGCCGGGCGACGGCATGGACGACGAGGTCGGCGACAGCTCGTGGGACCTCGACGCGGCCGACCTCGACGGCGAGCTGGTCGACGCCGACGACGACCTCGGCTCGGCCGACGACAACAACGCCGCCGACAGCGACAACAACGACGACGCGGGCAAGCCGGCGGCGACCGCCGACGCGACAGACAGCAGCGAGGCCAACGGCGACAAGCCGGCCGGCGGCAAGCGCGAGCGAAAGCACTTCGTGTCCACCGCGTCCGGCCGCTACCGCCAGCGCCGTCGCGATGACGTGGTGCGCGCGCCCGACATCGTGCCGATGACGATGCCGGAGATCGAGCCGTTGCGGCATCCGCAGGACGCCTACTTCGAGGCGCTGTTCGCCGAGGCCGAGGAGGTGCTGGCGATCATCCGCACGCTCGAGCCGCCCGGCGTGGCCGCGTACCACCTGGTGGAGTGCCTCGAGCTGCAGATCACGCCGAACATGCCGCACCACGTGCTGCTGCGCCGGCTGGTGGTCGACCACCTGGAAGACCTGCAGAAGAACCGGCTGCCGCGCATTGCCCGCGCGACCGGCGCCGACCTTGACGACCTCAAGGAGGCGATCGACTCGCTGCACCTGCTCGATCCGCGCCCGGGCACCAGCTACACGGTCGACGAGACGGCCTACGTGGTGCCCGACGTGGTCGTGAAGGAAGTCGACGATCGCTACGAGGTGGTGATCGAGGACCAGTACGTGCCGGACCTCCGGCTCTCGCCGCGCTACGTGGAGATGGCGGCCGATCGCGACGCCTCGAAGGACGTGCGCGAGTTCGCGAGCAAGCGCATCCAGTGGGCGCAGCAGCTTCAGCAGAGCATCGAGGAGCGGCGCCAGACGCTGCAGCTCGTGGCCGAGGCGATTGTCGAGTACCAGCGCGGCTTCTTCGAGAAGGGCGTCACCGGCCTCGTCCCGCTGAAGATGCAGGACGTCGCGACGAAGGTGAGTCGTCACGTGAGTACGGTAAGCCGCGCCGTGCAGGACAAGTACATGGAGACGCCGCGCGGCATCTACCCGATGAAGTACTTCTTCCGCGGCGGGACAACGAAAGACGATGGCGGCGAGGAGAGCACCGAGGTCGTCCGGTCGCGCGTGCAGGAGCTGGTGGATAACGAGCCGGGTGACAACCCGTTGTCGGACGACGCCATTGCCGAGGCGCTCAGCAAGGAGTTCGGCCTCGAGGTCGCTCGCCGCACGGTGACGAAGTACCGCAAGCAGCTCGGCATCGCGAACAGCAGGCAGCGCAAGAAGTACTGACTGTTCGCCCGCTGCCCTGCACCTTTCGCCTGCACCTTGAAGCCCACGGGCTGCCGCCCGTGGGCAACCTTTCGTCTGCACCGCGTCCTCGCCGCGCCACTGCGCCCTCCGACGCTCTCACCAGCAACGAGATGCCTGACGACCCTCGCCAGCCGCACCACGTGTTCACGCGCCGCGGCCGCGACCTCGGTCCTCTCGACGCCATCTCCTGCCGCACCGACCTGCGCGGTTCTGCTGACGTGCCGCCGGGCATCCACACCAGCTGGCTCCCGTAC
This sequence comes from Planctomycetota bacterium, assembly GCA_050249295.1. Taxonomy (GTDB): domain Bacteria; phylum Planctomycetota; class UBA8742; order SKZP01; family SKZP01; genus JBFWQT01. Next base: position 12,545 of record JBFWQT010000052.1, read on the forward strand.
GCCGGGCCTGACCACCGCTGGCCGCACCTGCGCGAAACCTGGTTCGACAGCCCTCGGCCCGGCCCGGTCAACTTCGACGCCGTGAGCCGCATCGGCCGCTGGCACCTGCGCGACGTCTACGGCCGCGGCGCCTGCTTCACTGGCGAGCGCGCCGACCGGCTCGCCACAACGCCCGACGGACGCCTCGCGATCAGCACCTCGAAGCTCTACGGCGAGGACGATGATGACAACGACTCCCTGATCGTCGCCATCGGCCTGCACACCGGTCGCGTCGTCTCGCGCCGCACGGCGTCGGGTGCCCGCGTCGCGCCCGATGGCCGGTTCATCGTCACGCACGGCGGCGAGCCCGGCGCGTTCCGCATCTTCCGCACCAGCACCGGCGAGGAGTGGACGATCCGCACCGACGCCCGCCGTGCCCGCCCGCTGGCCGACGAGCGGCTCCTTCTCGAATGGTCGAACGTGGACTGGGACGAGCGCGCCGAACGCGTGCAACTCGTCACGACGCACGGCGAGCCGCTCTCCGACGTGCACACGCCGCGGGGCATCCTGCTCGCCAGGCCGTCGTTGGTCGCGCCGCAGGGCAAAGCGATGTGGCTGGTCGGTAACGGCGCGGTACTGTTCAACCCGCTCACCGGGGCAACGATCGAGGCCTCGCGCCGCATCTCCAACCCGACCGACCACACCAGCCTTGCAGCGACCGCGTTCGCCGTCGACGGTGCGACCACGATCGTGGCGATGCAGACCCGCACGCAGTTCGGCACGCCCGCCAGTGCGACCATCGAGGTGCTGCGCGCCGACACCGGCGAGACGCTGCATCAGCACGGCGTGCAGGTCGAGGTGCGCAACGTTGCGCTGATCCGCGACGGCACGCTCGGAGTCGTGCAGAGCTACCACCGCATCGAAGCCTTCCGTGTGGCGGACGGCCACGTGGTGCTCTCGATCGCACTGCCCGCGCAGTCGGTCGACTCGATGGCCGAGCTGCCCGACGGCCGGTTGCTGCTCGCGCTCTCAGACACTGCGCTGGCGATTCTCGATCCCGACAGCGGCGAGTTGCTCGGCCCCGATCACCTGCTCTCCACGTCGGCCCCGGCCGTCTCCGACAATGGCCGCTTCGTGCTGGCCGTGCGACGCAATCAGGTGACGGTGATCGACCGCGATGCCGGCTGCGTGGTCGACAAGCTGGCCCCAGCCGGCGTGCGGATCGAGCAAGCGCTGATCTCCGACGGCGGCGACACCATGTTGATCGCGCACGGCAGCATTCACCGCGAGGCCGGGCCGGGCATCGTCGTCCACGACCGCAAGACCGGCACGACCCGGCTCGACATCGAGATCGGCTACCCCGGTGCGTTCGCGATGGCCGGCCATGCGATTGCCTTCGCCGACGACTCGGACGTGGTCTGCGTCGATCGCTCCACCTTGCGCGAACTCGATCGCGTGCCGATCGGCGGCGCTTGCCTGAGCGTGGCGCTGTCGGCCGACGGACGGTTCGCCGCGGCGACCGCCACCGCGAGCCGGCGGACCGTCGTGAGGTTCCTTCACACCTTCGAGGTCGGCAATCGTCGCAGCCGCCGCAAGCGCCGCTTGTCGTTGTCAGGGAGGCAGATGCAACTCGCGCGCAATGGACGCACGCTGGTGCTTGAATCGTCGTACCACGACCTGCTCCGCCTCCACGGCGTGGATGCGTACCGCGGCAGTGAGGTTCACGACGTGCAGACCGACACGTTCCGCGTTTACGGCATCGTGCTGCAGGCGGACGACTCGCGCGTGTGGGCGCAGCCCGAGGAGGAACACCGCCTCGTCGCGTTCGACGCCGACCCTGCGACCGGTTGGGTGCGCAATCCAGCCGTCGAGTGGGCGTGGCCTGCGGACGCGGGCAGCGCGCTGGACTTCCCGGGCATTGTGATTTCGCGCGATGGCCGCACCCTTGTGGCCGCGCTGAACGCGGTCGGCATGTTGCTTGTGTACCAACTCGACGATTGATGCAGCCCATCGAGTCTGAGCCGCGACCGTCGGGGTAGCGGAACCCACCGGCAGGGGCTCCAACGGCTCGCCCCGAACCACCCCGCGCCGCCCCCGCTCTCGCGCCTCTGACATCGGTCCAATTTAGCTAAAATAATTTCTTGTCCAGCACTCCCAGACACTTGGGGCGGAAAACAGGCCGAAACATAGGACATTCCCCGGTACAGAGGGGGACGTTGTGTTTCGAAGGCTGGATCCATGTCGCTGAACTCGCTCATTTACGCCGTTTGTGTCTGCACAGGTCTCAATAATCTGGTGATGTCGGGGCCACGGCTCGCCCTGACCTGTCGACGGGCACTGTCCGGGTTGCGCGTGGCGGGAGAACGCGTCGGTCCGTGCATCGACCTGCCTGGCGAGCCCATGCGGTCGTGGCCCGGAGTCCGCGCGTGGAGCCGGATCCGATCGGCCTTGCAGGCTGGTCCCGCAGCCACACTCCGGGGCATGTCTGCCCCGCTCGAACAGAGCTGCGCACTCGCCGACCGGCTCGGCGACTCGGCTCTCATCCCGACGCACTCCACGGATCAGCGCTCGTGGTGCCCTCGTGGGCGGCCGGCAGCGAGGGTCCGGGTGCCGGCAAACTGCCCCGATCAGGAATTTTCAACTCGGCGACATTCTGCAACAACTCGATGTCCGCACATGGAGCGCGCCGCCGGAGCGGACGCCACGGCGCCCCGCCGCAATGTCCTTAACTGGCTTTCCAAAAGCGACATGCATCACGATGCCCCAGCGGCCGGACAATGTTATCGGATGCAACGGCGCGCGAACGGCATACCGCCCGCGGAGCCCCTTGAATGCGGGGTTCTTTTGGAGAGAAATGCAGTGAAGTGGGGGTGAAGCGTCGTGAACCGTGCGTCAACGCCGCGTATGAAGTTGCCGAACAATGCGTCAACAGGTCGTGAAGCAACTGCTCCGATCGGAGGCGAAACAGAGAATGTCAGCTGGCCTCACCCGCCCCACTCGCCTCACCCGACTGCTGCGCGCTGGATGGTCCCGGGCGGGTCATCCACGCCCAGGCGGTACCGACCATGTTGTCGAGCGTGTCGAGCCGGGGCGTCCATCCCAGCTCGGCTCGCGCGCGGGTCGCATCGCCGATCAGCACTGGCGGATCGCCGGGCCGGCGCGGACCAACCACGGCCGGAATCGCATGGCCGGTCACGCGGCGAGCCGCGTCGATCACCTCGCGCACCGAGAACCCGCGCGAGTTCGCCAGGTTGCAGGCCATGCTCGCGCCGCCGGCCATCAGCCGATCGAGCGCGCGCACGTGCGCGTCGGCCAGGTCGGTCACGTGGATGTAGTCGCGCACGCACGTCCCGTCCGGCGTGTCGTAGTCGTCGCCGAAGATCGCCATCTGCTTGCGCTTGCCGGCCGCGACCTGCAGCGCGACGGGAATCAGGTGGATCTCGGGGTCGTGGTCCTCGCCGGTCTCGCCGTCGGGGTCGCACCCGGCCGCGTTGAAGTAGCGCAGCGCGGTCCAGCGCGGGCCGCCGGCCGGTTCGAAGTCGGCCAGCATGCGCTCGACGGCCAGCTTGCTCGCGCCATACGGGCTGATCGGCACCTGCGGGTGATCCTCGCGGATCGGCACCTGCTGCGGCAGGCCGTACGTGGCGCAGGTGCTCGAGAACACCAGCGCCGTCACGCCGTGGGCGGTCGCGGCGTCGAGCAGGTGCAGGCTGCCGGTCACGTTGTTGCGCCAGTACTTGCCGGGCTCACGCACCGACTCGCCGACATCGAGGAAGCCGGCGAAATGCATCACCGCGGCGGGCCGATGGGTGGCCATCACGCGCATCACGCCGGCCGCGTCGAGCAGGTCGACCACTTCGAGTGCGCCCCACTTCACGGCCTCGCGGTGCCCGGCGCAGAGGTTGTCGAGCACGACGACGGTCCAGCCGGCCGCGGCCAGCGCCTTGCAGGCGTGGCTACCGATGTAGCCGGCGCCGCCGGTGACGAGCACGGTGCGTTCGTTCATCGATCGGGGTCGAGGTCAGGCCGACTGCGCGGCTGTCGAGAGGCGGGCATGGACCCGCACCCGGCAGGCCGCGATACCACGGGGGCCACGCCGGACATCGTAGTCGACGATGTCGCCGGCGAGCAGCCCTGCGCCGCATTCGTCGCCTTCGAGCTCGGCCCGGTGGACGAACACGTCGCCGCCGTCATCCTCGATGAAGCCGAAGCCGAGGGCCGCGTCGAACCACTTCACACGGCCGGTCTGTCGAGGATCCATGGCAGCTTGTGGGTAGTGTCAGGAACCGGTGGGGTAGTGTTAATAATGTGCCGCAGAGTGGGGCGAGTCAAGTTCGGCCGACCATTCCGGCGGTGCGAAACGCGCGACGCGCCACGCGGGATGGTGCGCGGCGCGTCGTCTTGCGGGGACGTCTTCGGTGTGCGGAGGTCAGTCGCCGGGGGCGCCATTGACCGGGAGCGCCCGGTCGGAGCCGCTTCGCGAGCGGTCGGCGTTCTGGTCGTCGTCGCTTTCGTCGCCAGTACCGTCGGTGCCGTCGCCGATGATCGCCCGTTCGCTGGCCGCCGCGGCCGCGTCTTCGGGTCGGAGGATCGGCAGATTCACGCTCGTGGTGCTGCGCCGGCGGTCAGTCGGTTCGGCGTCGCCGCGGGCCAGGCTGGCCAGTCGCTTGGTGGTAGGCGATCGTCGCTTGCTGCATTGCGGGCACTGGGTTTCTTCTCTGGCGTCGGACAGCCACTTGTAGCCGCAGATGAAGCAGGTGTGGCGGTAACCCTCATTGTCGGAACTGGGACGGCTTGTGATCGTCATCAGGGGTCCTCCAGCTCACCCGATTGTGAGCACCCTCTGACAGTGCGATTCGCGTGCCAGTCAATTGAGGCTATGCGTCCCCGGTATCATCGGACTGCATCGCAGTCAGATGCTGGAATGGTGTTCAGATTATGGACATGTGCCTGGAATCGAGGACACCAGAGTTGGACACTTCGTTCCCAGCGCGGCAATCGGGGCGGCGGGAGTCGAACCCGCACGGGGTGTGAGCCCCTGGCGGTTTTAAGCCGCCTGTGTCTGCCATTCCACCACGCCCCGCAAGTCAGGTGGTGGCGGATAATCGTACAAGAACCGCGACCGTCACAGCAGCTCCTCGCGGGCCTGATAGAAGGCCTTCCACAGCGGGCCCTTCCGCGGCTTCACCACATGATCAAAGTAGTGGCGCAGCTTGCGCAGGTCGTCGCCCGAATCCTTGAGCGCGCTGCCGACCATATTCTGCACGAGGTGCGCGGCCGTGATCTCGCCGTCGTTGTAGTAGTAGGCGTGCAGCGCCGCCGCGAAGGCCGTGCTCACCGCCTCGGCCGTGCTCATCACCGTGCTCGGCGGCTCGATCGCCTTGCCGTCGGCCGTCTTGCCGTTGCGCAACTCGTGGAACGTGGTGACCAGCAACTCGGTCTTGTCCTCGGGCATCACGATCGGAATGCCGGCGCGCTGCAGCAGGCGGTCGGTCTCGCGCTGCACCAGTTCCAGCTCGCGGCTCAGCGAGTCGATCGGCGGCACGGTCTCGAAATTGAATCGCCGTTTGAGCGCCGCGCTCATCTCGTTGACGCCGCGGTCGCGCGTGTTGGCGGTGGCAATCACATTGAAGCCGTGGCGCGCGTAGGTCGCCGCGTCCTCGCCGGTCAACTCGGGCACGTGCATCACGCGGTCGGACATGATGCTCAGCAGGTTGTCCTGGATCTCGATCGGGCAGCGCGTGATCTCCTCGAAACGCACGAGCTTGCCATCGGTCATGCCGTTCCAGAGTGGCGCGGGCACCAGCGCCTTGCGCGACGGCCCCTCGGCCAGCAGCAGCGCGTAGTTCCACGAGTAGCGGATTGCGTCTTCCGTGGTGCCGGCGCTGCCCTGGATGGTCAGCGTGCTGTCGCCGCTGATTGCCGCCGCGAGCAGCTCGGAAAGCCAGCTCTTGGCGGTGCCCGGCTCGCCGATCAGCATCAGGCCGCGGTTTGTGGCCAGCGCGACGACGCAGCATTCGATCAGGCTGCGCCGGCCGACGAACTTCGGTGCGATGCCGAGTTGCTCGTCGCCGAGCACGAACGCGATCACGCTTTTCGGCGTGAGCTTCCAGCCCGGCGGGCGCGGCGCGTCGCCGTCGTGGTCGGCCAGGCGGCTCAATTCGTCGGCGTGCAGGATCTCGGCCGAGGGCCGCTGCAGCTCGCTACCGGGGCCGCCGGGGCCGCCGGATGTCGCGGCCGCGGCGACCGCCTTGACTGCCTTGTCGACCTTGCGTTTGGCCATGGTGATGGACCGCTGGGCCAGGTGCCACCGACATAGCACACTTCCGCTGAACCTGCGCCGCCGTCGCGCGCTCGACAATACAGCGGCGACTGCGGATAATCGCGCGGCAGGCGCGCAACCCCACACCACGTACGGAGCCTTTGAATGCGTCGATCCCGCTGGACCAGCCTGTCAGCTGCCCTGTTGCTGCTGCCACTGGCAGGCGCCACGGTTGTCGGATGCGGCACCACCGGCCCCGTCGAGGTCGGCAGCCAGCAGTTCGGCGGCGACGCCAGCCCATCCGCCACGATCGACACGAAGCTCTGGAAGCTGCACGGCGTCGATCGCGGCGACACGCTGATGTTCTACCCCGGCGCCGGCAAGCAGGAGGTCGAGCCGGCCAACACCGTCACGTTCCGCTACTACGAGCAACGCAAGCTCGACTCCAACAGCATCCGTGGCGTGAACCGGCTGATCATCTCGCAGGCCGTGGCGCTCGCCGGCGACGACGACTACCGCGAGAATCACCTCATCGATGTGGGCCGCGTCGAGCCCGGCAAGCCGATCCGCGGGTCGCTGCGCTTCACGGTGACCAACGCCGGGACGGAGATCGTTCCGACGTTCCTGATCGTCGACCTGCTGCCCGAAGGCTTCGAGATCCCGCACGACGGGCAGCTGAAGGTGACGGCCGACGAGAGCCAGGCCGAGTGGGAGGTGGACGCCGAGGGCCGCCTGCTGATTCGCGACGAGAAGCCGATCCGGCCGGCGTCATCGCGCACCTACACACTGCCGCTGGACATCAACGTGAGGACCGGCCGTTGAAGACTCCGACCACTACCCGCCGACTGCCGGTTGTCGTGGCCACGGCGTGCGCCGTCGCACTGCTGGTGCCCCTGGTGTTCGTGCCGATCGGGTGCGGCAGCGCCGGCAAGCTGACGGCCGGCCAGGTGCGCAAGTACTGCGAGTCGACGCACGGCAGCTCGCCGGGCACGGCCGGGCGCGATGCCGGCCACAGCAGCGATGCGGCGCCGCCGTCCGGCAACAACACCAATGGCAAGTAGACGGCTGGTGCGTGCCGCCGTTGCGTGTGCGGTGGTGGCAATTGGCCTGGCGCTGGGCAGCCGGTCTGCCGCGGCCGACGACGACCCGGCTGCGCCCGATGCGCTGCTCACGCCGATCGGCCCCGCGCATGTGCGCAATCTCTCGCCGCTCAACACGCTGCGCCTGTGCGCCACGCCCGAGCGTCCGTCGCTGCTCGCGCCGCAGCACGTCGACATCTTCGCCGACGTCACGTGGAGCAACCTCTGGGCGCGGCAACTCGACTACGACCTCGACCTCGACCAGGTGTGGATCGACATCGACTCGCGCATCGGCGTGTTGCCGTGGCTCGAGCTCGGCGTCGGCCTGCGCGTCGGCTGGCGCGGCCACGCGGCGCTGGCCGGGCTGATCCAGTTCTGGCACCGCTCGTTCGGCTACAGCGAACGGCGCGACCTGCGTCCGCCGGGCCTGTTCATCATCCGCCACAACAGTGTCGACGTGTTCGCCGGGGAGGACGAGGTCGCATGGGGCATCGGCGACATCACGCTGCAGGCCAAGATGCCGATCGTGTTTGATGACGCCGGCACGACCGGCCTGTCCGCGCGCCTGCTGCTCAAGCTGCCGGTCGGCGAGTCGGCGCGCGGCTTCGCCTCCGGCGGCTTCGACGTCGGCCTGCAGGTGAATGGCATGCTCACGCGCGATCGCTTCACCGGATACGCCGGCGTGGGGTACGTGCGCCTTGCGCAGACCGTGGTCTGGACGTTCGCGCCGGCCGAGCATCAGTTTGTGGCGTGGCTCGGCGTGGAGGTTCGTCTTGGCCCGGAGGTCGCCATCGTGGCCACGCTCGACTTGCAGACGGCCGTGGCGACCGACGTGACGGTGCTCTCCGCTGCGCAGATGGAGTTCCACTTCGGCCTGGCCTTCACGCTGCGTCGCGGCATGATCCTGTGGCTGTCGTTCCTGGAGAACACGTTTGCCGCCGAGAGCGCCATCGACATGGGGTGGCATGTCGGCCTGCGTTGGACCCCGTGAGCGTGGCATTGGACGTGGTGTGGTGGTGTGGTGTGGTGCAGGCTTCCAGCCTGCGTCGGATGGCCG
>JBFWQT010000053.1:0-20903 GCA_050249295.1 Planctomycetota bacterium
CGGCAACTTCAACCTGGGCAACTCCACCGCGGCCACCGTGCTGAGCGCGCCGACCGCCACCGTGCAGTTCGTCAACGCGGGCGCGGCCGGCACGATGACGCTGACGATGGGCGACGGCAACGCCACGATCGGGACCGCGCTGCTGCCGCAGATCACCGGCGGCTCGCTCACCGACCAGCTCGCGCTGACGATTACGCGCGGCACCGGCAAGAACGGCGTGCTCACCATCAACAGCTTCACGGTGGAGGGCGACACAAACGACGACGGCGCCGGCGACGACATGAACGCCGCCTCGCTGGCCGTGGACAACGCGGCGCTGGCCGTCGGCGACGGCGCCGCAGCGGGCGGCCTGTTCCTGCTCGACGGCTCGCAGGCGGCTGGCAACACCTTCGCCGGCTCGACGCTGGCGGTGAGCAACAGCGCGTCGATCACCGTTCGCGCTGGCGGCACCCTGCGCATCGGCGATGCGGGCTTCTTCCAGGGCGAGACGGCGGCGGGCGCGAAGGCCACCATCAGTGCCAGCGCCGTCACCCTGCAAACCGGCGCGTCGCTTGCCCTCAACCCCTCGGCCGCGCTGACGATCAGCACCGGCAGCACGATCACCGGCCCCGACACCTGGATGTTCAGCTGCGACTCCAACGCCGAGGTGCTGTCGATCACCAACAGCACCATCAGCTCGCAGACCAGCGGGTCGGTCACGCTGGACATCGGCGCGAAGCAGACCACCATCGCCGGCAACACGTTTGCCAACTACGACGCGGCCGGCCTGAACCTGCTCGACAACACCAACCTGCTCGTGCTGCAGGGCAACACCTTCAGCGGCGGCCTGACCGGGGCGGGCAACGCGCACATCACCATCGCCGGCGACCTGGCGCTCAACGGCGGGCTCAACGCCGACGCCAACACGTTCGCCAGCATCGGCATCGCGGCCGGCGGCAGTGGCGGCCTGTTTGTGAACAACGCCGGCGCGCCCGACGCCAACCTCACGTTCCGCGTTGCGGGCGGCCAGGACTTCGGCAACGGCGTCAGCGCCGCGACTGCCGAGGCCGATGCCGACAACGATGGCACCGGCGCGATTGATGTGCTCTGGAGCGATACGGCCGAGCAGCTCGACGTTCAGCTCAACGGCGCGCAGCCGTCGGCCTTCCAGTCGGACGCCAACTCGCACGCGATCCTGCGCTTCACGATGCAGGCCGTGAACGGCTCGCTGACCGTCACGGCGCTCACCTACACGCTCACGCCCGGCGGCGGCCTTGCGATCAGCGACTTCGCCGAGACCGGCATCTTTGCCGACCTCGACAGCGACGGCGAGTTTGACACCGGCGAGGAGATCACCAATGGCAGCGTCGCGTCGCCCGGCAGCAACACCATTGCGCTGACCGGCCTGTCCGTGGTGCCCGGCGCCGTGGCCACCGAGTACGGCATCTACGTGATCTTCAACGGTGGCGGCCAGGGCAAGGGTGGCACGATCGGCGTGCAGATCGGCGCCGGTCAGGTCACCGAAGCCGGCGGCTCGATCGTCACCGGCCTGCCGGTGCAGAACGCCACGGTCAGTGTCAGCGGTCCGCCGGCCGCGCTGGCCGTCACGGCGATGCCCACGTCGGTCAACGCCACGTCGGTGTTCGGCACCTCGCCGAAGGTCGAGTTGCGCGACGCGTTCAACAACCTGGTCAGCACCGACAACACCACCCAGGTGACCGTGACGATCAAGTCGGGCACCGGTGCCACCGGCGCCACGCTCACGGGCACGGCGACGGTCACCGTCGTCAACGGCGTCGCCACGTTCTCCGACCTGTCGATCGACCTGATCGGCACTGCCTACCAGCTGACGTTCACGATTGCCGGGCCGATCACGGTCGACTCCGCGACGTTCAATGTGGTGCTCGGCGGCGGCGGGGGCGGCATCGGGGGTGGTGGCGGCAGCTGTGGCTCGCTGCCCGCCGACCCGCATGGCAGCGGCAGTCCGCTTGCGCTGCTCTGGCTGCTGGCCTTGCTCGTGGGCCTGTGCCGGATCCGGCGCAACGTCTGACCTGCCCCAAACTCGCCAGATCGCCCGCCAGTGTGCGGTTCGTCGTTGTTCGCGTTCTTGACGCCCGCGGGGTGCCGGCCGCATAATGCCGCACCCCGCGGGGCGTTTTCTCCCGTTCAAGGTCGGGCGAACGCTCTCCAGCAGGGCGGGCGTCACTGTCCGCTTCCAGACCCTCCGCACTCCCCATTGCCAACGCAGGCACCGCCATGGGCAAGCCAGTCGGCGTCATCAAGCTGATCGGGATCGCCGGGTTCGTGGAAGGGGACGAGCACACCCTGAAGCCCGGCGAGAAGCTGACGATCGGCCGCAGCCGCAGCTGTGACATCTCGCTGCGCAACTCGCCGAAGTACCTCAAGATCGACCCGCTGCAGACGCAGGTCGACGAGAACTTCAAGACCGTCTCGCGTACCCACGTCGAGCTCGAGTTCAAGGCGGCCGACGCGCTGCAGATTGTCGACCACTCCTCCAACGGCACGTTCGTGGACGGCAAGCGCCTGACCGGCAGTTGCATCCTCAGCAACCTGCCCACGAAATCGCACGAGTTGAAGCTCGGTACCAACGAGGCCTATCGCGTCGAGTTCCGCAAGCTCGTCAAGCGCACGCGCATCGAGATCGTCAAGGTGAAGGACGGCGAGGAGCCGCCGGAAGGCGCGGTGCCGTACGATCCGGACGAGGACGTCGAAGACGTCGAGGATGCCGGCGGCGAGATCGAGGAAGTAGATGTCGAAGCCGCCAACGTCGACGCCGACGACGAAATCGAAGAGCTCGATGATCCGGACGAGATCAGCCTCGCCGACGACGACGACGAGCCGCCGCCGCCGCTGAGCGATCAGGTCATGGAGTCGTACAAGGCCAGCCACTCGAAGGGTCCTGCGGCCGGTGACATCGGCGGCAAGCGGCCGGGCAAGGCGGGTGCCAAGGGCCCGGCGACCGGGGCCGGGGGTGGTGCCGCCGCGAAGAAGTCGGGTGGCCGGCTGGACCGCCGCCTGGGCCGTCGCGGGATGAAGAAGTAGCTCTCGCTGCCGCAGCAAGCCGACACCCTCCGGCCCGCCGGATAAACCCCTTCCAGACGCCATGGACCGCAACGCCGCGAACGATCTGTTCCGACGCGAAGTGGTGCGCCGTGGCCTGCTCTCCGAGGCCGCGCTGGCGAATGCCGAGGCCCACGCGGCCGGCGGCGGATCGCGCGACCTGGTGCATGCGGTGGTCGAAACCGGCCTGATGTCGGCCAACCAGGTGAAGGACGTGCTGCGCGCGGTGGTCGAGCAGGCCCGTGCGAGCCAGGCCGGAGCCCCGGCACCTGCCGTACTGGTGCCGGCCGCGCCGCCTTCGCTCACGCCGTCACAGCGCGAAGAGCGTATCCGCAAGGCCGACACCGAAACGCTCGACACCGCGCCCAACGCGCGCATCGTCGTCCAGCCCGGCGACGAGAAAGATCCCGAGAAGGAGAAGGCGCGGGCGAAGGTCGCCAAACCGCGCGTCGTGCACGCCGACATCAGCGATCAGACGCTGGGCGGCCGCTTCCAGGTGATCAAGCTGATCGGCACCGGCGGCATGGGCGCGGTCTGGCTCGCACGCGACACCATGCTCGAGAAGGAAGTCGCCATCAAGGTGCTGCCGCGCACGCTCACCCACGACGAGCAGTACCGCGCGCGCTTCCTGCGCGAGGCCCGCGCCGCGGCCCGCCTGGAGGCGCACCCGAACATCGTGTCGGTCACGTACTGCGACCACGACGCGACGTTCGACCTGCTCTACATGGTGATGCAGTTCATCAACGGCGTGTCGCTGCAGGACCTCTGCGACACCGAGCTCAAGGGGCCGGTGCCCGAAGAGACGGCCGTGCCGATCATCCGCCAGACGCTGGATGCGCTGGGCTTTGCGCAGCGCGCCGGAATCGTGCACCGCGACATCAAGCCCGACAACATCATCATCGAGCGCGACACGCACCGGCCGTGGGTCACCGACTTCGGCCTCGCGCGCTTCGAGCAGCAGGCCAGCACCCTGACCGCGCAGGGCCAGGTGATGGGCACGCCGCACTTCATGTCGCCCGAGCAGTGCGAGGGCAAGGTGGTGGACGGCCGCGCCGACCTCTACGCGGCCGGCTGCGTCTTCTACTACATGCTCACGCACGAGTACGCGTTCGACGGCGCGACGACGACGGCGGTGATCATCGCGCAACTGCGCAAGCAGCCGAAGCCGTTGCACGAGCTTGTGCCGACGATCTCGCCGTGGCTCGAACGGCTCGTGCTCAAGCTCTTGAGCAAGAAGGCGGACCAGCGCTACCAGACGGCCGAGGAGGCGATTGCCGACCTTGACGCCGGGTGGGCCGGGCGCGGTGCGACCGGTGCCGGTGGCGGTGGCGGTTCGGCGGCGGGCAGCGGCGCGGGCTATCACGTGGCGCACCTTGCGCACGACGAGGGCTATGCCGAGGCTTTGCCGGCGGTGGCGATGGCCGACGATGACGGCCTCGGGGCGGTGGCCGAGCAGGTGGCGTACGCCAGCGCCGACGACGTGCAGATGCCCGGTTCGGGCGATGCGTACGCGGCCGGCGGGCAGCGCAATGCCTCGATCAGTGGTCGCCGTCCGCGCCGCAATGCCGACGGCACCTCGGCGCGTCGCGCGGCCGTGGCGCGTCGCGATCCCCGCTCGTCGTCCGGCACGGGCACCGACCGTGTCGCGCCGCCCGGCGCGGGTGGCTCGGGTGGCGCGTCCGACAGTGGCGACGAGAACCAGCGCTTCGACCGTCGCAACGCGATCGCGGCGCCGGTCGGGAGTGTGGCCGCGCGTCGTCGTGGCGGCACCGACCGCTACCCCGATGGCGGTGCGTCCGGCGATACGATCCGCCGCGGCCCCGACATGCACGTCGTGATCTTCGTGATCATCGGCGTGATTGTGGCCGTTGGTGTGGCGGCATTGATCCTGTTTTCCAACCGCTGATACCGCCCGCGAACGAATCCCGGCTACTCGTTCTCCGCCGACGTGTCGCGCGCACCATCGTCCTCGCTCGCCGTCGGCGGCACACCTGCCGCATCGTCGTCACTCTGGCTCGCCTCACCCGGCGGTCGCGCATGCAGGGTGGCGGTTTCCAGGTGCGCCGCGATCAGTGCCGACGATGGCGGCCCGGTGGCGAGCGATCGCGTGCCGTCGATCAACGGCGCCGGGTCGATCACGTCGAGGTTCACCGGGTAGCGCTTCGGGTTGCACACGCCACACCACAGCACCGTGTCGACGACCATGCCGCGCAGACTCTCGCCGCGGTCGCGGAACAGCGTGAGCAGGCCCGGCATCGTACGGGCGTGCTCCTTGCATATGCCGCGGCCGCAGAAGAAGCACGCGCCGTGCGACGGACGATCACAATGCCAGCAGTTCACGCAGCGGTCGGGTGGGCGTCAGGGGCCGCGGCGGCCCGGTTGAGCGGGAGGGGTCGGGCCGGGGGGAGCAGGCGCCGACTCTATCACCGGATGCCCGTCGGGCACAGGATCGGACGCCCGGAACGGCCCGGCCAGCGTGCCGTCGGCGTAGATGCGCGCACGACCCGACGGCGGCGCCGTCGCTGCGTTGGCCGCCGGCGCGTTGTCGCCGGCCGCGGCGTTGTCGTTGGCGGCCGGCTTCGGCGCCTCGATCAGCACCTCGATGAACCAGTAGCGGCCGAACTCATCGTTGCGATGGTCCTGCACGCCGTTCGCCGGCTTGTATTCGTGGAAGATGAACTGCCCGCGCTTGAACCACGTGAGGTCGCCGGTCTTCACGTCGAGCGCAACGGCCGGGGCGCCGCCGTCGATGCCGGGGATCACGTCGTCAGCCTTCTTCGGGGCGACGTAGGTGGTGGCCACGAGCGAGTCGAGTCGCTTGCGCGCCGCGTCGATCTCGGCGGCCGGCGCGGCGCGATCGGTCAGCCGTTGCAACTCCTCCTCGGCCTGCTTCACGCTCGCCTCATGCTGCGTTTCCCAGTGTGCCTTGTCGTCGCGGAAGCGCTGCAGCACCGCCCGCTGCGAGGCCTGCAGCACGCGGCGTGCTTCGTCCCACTGGCGGTCGTTGCGGATGATGAACAGCGAGGCGACGATCGCCAGGGTGGCAAGCGCGCCGACGAACAGCGCCAGCATCTCGACCACGTCGGCGCGACCACTGGTGTCGGAGCCGGCATCGGTCGGCGGCGCAGGCGCGGCCGGCGGAGGCGGCGGCGCATCGGAAGCGGGCGTGGTGGCAGCGTCGGCGCCGGTCATGGCAGTAATCCGCAAGCGTGGGCGTAGCGAGGGGATACCAAAGCGCGCCCGGTCAGTTCAACCACGGCGCGGGCTCACATGCGCGGCGTGCGCAGGTGCAGCACTTCGTTGATCAGGAACAGCGGCCCGATCAGCAGTTGCACGAGGTTGCGCAAGAACGCCGGCGAGCGCTTCTCGTAGCGTGCGTGCCCGATCGCCTGCAGGAGCCAGCCGACGACAAACGCGACCAGCCCGACACGCCAGTCGGCGATCAGCCTGGCCGGTATGTCCAGCGCCGACGCAATCACGAGCATCGCCAGTGCGAGCCGCCAGTCGAGCACCAGGTAGAAGCCGACCGCGACGACGATCAGCGCCTCGGCGCCGGTGACCACGAACGTATCGGTCGGCACGAGCACCAGCGCGCCCAGCATCGAGAACAAGCCGAACATGATGATCGGCACGCCGATGAAGTGTGTGATGCGATTGCCGCGCGTGGTGTGCGCCTCGGCGTACTCCTGCAGCAGGCGGTCAAGCATGGTGGTCATGTCGCGCCCCCGTCATCCCTTGCCTTGCCCCCTTCACACCTTGCCCTTGCCCTTGCCCTTGCCCTTGCCCTTGCCCTTGCCCCGCATCCCACAGTGCCGGCTTCCGGCTACATACTGTGGTGCAGGCTTCCACCTGTGGTGCAGGCTTCCACCTGTGGTGCAGGCTTCCAGCCTGCCTCTTCCTGTGCTGCAGGCTTCCAGCCTGCTTCCGCTACATCGGTGCCACCTGCCCTGCATGCGGCCACGGCACATCGGCGTGCGCCGGCTGCAGGTGCTGCCCGCGCGTCTTCCACCAGTGCGCGAGGATGCGGTGCGTGTCGGCCATCGCCAGATCGTACGCGCGCCGCATCTCGCCGGGAACAAACCGCATCGGATCGACGAAGTCCAGGTGGTCGGGATGGATGCGGATGATCTCGTACGCGCGCCGCGGGAACGGCTCGAGCAGGCCGCGCAGGTCGTGTCGCTCGCCGATCGGTAAACCGTCTTCGATCTCGTGCCAGGCGTCTTCGCCGAGCTTCGTGATGATCGTGTGCCGGCAGCGGAACAGCACGTTCAGGAGCGTCGCGCGCTCGAGGTCGTGCTCGCCGACGCTGAACGAGAGCAACTCGATCGTGCGCTTGAGGATGTCCGAGATGTGGACCCAGTCGGCGTCATGATGCAGCGGCTTCACCGGATCGAGGATCACGCACACGATCACGTCGAGCGTGTCGGCGAACGGGCTGCGGTAGATGCGCTGCAACGGCAGCAGTTCGCGCACGCCGCCGTCGCAGTGCGGCGCGCGATCCTGGCCGAGGCTGACGAGGTCCATCAGCACCGGCTGGTTGGTCGACGCGAGCAGGCCTTCGCGCATTGCCACTGGCGTAATGCCGGGGTCCTGGTTCGTGATGTTGTGCAGCTCGCCGGTCTGCATGTCGGCCGCGCTGTAGCCGACGTCCATGCGGTCGCGCAGGGCGATCAGCTCGCCGAAGCGTTCGTCGTTCTGGCCCATCACGCTGGCCACCAGTCGGCGCAGCGGGGCCGTGCTGAAGATGTAGGGCGGGCCGGCCAGCACACACGCGGCCAGCACCGGCAGGATGTCGCCGCCGGCGAGGTTGTAGAGCAGGCGATGATTGGGTGCGAGCACGTCGGCGGTGTGCACCGTTCGATAGATGTGGCGCAACTGGCTGAACTCGCGGAGCGCGACGAAGTTGGCGATCAGCGCGCCAGTGCTCACGCCGTGTATGATGCGCACGTTGTGGCCGGGCGAGAACATGCCGCGTTCGCGGAAGGCCTCGATCACGCCGGCCGTGTAGGCGCCCATGGCGCCGCCACCGCTGAGCGCGAAGGCCCAGTTGAAGCGGGCCAGATCCGTGCGGCCGGGCGAGTCGAGCTGGCCCGGCGCGACGTAGTCCTGGCCGGCGCCAGAAATGCCGGACGTGCCGGATGTGCCGGATGATTCGGTAGGCCTGACGGAAGCCGCGTCTGTCGGGGTGGACGGGTTCGGCGTCGGCCGTTCGGGTGTAACGACCATGACCGCCTCGGGTTGTCTTCTTTGCAGGCGACTTGCGATTGCGGAACGTGCCGCCGGTCGCCGGTCGGTGTCAGTCACACGACCTGTCGCCATTCACTCAACGCAGACGCGGTCGCCAACATTCCTTCGAACCGGCCATGCAACGTGGATCGCGCCCGGGGGTTGGCGCCGGCGCCCTCAACATGCAGCATGCCGCCTGTCTTGCTGCCACGACACGAGCCACGCACGATCATGCCGCGGGTTACCGCCATCCTCACCGACATCGAGGGCACTACCAGTTCCATCTCTTTCGTGAAGGATGTGCTGTTCCCCTACGCGGCGACCCACCTTGCCGACTATGTGAATGCGCACCTCGCCGACGACGCCGTGCAGCAGCAACTGGCGGCCGCGCGCGAACTGGCCGACGAGCCCGACGCCGACACGGCGCGCACGATCGCAATCCTGCGGCAGTGGATTGCCGAGGACCGCAAGGCCACGCCGTTGAAGGCGCTGCAGGGCCTGATCTGGGATGCCGGGTACCGCAACGGCGACTATCGCGCGCACATCTACGAGGATGCGTGGCGTGTGATGAAGGGTTGGCACGAGGAGCGCAAGCTGCCGCTGTTCGTGTACTCGTCGGGCTCGATTCTCGCGCAGAAGCTGTTCTTCGGGTTCAGCGAGCGCGGCGACCTCACGCCGTGGTTCCACGGCTGGTTCGACACCACGAGCGGCCCGAAGCAGTCGGCCGATTCGTACCGCACGATCCTGCAGTCGCTGCCCGCACCGGCCGGCGAGGTGCTGTTCCTTTCAGACATCCGGGCCGAACTCGACGCGGCGAAGGCCGCCGGGATGCAGACGACCTGGCTGGTGCGCGACGACTCGCAGCCGCTGGATTCGAGCGTGCACCGGGCGGTGCGAACGTTTGATGCGATCAAGCTGTCGTGACGCGCGGGCTGTTCTCCTTTTACCCTTGCCATTGCCCTTGCATGCGCCAGTTGTGGTGCAGGCTTCCCGCCTGCATCAGTTCCCGGTGCCGTTCGAATGCAGTTGGAGGCGAGATGCAGGCTGGAAGCCTGCACCACAACTGAACGACAGATGCGGGCAAGGACAAGGAGAACGGCAAGGCACGCAAGCCGGCACCACAAACGTAGCGCAACCCGACATCACGCGGTACCTTGGTGGCCCCCCGGACCGCCGCCGATTTTTTTTCAGCCCTGCCAGCCGCAGCCCGCCCGCTGCGCCGCAAAGAGAGAACCCGACCCATGCCGCACGTCCGACTTGACGTCACCGAGGCACCGACAGCCGAGGGCATCAACGGAGAGATGCAGGCGCTCTACATCGCCCTCAAACACGCCGGCGAGAACGTCCAGTTCGCCACGCTGATGGGCATTGGTGGCCTCGCATTCCGGCTCTACTGGCACGTGGGCAAGGCTGACGACGACTCGCTCGGATGGAGCGAATCGTCGCTCGAGGCCTGCGGCGGCATGCATCCGCTCTACATGGCGTGCCAGTGGATCGGCTGGAACTACGAATCGTTCCCGTCCAACACACTCGACGCCTTCTACGATCACGCCCGCAAGAGCATCGACAACGGTGTCCCCGCGCTGACCCGCGGCCCCGGCGGCCCCGAGCCCGGCCTGATCGTCGGCTACGAGGAAGAAGGCACCCGCAAGCTCGACTTCCTTGGCAAGTACGCCGGGCAGATCACGTCGCTGGAAATCCCGATGTTCGACCTGCCGTTGCTCGACTTCGGCCACTGGCGCAACCCGGTGTTCATCGTCGAACGTGGCGAGCCGGTCGCGCCCGAGATGAAGCCGATGCTCCTGCAGGAGGCCTTCGCGCGGTGCGCCGAGGTGCTCAACCAGCCCGACATCGACGACGGCCGCTGGGTTGGCGGCGTGCAGTGCTACGACCTGATCGCCAACGACCTTGACGATCGCGCGCGCCTCGACCAGGTGATCCCCGGCGTGGAAGGCGAGAGCGACGACGACGACCGCGTGTACCTGCTGTCCGACTGGCTCTCCGAGCTTGGCCGCGCCCGCGGTACCGCGTTCGAGTTCCTCGATACGTATGCCGACGACTACCCGATCGAGCCCGTCGCGCGCGGCTACGAGACGGTCTACGAGAAGTACCAGGAGCTGCGCGAGATCTTCCCCGACGCGCGCAAGGACGCCGAGGGCGCGCACAAGGCGTTCTTCAACGACGACACGCGCAAGGACATCTCCCGGCTGCTGCGCGAAATGGGCAAGGCCGAAGCCGCCGCTGCCACGACGATGCAGAAGAAGCTCGACAAGATCATGGAAGCCGCGTTTGCTGCCGACGACTTCGCCGGCGATGCCCCGCCGGAAGGCGGTGGTGGCGACCTCGGCGACCTGCCGTCTGACGCCGGCACCGAGCCCCCGGCCGACGGCGACGCCGGCTGACACCTGCTGACGGAACTGACCCGCCCACCCCGGCAGCCAGGAACCCTCTGAACCGTGCTACCGGCATTCCTCCGACTTCATCTTGCACCGCTTGTGCTGCGCGCGTCGCGCGACCTGGTCGCCCGCAACGTGGCCGGGCTCGATGACGAACTGGTGGAGTGGGCCGGGCGGATGGGCATTGACCGGGCCGTGCTGCGCGGCGCGTTCGTGCGCGGGCTGGAGGCCGGCTGGCGCACGCTGATTGCCGCGCACGCCGGTCACGCCACCGGCGCCGACAACGCCTTTACGCGGGCCCTGCGCCACGCCGGCGCCGGCGACCGCAAGGCCGACGACAACATGATCCGCGGGCTCTGCGAGGGCCTCGCCGCGTTCATCGAGGATCCGCGCAACATCGTGCCGACCGACCAGAAGATCCGCGACTGCGTCGTGGCCTGCCTGGAGCTCGACCCCGACCAGTTCCAGGAGCTGCGCGCCGCCGGCGGTGGCGAACTGGCCGGCGCGTTTGCGGGTACCGATGCCGAGGACGGCTTCTCGCTGCTCACCCGCGACTCGGCCCTGGCGGCCACGCTGTCGGGCATGAAGATGACGCTCGTGAACGAGTTGCCCGATCTCGAGCCGGTCGTTGGCATCGCCGACACCGAGGTGCGCGATGTGTGGCAGCGCCAGCTCGAACGTGCGCTCGACTACGGCGGCGTGGAAGGCGACTCGCTGCGCCGGTTGCAGACTGTCGGCCGGCAGATCCATCGACTGCTGCGCGATGTGGACGGCATGACCGAGCCGTTCGACCGCATCCTGCGCGACCGCGCGCTGGTCGACCGCCTGATGAACTCGGCTCTCGATGAGCTGCCCGCGATCGGACGCGAGCACGCGGTGGGCCTGGCCGAGGCGGCGCGCTATGTGGCGCCCACCGAAGAGAAGCTGGTCGAGCCGACCGTGCCACTGATGCAACGACTCGGCCTCGGTGCCGCGTCGGACGCACCTGCCGCCACGCCCGCCACCGACGAACCGCGCGGCTACCCCACGCGCTCGCTGCCCACCGCGCCGTCGCATTCGCGCAGCGGCAGCATCGAGGTCGACGAACTCTCGCTCGACGACGACCTCGACGCCGCCAGCTATGGCGGCGACCCGTACACCAACGAGCCGCGCCTGCCCGAGGGCATGGACCCGGCCGCGCGCGACCTCGCCGCGAAGCTCTGCCGCGGCATCAACGGCATGGACTTCGACGAGGCGTGGGCGCAGAGCGGCGCGGACGACGCGCCGGAGGCGGTTCGCGACGCGGCCGTGCGGGCTGCGCGCGAGTTCGCGCTGCGCCGGCCCGAACTCGCGAACACATCCGACGCCTGGGTGCAGTTGTTCATCGCGACCGACCCCGGCGAGCTGCAGCTGGCGTTCTTCGCGCATGTGCTCGCGCAACCGATGCCCGACCACCTCGGCCTGGTGCTGCGCGTCGTCTCACCCGCCACGCTGGGTGTGCTGCCGTACATCGTGCCGCCGGCCGAGCTGCATGCCGCGCTGGCCGACCTGCTTTCGGGTGGCGACGAGACGGCGATCGAGGTGGTCAGCACGTACATCCGCTACCGCGGCGCAACCCTCTGCGAGTGGCTGCTGCAGCTGCTGGCCGACGGTGTGCTGCCCGACGAGTTGGTGCCGGCCGCGATCGAGGCCTTCAACCAGACGTCGCGCGACGACGTGCTGCCCTCGCTGCGCGCAATCGTGCGCAAGGACGACACCGACGAGGCCGCGATCGCGATCCGGCGGCGGTCCGCGCGCATCCTGCTCGCGCTGGGCGACTCCGAACTCGCGCGCCAGCTGGTGCAGCTGCTGCCCGAGCTGATGCACCCCGACGGCCTGCCCGACGCGCGCCGCCTGTGGGAGCGCGATCGAGCGATTCCGTTCTTCCGCAAGCTGGCGTCGTGGTCCGAAGTGTCGTGGATCCCGGCGGCGTGGCGCCGCGAGCTGGGCCGCCTGCTGGCCGACCTGGCGCCCGGCCTGCCCGAGGACGACCTGCAGACGCTGCTCGTGCGGTCCGACTTGCCGATGAGCATTCGCGAGCCGCTGGAGGAACGCGAGCAGCGGCGCCAGGCGAAGAAGCTGCGCGCCGGCGTGAGCATCGACGCGCTGCGCGAGGCGCTGGCCGCCAACCCGCAGCAGGAGCTCGACGCCGCGTGGCACGCGATCGGCGGCCAGGCTGACCTGCGCGTCGCGCTGAGCATTTTCCCGCCGGAGCCGGTGGCCGAGTTGCAGGCGCCGCTGCTGCGCTGGGTCGCAAACGCCGCCAGCAAGCTGCACCCGCCCCAGCCCGGTGTCGCGATCGACGCGGCAGTAGTGGATGCCGTGGAGATCCTCGTGCGCTGGCAGGTGCCCGACGTGGCGCCGCACATCGGCCCGTTGCTGCACGCCAGCGAACCGAAGCAGGCCGCGCGCCTGTGCCACATGCTCGGCGAGGCCGGCACTCCGCAGGCTATCGAGGTCTTGCGCGCGTTCCTCGATCAGCTGGCGTCGTCGCCGGACGGCCTGCTGGTGGCCAGTCGCGAGGGGCTTGGCGCCGCCGTGGTCGAGAGCCTGGTTGAGGCCGGCAGCCACCAGAACGGCAACGGCAACGGCAACGGCAGCAGTTCGTGCGGTTACCTGCGCGAGCACCTGCTCTCCGGCGGTACGACGCTGCCCAACGCGCTGACGCTGGCCTGCGCGCGCCACTGCGTGGACGACGGCTCGAGCGACGGCGTGCAGCAGGTGGTCGGCTGGCTCGCCAATGTGGCGTGGCCGCCGCTGATCGCCAACGTCGCCGAGAGTCTCGCGCGCAGTGGACACGAAGGCGCGCCCGAACTGATCGACTACCTCGCGACGACCGTGGCCGGCGCCGACTTCGCCCCCGCGCGCGCCGTGCTCGCCGCCGCTGCGACCGGCAGCAGTGCCGACATCGGCGCATCGCCCGAGGGTCGCCGTCGGCTGCTGCGCGAGTTTGCGCGCAATCCGAAGGCCGACATGGTCGCGCTGATGCTCGGCATGCTCGCGCACGACCTCGAACGCGTTGACCTGCAATTC
Source organism: Planctomycetota bacterium (assembly GCA_050249295.1). Classification (GTDB taxonomy): domain Bacteria; phylum Planctomycetota; class UBA8742; order SKZP01; family SKZP01; genus JBFWQT01. The sequence goes on from JBFWQT010000053.1 coordinate 13,734, forward strand.
CTTGGTCGTGGCCTGCTGCGCCTCGCGGCCGACGACCCCGCGTCCGACGCGCTCCGCACGCTCGTGGAGAAGCTGCCGCCGCAGGCCAGTGCGCGCGCGCTCGCCACGCTGCCCGCCGAGCAGGTCCAGGACATCATGCGCAAGGTGCTCTCCGGCGAGTGGGTGCCCGACGACCCGGCCGCCACTGTGCGCGCCTGGCTCGAGACGCCCGGCATTTCCAACCACTCGGTGCTGGCCGCGTGGACGTCGTTCGACTCCTCGAAGTGGACCGGTGATGACGGCGAGAAGGCGCGCGAGCGCGTGCTGCGCCGCCTGGCCGAGCTGGTCGTCAGCATCGTGGAGAGCCGCGAGCATCCCGAACTGTGGCTCGACAATGTCGTCGCGGTGTTGCGCACGCCGGGCATCCCGGCCGCGAGCCGCGAGCTGGTGCTCGACCGCATTCTCTCCACGCCGCCCGAGTCGTCGGTGAAGATCGCCGAGGCCGCGCTCGAGCAGGTGCGCGGCACTGGCGGCGGCGACGGCGCGAACGGCGAGGAAGCCAGCGCGTCGGCCACGACGATGATCGACCCGGCGAGCATCGACGGCGCCCTGGCGGATCGCCTGCTCGAGTGGCTCGCCAACACGCACACACTGGCCACCGAGGCTGCTCGCGTGCGCCTGCTGCAGGAGGGCCTGCCGCCGCGCCACCTCCTGCCGATGCTCGCGTCCCTCAACGATCGCGCGGTGTCGGGCCTGCCCCAGCTCGCCGCGAACATGCTGCGCGAGGACATGCTGGCCGGCGTCGCGAGCGAGGCCGACGTGGCGTTCGCGCGTGCGCGCCTGCTGCGCTGCACCAGCCATGAGGCCGTCGCCGAGCAGCTCTGGGACAAGGACACCGCGGTGCGCGCCCGCAACTCCGTCGGCGCGATGAAGGTCGGCCAGCCCACCTTCTGGCAGTACGAGCTCGAAGCGCTGGCCACGAAGTTCCGCGATGCGCCGGTGTTCGTCCGCGTGCTGCGCGAAGCCGGCCTGTTCGAGACGGCCGCGCTGTTCGGCTTCGGCGGCACCCACCGCAACGACACGGCCCCGCCAACCGCCGTGCTCGCGGCCTTCGCTGGCGAGCCGTCGTTTGCCTGGGCGATGACCGCGCTCGACGCGGACGCGCGCGCACGCATGGGGGCCTCGATCAGCCGCATCTGGAGCGAGTCGGGCCAGGCCGACGGTGTGCCGCATGCCTGCGAGGTGTTGCGCATCGCCTTGCCGTCCGGGCCGTTCGCGCCAGACAAATCGACGCCGGCGAACATCAATTGCACGCACTGCAGCACCGACTTCGACGTGAGTTGCCCGAAGGGCGAAGAGACCGTGCGCGCCACCTGCCCGTCGTGCGGCGCACGCCTGAAGGTGAAGAACCCGCACCAATAGTGGTGCGCGGGCACAGCAGTTGGCCACACCCACTCCGACACCACACCCTTGTTCCGGGCGAGCCGGGGGTGTAAGCCGCCGGAGTCTGATCCTGGTGCGACCACTCATCGGTCGTTCCGGTACCAGACTCCGGGGGCTGACACCCCCGGCTCGCCCGGAACACACAAGGCACCATGGCTTCCGCTGCACCCCGCGTCCTCGTCCTTCGCGCTGCCGGCACCAACTGCGACGCCGAGACCGCCAACGCCTTTGAACTCGCCGGCGCCACGGCGCGCGCCCTGCACATCAACCGCCTGTTCGAACGGCCGCAGGAACTCGACGACGCCGACATCCTCGCGGTGCCCGGCGGCTTCAGCTACGGCGACGACGTCGGCTCCGGCAAGATCCTCGCGATCGAGATCCGCACCCGCCTCGGCGACGCGCTGCAGTCATTCATCGGCAAGGGCCGCCTGGTGCTGGGCATCTGCAACGGCTTCCAGGTGCTGGTCAAGTCCGGCCTGCTGCCGCACGGCGCCGCTGGCCTGCAGCGCCCCGGCCTCGAACTCGACAGCACGCTGACCTGGAACACGTCGCGCCACTACGAGTGCCGCTGGGTTCGCGTCGGCGTCACCGCCCCGGCGGACTCGCCCTTCCTGCGCGGCATCGACCAGATGTGGCTGCCGGTGGCACACGCGGAGGGCCGGTTCATCAGCGCCGAGGCGACACTCGACGGGCTCGACTCGCCCGCGCACGGCGAGCCGGGCACGCACGGTGTCGTCCGCTACATCGATGCCGACGGCAAGCCGGCCGATTCGTTCCCGGCCAACCCGAACGGCTCGCAGCGATCGATCGCCGGGATGAGCGACGCGACCGGCCAGGTGTTCGGCCTGATGCCGCACCCCGAGCGCCACGTGCGCTTCACGCAGCGGCCCGACTGGACTCGCTGGCGCGGCACGCCGGCGGCTGCGGGCGATGGCGACGGCCTCGCGATCTTCCGCAATGCCGTCGCGCATGTGCGCGGCTGAGCCCGGCCGGCGCGGCACGGCGGCTCGCTGGCGTTCGGCTGGCGTCAGTTCGCGATCAGCGGGCGGTACTCGTCGAACAGGATGAACAACGGCACCTGGCTGTTGCGCATGGTGCGCACCGCCTGCACGCCGTCGCCGATGTGGCGCAGGCGGTCGGCATGCGTGCGGGTCAGCGCGCCGAGCGGGTCGGCGTCGGACGAGCTGAACACGCGCAGTGTCAGGTCGCGGCGCAGCGCCGCCGCCTCGCGCTCGAGAATCGAGTGGAAGCGGTTCTCCCACGAGCTCTCGCGCGGGCTGGCGGCGAGGATCGCGTCGATGTCGCCGAGGCTCAGCGCGTCGCCGATCGCGAGGATCGACTGCGCGACCGTCTCGATCGGCTTCTCCTTCTGGCGACTGACGGCCACCGCCAGGAAGCAGTGCTTCATCATCGGCAACGCGGCGATGCGGGCAGCCAGCGCGGCCGGGAAACCACGCGCAACCAGCTCGTCTGTGCGGGCCTGCAGCGCGGCCGCAGCGGCCGGCGGCAGGCCGTTGATCAGCCCGCTGGTGGCCTGAGCGAAGTCGGGCTTCATCGCTTCCACTGCGTCGGAGCTGAGACGCCAGGTGTCCTGGTTCCAGTCCCACCAGCGGACCAGCGCGCGGATCGTGTCCTCCACTTCCATCAGTGCCTGGTACTGGTTGGCGGCCGCCACCACGTTGTCCAGCTTGTGGATCGCGGCGCGCAGCGCGTCGGCCTCGAGCAGCTCGTTGCACTTCACGTAGCGCAGCAGAAGCGTGCGCAACGGCGTCGCCGACTCGGTCGCCAGATCGTTGAGGAACGTGGTGCCAGCCTGGTTGACCAGGTTGTTCGTCACCAGCGTGGCGATGATCTCGCGGCGCAGCGGATGGTTGAGGATGTGGTCGGTGAACTTCTCGACCGCCAGCTTCGGGAAGTACGCGAGCAGCGTGGGGTTGAAGTACGGCATGTCGGGAATGTCCGACGCCAGCACCTGCTGGTAGAGCTCGTTCTTCGTGTTCGAGATCAGCGAGCAGAGCACGGTGCGCGGCACGCCACGGCCGGTCAGCGACTCGCGCAGTTCGTCATCGCCGGGGATGCGCTCGCTGCGGCGATCAAGCACGCCCTTCTGCTGCAGGCGGTGCAACTGCGTGAGCATCGACTCGACGCCGTCGCGCCTGGCGCGCATCTGCTCCATCGTGACCAGCGCGCTCTGCAGGTAGTTGTTGCGCAGCACGTGGTCGGCGACCTCGTTCTCCATCGCGCGCAGCAGCTTGTTGCGCTCGTCCGGGCCCTTCAGGCCGCCATGCTCGATCACGCGCCGGCAGAGGATCTTGAGGTTGACCTCATGGTCCGAGCAGTCCACGCCGGCCGAGTTGTCGATGTAGTCGGTGTTGCACAGGCCGCCCGCATTGAGGAACTCGCGGCGCGATTCCTTGGTCATCGCCAGGTTCGCGCCCTCGCCGATCACCCGGCAGCGCAGCTCGCTGGCGTCCACGCGCACGTTGTTGTTGGCCGGATCGTCGGCGTCGGTGTGCGTCTCGCGCGAGGCCTTCACGTAGGTGCCGATGCCGCCGAACCACATCAGGTCGACGTTGAGCATCAGTACCAGACGGATCAGGTCGGGCCCGCTGATCGGCTCCGGCCCGTGGCCGAGCAGCTTCTGCGCCTGCGGCGAGAGCCGGATCGCCTTCGAGTTGCGGTCGAAGATCGCGCCGCCCTCGCTCATCGCGGCCTTGTCGTAGTCGGTCCAGTTGGAGCGCGGCAGGCCGAACATGCGCTTGCGCTCGGCGTAGCTCTTCGCCGGGTCCGGATCCGGATCGATGAAGATGTGGCGGTGGTTGAAGGCCGCGACGAGCTTCATCTTGTCGTTGAGCAGCATACCGTTGCCGAACACGTCGCCGGCCATGTCGCCGATGCCGGCCACGGTGATCGACTGCTCGCGGATGTTGATGCCGAGCTCGCGGAAGTGGCGCTCGACGTTGACCCACGCGCCGCGCGCGGTGATGGCGATCTTCTTGTGGTCGTAGCCGTTGCTGCCGCCCGAGGCGAACGCGTCGCCGAGCCAGAAGCCGTAGCGCGCCGAGATGCCGTTCGCGAGGTCGGAGAACGTCGCGGTGCCCTTGTCGGCGGCCACCACCAGGTACGGGTCGTCGCCGTCGTAGCGCATCACGCCGGGCGGCGGCACGATGTGGTCGCCCTCGCGGTTGTCGGTGATGTCGAGCAGGCCGCTGATGAAGGTCTCGTACTGGGCGCGGACTTCCTGCTCCTGGCGCTCGCGTTCGGCAAAGCTGTAGCGCGTGACGAACCCGCCCTTGCTGCCCACCGGCACGATCACGGCATTCTTCACCTGCTGCGTCTTCTGCAGGCCGTGCACCTCGGTGCGGAAGTCGTCCGGCCGGTCGGAGTGGCGCAGGCCGCCGCGCGCAACCATGCCGCCGCGCAGGTGCACGCCTTCCACGCCGGGGCCGTGCACGTAGATTTCGTACAGCGGGCACGGCCGCGGCATGTTCTCCACCGACGAGCTGTGGATCTTGATGCTGATGTGCTCGCCGCGCGTGGAGCGGTAGAAGTTGGTGCGCACGGTGCTCTTGATCAGCGACAGGAACAGCCGGAGGATCACGTCCTCCTGGATCACGTTCACCGCGTCGAGCTGCTCGCGGAACCCCTGCTCGATCTCGGCGAGCGGCCCGGCGATGCGCGCGGCCGGGTCCTTCGGGCCTTCGTGGCCGAACTTCGCCTCGAAGTAGCGGACCAGCGTGCGGGCGCAGTCGGGCTGGTTGAGCAGCGCGTCGCTGACCGAGCGTGCGGCATGGCCGCGGAACACCTGCGCGAAGTAGTTGCGGTAGGTGATCAGCAGGTCGATCTGCTTCCAGTCGAGCCCGGCCTTGTAGCCGAGGCCGAGCAGCGCGTCGTTGGCGAGCCGGCCGGTGAGCACGCGGTGGGCGATGTCGCCGAGGCGCTCGAAGGTGGCCTGGCCGGTGATCGGCTCGTTGCCGGGCCCCGAGATGTCGAACACCGTGAGGTAGACGGGTTTCGTGCCCGTGGGCGTGAAGCGGTCGGCGAGGCGGCTGAGCGTGCGCAGCGACATCAGCTCGAGCACGGGCACGATGTCGTTGAGGATCAGCTTCACGCTGGAGGCGGTGCGTAACGCGGTGTACGACTCGGCCGGCGTCGTGATCTGGCGGATCTCGACCTGCAGGCCGTCGACGTGGATCTTCTCCATCAGCGCGATGTCGCCGATCGCGGCCTCGGGCGGCTGGCTGCCGCGGTAGGCGTCGGTGAAGCAGGTGCCGTAGCGCGCCTGGATGTCGGCAGCCGAGGTGCCGGCGGTGGCCAGGTAGCGCGCGTTGGCGCCGCTGGCCTTGTCGGAGCGGTAGCGCTGGAAGATCAGGCGGCGCAGTTGTTCGTCCCAGGTTTCCAGCTCGGGCGCCAGCTTGCGCTCGAGCTCGCGAAGGTCGGCATCGGTCACGCCGTCGCGGTAGGCGCGGCGGTAGAAGTGCAGGCGGATCGGCGCTTCTTCGTCGCTCGAGCGCACGTACTCGCGCAGCGTGTCCACGCCGAGGAACTCACTGATGATCGCGGCGACGCGGTCCTTCAGAGCCTCGGTGTAGCGCGGCCGCGGAATGATGAACGTGATCGACACGCGGTTGCCGCCTTCGCGCCGTCGCACGAACACGCGCGCATGGTCGCGCGCCTCGGCGTCGCGGATCACCTCGGCGACCTCGCGCAGTTCCTCGTCGGTCGAGTAGAACAGGTCCTCGCCGGGCATCGAGTCGAGCACGGCGAACAGCCGCTTGTAGGCGTGCGTGCCGGGCACCTTGTCGGCGAGCTTGATCACGCGATCCATCTTGCTCGACATCACCGGGATGCGCTTGTTGCTCTCGAGCAGGCCGCGCGTGGAGTAGAGCCCGACAAACGCGTGCTCGCCGATCAGTTCGCCGCTGTCGGCGTACTCCTTCACGCCGAAGTAGCGCAGCGCGACCTCGGAGCGGATCGGGCTGATGTCGTCGAGGCGGTAGAACAGGTAGACCTCCTCGCGGCCCATGCGCACGCTGGCGAGGTCGATAATCGAGTGCGCGAGGGCGCTGAGCTGCGGCACCGCGGGCAGGCCGAGACAGTCGCGCAGGCCGGTCGGCGGGAGGTCGGGATTGGCACTCGTGCTGCCGTTGCCGCCGCCCGCGACGCGCACCTGGGTGGCGCCGGCCGGCAGGAACGCGTAGCCCATGAAGTTGAAGTTGCCGTCGCACAGCCAGTCGAGGAAGCGCACGCCCTCGGCCAGTTCGGCGTCCTTGCGTCGCGTGGCCAGCGCTTCGAACGCGGCGCGCGCGTGACGCACCTTCGCATCGACGCCGGGCATGTCGCGGTGCGTGCGCAGCAGCGTGGTCAGGCGGAAGCGCAGCGCCTCGCGCAGTTCGGCGTGCTTCGCCGGCGGCAACTGGCTGACCAGCAGGAACACCTGCGAGTAGCGATCGCCCTGCAGGCCGTTCGAGTCGATCACGCTGATCGAGTTGTTCTCACGATGTGTGCCGAGCAGGGGATGCACGAGGAAGTGCGTCTCGAGCTTGTGCACGCGCGCAAACGTCTTGATCGTGCTGACGATCCACGGACAGTCCGGCATCCGCGTCTCGATCACCGAGCAGATGCTCTCCAGCCCGCCCGGCAACACGCCCGGCATGCTGACCGACACCTTGACCTCCTCGTCGAGTGAGTCCTCGAAGAACGCGTAGCGCTCCATCAGGAACTCGAGCATCGACTCGGGCGCGGTCT
>JBFWQT010000054.1:0-20817 GCA_050249295.1 Planctomycetota bacterium
AGATGCAGACGGCGAACCGATGCCGGGTGTCACACTGCGAGAAGCCAGAACGATGTCTCTGCCGATCTGCTGCACCGATGAGACCGGTCGATTCGACACGGGCTGGATCCATGCCAGGCGATACCCCGTCGAACTGATTCGCGACGAGCTGACGCTGACGAGCGTGACGCTCGAGGTGCGCGCGGGGCAGCACACCGTGCAGAACCTGCAACTCCCGGAAGGCGCGTGGGTGCGCATTTCGGTGGTCTCGGACGCGGACGGCAGGCCCGTCGCCGACGCGCGTGTCGACATTGGCGACCGGACCACGCGGTTCAGCGATACGCTCGGGGTGTGCGAGGTCGGGCCGATGCAATGGACGCCGCCGATGCAGTTCCGGGTGCATGCAGAGGGCTTTGCCAACTTCTATGGAGAGCTTCCGTGGTCGCTGCGCAACGGACGCGCGAGTGTGGTGGCCCGGCTCGCGCGGCTCGGGTCACTCACGATTCACCCGCGCGGGCAGTACACCGGGCTGTCTCTGGAGATGCTCTGCGACACCGACGGGCGGCCGCCCCTGTTGTGGGCAGACCACGGGCACATTGACGTCGACCCGGTCGCGCGATTCGTGCATGGCGACCTCGTGAACTTCGGTGAGACGCCAGACGAGGTGGACGACGGTGGCCGCGCACTGCGGTGGCCGCATCTGCCGCCTGCAACGTACCGGCTGCGCATCGACGGCGGCAACGGAATCACGGCGCGCGACGTGACGATCCACGCGGGCGAGCAGGCCGACCTCGGCAACATCGAACTCGGCGTCGCGCCCGACCTGGTGGTGCGAGTGGTCGACGACCATGGCGAGCCGGTGGCCGGGGTCGGGATCCGGGCGTTGCGGCGACTCGTCGCTGCGAGCCTGCAACCGAGTGCAACCAGCGATGAGACCGGCATCGTGCGGTTCGCCGGGATGGGCGCACCGGGCACGGTTGTCGTTACCACGCAACTGAACTGGAGCCCGCAAGACATCTTGCCGGGGTTCCCGGCAGGGCCGGCGGTATCGGCGACGATTCCGTCGGGCACGACAGATGCCACGACGGTCACGTTCGTCCGCCACGATCTGAATTGCACGCTCAGTGGCCGCTTGACCCTGCACGACGGCAGCCCCGCGGTGTTCCGGCGACTGCACCTGACGTTTGATGATCAGCTGACCGAGCCGATTGACAGCTCCACCGACGCCGACGGCCACTTCGAACTGCGCAGGTTGCCGGCCGGTCGTGGCGTGCTCCACGTTGCCGACTCGACCACCATGATGGCGTTCGACATGCCGTTGGCGGGCCGGCTGACGCGCGACATGCAGCTCGATGCCCGTGACGAACCCGCGCCGGTGGTGTCACAGCGCGTGCGTGTGGTCGATACCGCCGGTCAGCCCGTGCCGAACGCGCGCGTGACGTACGAGCGGACGCCGACCAGCGATCTCGGACATTCGTTCACGGCCGATGCGACCGGCTGCCTGACGTATCCGCACCGCGTCGTCGGCTCGCGGCGGATGATCGTGCACGCCGGAGACGTCGCGTACCCGGCCGTGTTGAGCGCGAGCGATGCGGGACCTGTCGTGCGCCTGTACCGGCCGGACGAACTGGCCCGCGTGGTTGTGCGCATCACCACGCGAGGGGAGTCGCTGCCAGCATTCACGCGCGTGGATGTGTGGGGCGAACGTGCACAGCGGATCAGCGAGCACGAGTTTGTGGCCGCGCGCGTTCCGCCCGGCCGTGTGACCATTCGCGTGTTCGCGCCCGGCTGTCCGGTCACGCTGCGCGATGTGGATGTGCGTGCTCCGGACGAGGCCGTTGCGATCGACTTGCCGGACGAGAGTTCGATCCGGGTGCGGGTTGAGCGTGACACACAGCGGGACGACGCGACCTGGTCGATCACGCTGGTGGATACCGCGGCGACCGATGCCAGCCTTGTGGTGCAACTGAGCCACCTGCGGATCGGTGCGACCTACCGAATCGGTGGCTTGATCGAGGGTCGCCGGTATCGCGCCACGATCGACTCCGGCGATGGTGCGACGAAAACGGTCGACGTGACGGCCGGCGATGAAGCGGTGTGCGAGGTGACGCTGCCGGCAAGGTAGAGCGAGCGCGACTCAGTCCGATCGTACTCTGGCGCGCAACCGGCCACGGCGGTTGGATGCGTCACTCCTGCACCGAGGTTCGCGAAGCTGAGCGCAGACATTGCGAAGGCCCGGATGCCGCACGCGACATCCGGGCCCTCTTGCGTCAGCCAGTCGATCAATCAGTCACGCGCGATCACTTCTTCGTGTAGACCACCACGACGTGATGCGTGTTCTCGTTGGCGTCCTCACTCTCGCCGGCCTTCACCGCGCTGGCTTCCCAGGCGACGCCTTCGCCGGCCGCGGCGCTGATCGCACCGTTGATCGCAGCGGCCACCGCAGCGGCGACCAGCTCGTTCTGGCCCTCGGGCATCTCGGCCAGCGCGTCGCGGCCGAGGTCGTCGTGCAGCATGGCGGTGACCTTGCCGCCGTCGACGGCGAGCTTGAGGTCAACGCGGCACTCGGTCGCATCGAGGTCGTCAATCGTGACGACCACGGTGAGCACCATCGTGTCGACGCCCTCGGTCTTCGACGGCTCGCTGTAGAACGAGGCGATCACCTGCGTGGCGCTGCTCTCGCCAGCCAGCGAGGTGTTGACCGCGGCCAGCATCTCGCTCGCGAACTCGCCATCGGCGGTGCCGTGCAGGTTGGCATCGAACATCGCGGCAGCCGGCGTCTCCGGGGTTTCCGGCGTTTCGGGAGTCTCCGGGGTCTCCGGAGTCTCGGGCGTCTCCGGCGTCTCCGGCGTTTCCGGGGTCTCCGGCGTCTCCGGAGTCTCGGGAGTCTCGGGCAACTCGGCCACTTCCGGCGCGCCCTCGGCGGTCACGTGGTAGGTCACGCCGCGATAGCGGAACACGCCTTCGCCGGTCGCGAGGTACTTCGCGAGGCCCGGCTCGGCGGCCAGCGTCGTGAAGTACGCGCGCGTGTTCTTGACCAGAGTCGTCATGCCGTCCTTGTGCTTCGCGGCATCGTACGTGCTGTCGTACCAGGTGCCGTCGGCGGCCTTGTAGAAGGTCTTGCTGCCGATGTAGCGCATCGAGTTCAGCACCGACCCGTCGACGCCCGACGCGGCGCGCTCGGCTTCCGCCGCGTCATAGGCGTCGCCACCCATGCCGAGGCCGGAGTTGAGGCCACGGCCGAGACGCTCGGCCGCGCGGGTCGCGTCTTCCATCGCTTCCGGACGCGCGTTGGCGGCCTGCTTCTCCTGGTCGCGACGCGCCGCAAAACCGGCCCGCAGCGCACCCGCCGCCGGCGGACCGGCCGCACCCGGTTCGGCCGCCGAGTCGGTCATCGCCAGGAACGCGGTGTACGGCGTGACGATGCCGTAGCGCAGCGCGACCTTGACGATCTCGTCGATCAGCTCCTGGTCCTTGCCGTCCTTGCGCACCTCGCTCAGCAGGTAGGCGACCTTGCGGCCGGCCCACAGGCGCGGCACGAAGTTGCTCTTCGTCGCTTCCTCGGGCAACTCGACCTGGAAGTCGTACTTGCGTTCGACGCCGTTCATCAGGCCGCTGACCGTGACGGTCACGGGGCCGGTTCCGGTGTACTCGCCGAAGATCACGACGCGGTCGCCGCGGAACAGGTCCGGCAACGTGCGCGGATACACGTCACGCACGGTCACGCCGTCGCCCTTTACGCTGACGGTCAGGTCGGCCAGCATCGGGCTGCCCACCTTGTCGAAGTACGTCGCGATCTTCGTCTTGATGTTCTCTTCGGGCAGGATGTAGTCGCTCTCGCCGCGGTTCTCGTAGGCGAACATGTCGAGCAGACGCGTGTTGACGTTGACGCCTTCGCCGAACGTGAACAGGCGCACCTTGCGGCCGTTGGCGGCTTTGACGTTGGCCAGCAGCTTGTCGGCATCGCGCTCGCCGATAGTCGGCAGGCCGTCGGTGGTGAAGAACACCATCTTCAGGCGGTCGTCGTCGGCGAACTGGTTCAGCGCGGTGGTCAGCGCCTCGCCGATGGCCGTGCCGCCACGGGCCTTGAGGTCGTCGATGTACTTCATCGCGGCCGCGCGCGACTCGTCGTCGACCGCGACCAGGCCGTCCGCGTGGAACGAGCGTGTGGTCGTCGAGAAGTCGACGATGTTGAAGCGGTCGCCGTCGCGCAGGTTCTCGACGCAGTAGCGCAGGGCGTCCTTGGCCTGCTCGATCTTGTTGTTCTCGACCATGCTGCCGCTGGTGTCGGTGACGAAGACGATGTCCTTGGCCATCACGTCGTCGTCGGTCACCGCGCCGGCCGCGTCACCCTTCATCATGGTCGGGCTGACCATGATCATGAAGTGGCCGTCCTCGTCGCCGGCCTCGCGGTGGGCGAGCACGCTGGCGCCGATCTTGCTGTCGTCCAGGCTCCAGTAGATGACGAAGGGGTTCTTCGGCAGGTAGTTCTCCTGGCTCCAGCGCACCTGGATGCCGTCTTCCACGGCCTCGTCGATCTGGATCGGATGCGTCGGCGAGTACAGGTTGGTCACGCCGTGTTCGCTCTTGATCTTGATGCTGACTTCGGCCTTCTTCAGGACCTCCATCTTCATCTTCGGATTGGTGTTCAGCATGCTCAGGCGGTAGACGCCGCTGACCGGCTTGAGCACCTGGGTGTACTGCAACTGCACGACCGCTTCGCCGCCGGCCGGCACATTGGGCACCTGCGTCCGCACCAGGCGGTTGCCGTAGTACTCGAGAAGGGCCGGGCTGCCGCCGGTGGCGACGATCTCCTGGAACACCTGGTTGGCCTTGCCGACTTCGAGGATCTCGGCCTCGACGGTCTCACCGGCAATGCTCATCGACAGGTTGTCGATCTGCGCGTCGGGGTCGAGTTCCATGTAGCAGACGCCGCCGACGATCGCGTTGCCGTTGGGATTGGCGAAGTGGCAGTCGTAGTGCTTGGTGGCGACGTTCTCGTTGATTTCGACTTCGATGCGGTCGAGCACGACCTGCACAGGCTGCGGCGCGCGCATGAAACACGCCTCGGCCGCCTGGTGACGGCCGTTGACTGCCGCCATCGCGAGCATGGCCGCGACCGCGAGCAGACCGACAAATGTGGTCTTCCGACGCATTGTGTTCTCCGTGTCGAGAGATGAGGGGCCGCCGCCGGGCGGCTGGGTGAGGTCAGGTGAGGTGGGCGAATCGTGCGGGCAGAGTGCCGCATAGAATACGACGCGGCCTGCCGGTGTGGGTTTCGGATTTTGTGTCCTTGAATCAAGCGTATTCCGGCGAGCAGGTTGTGAGCGCGGGAGAGAATGAGGAATCCGCGTGGAGTTCTGTTGAACGCCACGCGGATTCCGTATCTGCATCAACCGTGCGGGCCTGTCACTCGCCGGTCACTTGCCGGAGCCGGGCTCGCCGCCCGCGGCGCCGTCGTCCTTCTTCGGCTCGTCGCCGCTGCCGCCGTTCTGGCGCTGGTCGCGCTTGTCCTGGCGCTCGGCGCGACGCGCCTCGGCTTCCTTCTGGGCTGCTTCCTTCGCTGCCGCGGCGGCCGCCTGGCGCTCGGCCTCGGCCGTAAAGCGCGACGTGTCGTCGGGCAGGCGGGCGTTGTGCTTGTCCTCGAACTGGTAGCGCGCCTCGTCGCGCATCTCCTGCTCGCTGATCACGCCGTCGTGGTTCTCGTCGATCTCGGCGAAGTCCTCGTCCTTGCCGCGGAACTCGTCCTTCGTGACCTTGCCGTCCTTGTTCTTGTCGTGCTTCTTCATCAACTTCTCTGTCTCGTCGTCGATGATTTCCTTCGCCTTGTTGGCCGGGAGCGTGTCGCGCAGGTAGGGGCGCAGTTCATCCTCGTCGAGCTTGCCGTTCTTGTTGCGGTCGAGCAGCTCGAACGTGGAGCCCTTCTCGACGCCCTCGAACTCGTACTTGTTGAGCACGCCGTCGTTGTCCTTGTCGTACTTCTTGATGAACTTCGTCGTCTCCTGGCGGATCTGCAACTCGTTGAACTGCGTCGCCGGGTAGAGCGGACGGTCGTCGTCGGGGTCGGCCTGTTCCTCGTCGCTGCCCAGCCGGCGATCCAGTTGACGCTCCTCGCGCTGGGCCTCGGCCTGCGCACGACGGGCGTTGCCGCGAGCGCGGGCGCCGGGTCGGCGAGCCTGGGCAAACAGCTCGGCGCTCATGCTGACCACGATGGTGGCGGCCAGAAGGGCGATCAGCAGCTTTCTCATGCCGGTGTTCATCGGTGGGTGCCCCGTTGAAGTGAAGGTGAGGTGGAGTGTGTGTGTGAGAGAGGCGGTGTGCGCGGCCAGCAGCGGCCGGTGTGTGTCGCGGGAGACCCAAACCCCATTATCCGCCCGGCGTGTCGCACTATCTCCGGAAATCCGCACCGGCCCGATCCGTTTGCCATGCAACGACTTGCGCCGGCCGATCGGGGACATTACGCTCGGTGCGGTGGTGCGTGACGCAGCCCTGTGAATCATCGTTTCAACCGCACCACCAGAGTGTCTCAACCCGCAAGGCCTCCCGGCCGCCGGTCGCCCCACTCGTGACTACCCGCAAGAAGACCACCAGACCTGCGGCGCCCAAGAAGCGCCGCGCGAGCAAGGCTGCCGGCAAGAAGGCCGGGGGCGGCGCGGCGTCGTCCACCGACGATGCGGCGCTGCGCGCCGTGCTCGAGCTGGTTGACGCGGCCGGCGAGTCCGGCTTGCCGGTGGCGGTGCCCGCGAAGAGCGACACGCCGGCGCTGGGCAAGGCGAAGAAGGACGGCAGCCTTGCGGCCCCCGACCAGAAGCGCCTGGACAAGCTCGGCGTGTGGTCGTTCGTCGATCAGTTCGGCGAGACCACGATCGACGGCGTGACCACATCGCTCTGCACGCTCAACGCGGCCGGTCGCAACAAGCTGGCCGAGGCGCGCGAGGCCCACGAGGCGGCCCGCTCGGCCGAGTTGCAGGTGCATCTGCAGAACGTCGACGGCATCCGCGAGACGCTGGAGCATCAATCGCGCCGTGTGGATGACCTGCAACACCACCTCGACGCGCTGCAGCACCAGATGGTCGCGCGAGTGGAGGAACTGGCCGGGCAGATGCAGTCGCACATCGGCCGGCTGGCGAAGGACCTCGGCCACCTGCGCAGCGACAGCCGGCTGATTGCCGACACGCTGCAGCAGACGCTGCTGCACTCGGCAGACGCGGGGGCGACGGCCGTCGCATTGCCCGTGCCGGCGATGGGCGACACCGACTTTGTGCGCACCACCGAGGCGGCGTTGGCCGAACCGGAGATTGCGGCGCGGTCGACCGCTGCGGCGCGTGCCGCCTCCGATGCGCGCGCCAATCTGGCGGCCGCGGTGCTGCGCCTGGTGCCGGAGGATCACTGGATGGAAATACCGGAGCTGTTCCGGACGTTGCGAGCCGAAGGCAGTGTCGTGTTACCCGGCCAGCTCAACGATCTGCTGCTGGCCCTCGCGGAGGCCGGCCGGATTGCGTTCAATATCTGGATGCGAACGCTGACGGAGATCCCGGCACCCGAACACGGCATCCTGCAGCCGGACGCAAAGGTGCTCTACTATGTGCGCCGTGCCGCGCACGACCCCGCATCGTTCAACGGATTGAGCTGAGAGACGACCATGCCCCCCGAACTCCCGGGTGTTGCCCAGAAGCTGCCGAACCCGTTCGATGCGCGGGTGGTCAGCGGTCCGTACGATCCGTCACACGTGATCTGCGTGGAGACGCTGATCCACAACGCGCGCAACCAGCTGCTGCGCGTGTTCGAGCGGCACCAGAAGGATCCGCTCGCGCCGTTGCCGATTGCCACGGTGGTGGGCCCGACGGGCAGCGGCAAGAGCCACCTGCTGCGCATCATCACCGAGACGATGCACAAGCCGGGCCGGCCGCACAGCGGGTTTGTGGTCGACGTGTCGCCGCGCGATTTCGGTTCGCGGCCGCATGCGTCGGTGGGTGACGACGCCGACTTCCTGCTGCACCGCATCGAGGCGGCGCTGATGCGCTCGCGCCTGCCCGGCCTCGCCGGCCTGCGCATGATCGACCTCTACGGCCAGGCGATTGCCCGCGAGTGCCTGCAGACGCTCGGCGAGGGTGGCCTGCAGTTGCCGAGGCGCGCGACGCAGTTCTGGAAGCGCCAGGAGTTGCCGCACAACGTGTTGCACACGCTGACGCGCAGCAGCCGGCCGGATGCGCCGCTGGCCGAGTTGGTCGCGCCGCTGCCCGCGCACGTGCGCGAGTCGATGATCGACCGCCTGTGCGAGACCGCCAGCAAGTCGCCGAAGCAACCCGGCCTGCGCGTCGCGCTGTTGCGCCAGGCATTCATGCCGGGGTCGGTCGCCGACATCTTCAGTGGCAAGACGGGCGGCAAGGCGGGCACCGGCGTGCGCGATCCGCTGCGCTGGTTCGCCGACTTCGCGCAGTTTGCACATGACGTGGGCCGGCCGTTGCTGCTGGTCTTCGACCAGTTCGAGAACCTGCGCGTGGCGGCCGCCGGTGGCGACCTCAACGTGCTGGTCAACGCGTTCATCCAGCGACTGATCGACGTGCTGACGCGCCTGCACGAACTGGCCGACGCCGACGTGCGCCCGGCCGCGGGCGAGCGCAAGCTCTCGCCGTCGCACGCCGCGCACTTGCCGCTGGTCGTGCTCTCGGTGATCGACGAATACGACCCGACGCTGCTCTCCGAGGAGCACGTGAAAGGCCGCCTGCCGTGGCTCAACGAACGCGAACGCGCGATCCGCATCGAGCCGGCCGTGAAGCGCATGCGCGACTTCCGCCTCGCGCGCGAGCTGGCGCAGGGTTACCTCGACGAGTTCTGGATGGCGCCGGAGGGTCAGCCGTTTGCCGGCATGGCGCTGGGCCGCGCGTTGTGGCCGTTCGGCGAGGAGCCGCTGAAGCTGCTGCACGCCCGCCTTGCGCCGCACACCGCCACGCCGCGCATGTGGCTGGAGATGTGTGCGCGCGTCTGGGATCGCCTGGTGGCGGAGGGTCAGCAGGGCGAGTTCGAGCAACGGCTCGCGCGCTGGAAGGCCGAGATGCAGGCCACTGCGTCGCCGGCCAGCGTCAGCACCGACTCGTCGGGCGCCGACTCGACTGCCGACGACATCAACACTTACGCGGACAACGTCTACGCAGCCGTGAAGCCGCCGCGTGACAGTGGCACCGTGGAGTTGCCCTCGCCGACCGACGCGTCCACCAGCGGCCCCGCTGGCCCCGGCGTGAAGCCACGCCTGGCGGCCGATGCGCGCGCGGCGCTGGCTCCGCAGCGCGACCCCGTACCGGCACGCGCGAGCGACATCCAGTTGCCGACCGTGCCGGCGGAATCGACCGTGGCGCCCGAACCGAAACCCGAGCCAAAGCCGCTGCCCGTCACGGCAATCGCGGTGTCGCCGCCAGTCACGCCGCCCACGGTGGCGGAGCCGTTCCAGCCCGGTCGATTCATCAACCACCTCGCCAAGCACGCCGGCTTCCGCCACGAGGTCGCCGAGCTCTGCGGCCAGTCCACGCGGGCCCGCGCGCAGGAAGGTGCCGAGCACCTCTTCGCGTGCCTCAACCTCGCGATCACGCATCGCATCGGCGGCCTCGTCAACTCGCCGCCCGACTGGCTGCCGTCCGGCGACACGGCCTTCACGGTGCGCAGCAACGGCCACCGCGTGCTCGCGTTTGTCACCTCGGGCAGCACCACCGGCGTGCAGAACGACTGGGAGCGCGCGCAGAAGCTCGCGAGCGAAGCGCGCGCCGACGACCTGCTGTTCATGCGTACACGTGAGTCGCAGTTCCCGTTCGACGTGCCGCCACGTGTCGGCAGCACGGCCGTGCAGGCCCGCTGGAAGGTCACGCAGGACTGGAGCCGCGTGCTCTGCCTGCTCTACATTGCCGGCGAGTGGACACCGCAGGAGACCGTGCTGCCGCCGCTCGAACGCCCCGTGACCGACTTCGTCGGCCAGATCCAGCACCTGCTCACCGGCTGGAGCCTGTTCAACGCGTGGCGCCAGAATCCGGTCAAGCGCTGATGCCGACGCCGATGCGAGCTCTCCTCCTTCTTTGGTGCGTCGCACTGGCGCTCGTGTCCTGCGGTTGCGTGCTGGATGCGCCGCCGCCGGTCGAGCAGCAACTCACGGCGCTGCCCTCGCCGCAGCCGCCCGGCGCGCTGGTGGCCGGGGCCGGCAAGGCCGAACTTGCGCCCGACCTCACGCGCGTCTCGGCCGGCCTGATCGGCTACGGCGGTCCGCGCACCGCGGTCGGCATGCACGACCAGCTCTGGGCGCGCGCCGTCGTGTTCAAGACCGGCGAGACCAGCATCGCGATCGTCACGCTCGATCAACTGGTGGTGCCCGGCGCGATGGCGCGCACGATCGCCACGCGCGCGGCCGCGCTGGGCATCGGCAGTGTGTTCGTGCATGCCACGCATACCCACTCCGGCGATGGCGGCTACTGGCACATGCCGCTGGCCGAGCTCTCGATGTTCGGGCCGTACAACGAGGCGATCGAGCGCCGGCACGTCGATGCCGCGATGGCCGCGATCCGTGTGGCGATCGCTCGTGAGCGCCCGGCCGTGCTCGAGTACGCCGCCGGCGATACCACTGCCACGGTCGACCCGGTCACCGGCAAGACGCTGCCGCGCCAGCCGCTCAACGCCAATCGCCGGCGCGGCGACAAGGGCAAGTGCGACCCGCGCTTCGGCCGCCTGCTGGTGCGCCAGGCCTCGACCGGCTTCACGTTCGCGCAGCTGATGTTCTTCTCGGCGCACGCCACGGTGATGACGCACGACGATCGCGTGATCTCCGGCGACTGGCCGGGCGCGCTGTCGAACGCAGCCGAGTCGGGCCCCGACCGCGGGTGCGTGTCGCTGGTGCTGACCTGCGCGGTGGGCGATGCGAAGCCGTTGCCGCCTGGCACCGACAACGACCGCGATCATGCCGCCGCGGCGACGCGCCTGGCCAACGCGCTGAAGGCCAGTCTGCCGGCAGCCGTCCGCCTGCCCGACGTGGTGATCCCGGAGCATGGCGTGCCGTTGCGCGAGGTGGTGCTGCGCGACGCCTTGCCGTTGCTCGACATGCCGTTCCTGCCGGACTGGATTGTGCCGGTGAAGTTGCCGCTGTCGGCGCTGGCCGACACGTTGTGGATGCCCGACATCGCGAGCCTGCGCGTGCTGCGCCTCGGCGACCTGCTGCTCGTCGGCTGGCCCGGCGAGCCCGCCATGGCCCACCAGTTGGCGCTGCGCGAGGCGGCGCAGGCGGCCGGGTTCACCGATGCATGGCTGGTGTCCAATGTCGGCGGCTGGTTCGGCTACGTGCTCGATCGTGAGAGCTACGACGCCGGGCGCGGGTACGAGAACAACTTCACGCTCTACGGGTTCGATCGCGGCGACAAGTGGCTCGACATGACCTTGCAGGCGATGCGCGCGCTGTCGACGCCGCACGATTGACGCCGCGCCCCCTGCCGGACTCAGATCTTGCCGCGGTCGCGGATGCTGGTATCGCGCGACGAGTACCAGACGTGACGGCCCGACGGCGCATCATGGCCGCGCGCCGCGACATCGATCTCGACGACCGCCTTGAGACGACCCGACGAGGCACTGGCCGGGAGCGGACGCTCGTGCGCGTCGTGACTTCCGCTGCCACTGGCCGACCGGCCCTTGCTGCCCTGGCCGGCCTTGCCATCGGCCACCGTGTCCACGACGGCGGTTCGATCGAGCGCCGTCAACTGCGCGTCAGCGGCCAGGACGAGCCGGCTCAACTGGTAGCGGTACTCGTAGAGCAGATCGGCCGGCGCGTCGGCATCCAGCACGGCCGCGAGCGTGAGGTTGTGGCTGCCGATGGTGACGTTGAGGCGCGGCGAGCCCTCGGGGGGCGGTTCGGTGAGGCGCACGGTCAGCCGGTCGCCGCCGCGGATCTGCATCACGCACTCGATCACGCCGAAGCCGCGGATGCCGTCGATGACGTGGTCGATCACGGCCTCGCGATCAAGCGACAGCGCGAGGCGCGAGCGTAGCAGGCCGCCGAGGTGGTAGATGCAGCCGAACTGCGCGCGGCGGTGACGGATCGTGGTCGGCAGGAACGGCGCGAAGAAGCCGATCGAGCGCAGGCCGAAACCGGCCGCGGTGCACAGCACCATCAGCACGATGATCGTCAGCAGGTGCGTGCGCGCCGAGAGCGAACTGGCGACCACGATACCGGCCGCGGTGGCGAGCATCAGCAGCCAGGTGGCGCCGCGATGGCCGATGCCGAAGTCGAGCAGCAGGTGATGGATGTGCCCGTGGTCACCGTTGAAGATCGGCTTTCCGTAGAGCTGGCGGCGCGCGATCACGACGAGCGTGTCGGCGACCGGATAGATGAAGAACGCGATGGCCACGCTGAGCGAGCCGCCGGGCAGGTATGGCAGGTGCGTGGCCAGCACCACGAGCGAGCCGAGCAGCATGCCGAGCATCAGGCTGCCGGTGTCGCCGAGGAACACGCGTGCCGGCGACGAGTTGTAGAACAGGAACGCGAAGCTCGACCCGGCCACCGAAAACGCGATGACCGCCGGCGCGATCGTGCCGGTGAGCAGGAACAGCAGGCCGAGGCCGACGGAGATGATCAGCGCGAGGCTGGTCGCGAGGCCGTCGAGGCCATCGATAAGGTTGAAGGCGTTGGTGACGCCGACGAGCCAGAAGACGGTGACGACCGGGCCGATGCTGCCGAGGTCGAGGTAGAGGATGCCGGGGATCTCGAAGCGCGTGAACGAGACGCCGAGCATCACGACGGCGATTGCGACCGGCAACTGCAGCAGGAACTTGGTACGCGCCGACCAGTTGCGGCAGTCATCGGCCGCGCCGACGAGGCTCATGGCGATCGCGGCGCCGAGGCAGGCGATCAGTGGTGTGCTGAAGGTCAGCTCGCTCGACCACCCGACCGCCAGCGCGCCAACGCCGACGCCAGCGAGGATCGCGAAGCCGCCGAGGCGTGGAGTCGGATTGACGTGGACCTTGTCGGGCTGTGGCTTGTCGATGGCGCCGAGTCGTCGCGCGAGCCGCATCACCAGCGGCGTCACGGCGAGCGTGACGATGAACGCACCGACACTGGACACCAGCACCCACATCACCACCACCGGTCCTGTCCTGCGGCCATCCGGTCTTGTGTTGTACACCCCGCCGGCCTCGGGTGAGTGCGAATGTCCGCGCGGAGAGGCGACGGGTAGGAGGAGTCGATCGGTAGCACGAGTACAGGGCTGCGCACTGAAGGACATTGCGCCGAGGCGTTGGCGACGCATGCGGTGAGGTACGTGGCGAATGCCGTGACGTGATGTGGCGCGCAACTGCAGCTTGAAGCCCACGGGCGGCTGCCCGTGGGCAACCGTGCGGTGGCGCAAACCCTGCGCTCGCGCCCGATGGTCGCGCCGGGTGGTCGTCGTCCCGTTGGGTTGTGTGCTCGCTCGCGCGATTGGTGCGTCGCTGCAGGTTCGCGGTTACCCACCGGCAGCAGACGTGGGCTTGAACGGAAGACGGAACACGACACACCACACCGCAACACACCACCAACGACCGCGGCCGTCAGGTGATCGATGATCACCGGACGGCCGCGATTCGATGGTTCAGCTGTCGAGTCGTCGTTCGTCGATGGCGGGTGCCGGGGAGGCAGCGCCGGGACCTGGCCACTGCGTGCGTGCCATCCGACTGCCGACGACTCACTCAACCGTGTGGTGGCGTCGACGGCTCACTTGCCGCCCACAACCTTGCGGAACGTGCCGCGGTTGCGCTTGGCGAGCTCGCCGAGGAAGTTCACGTCACCCTCACCGATGCAGATGGTGTGGATGATGATGCCGCGAGTGTCGTTCCACTTGCAGATTTCCTCGAGCAGCAGCGGGCTGTAGCTCTGGTTCGGCGGGTTGCTCGGCGCAACGCCATTGATCGGCTGACCCACGGTCGGCGAGCCGTCCGTGAGGAAGAAGATCGTGTCGGCGTTGAGCTTGGTCTCGGAGCGGCCGGTGATGACCGGACGAACCGCGTCGAGCTTGCCACCGGTGCAGATCTCGAACGCGAACTGGAAGGCCTCGTAGATGTTGGTCAGGCCTTCGGCGTTCCAGCTGTTGATGATCTGCTCGGCGCGCTTCTTGTTGCGGTCGGTCGCCTCGAACACGGCGCCGTTCTCGTACTTCTCGGCCGAGGTCGAGAAGTGGACGATCGCGAAGGTGCCGTCCTCGGGCAGGCCCTGGATCGCCTTGATCAGCTCCTTCTGGCAGACCTGCCAGCGCGAGTCATGGCCCGGGGGCGGCATGACCGGCTGACCGGCGGCGTCGACCTGCGGGTCGTTCGGGTTGGCCGACACGAGCATCGAGCCCGAGTTGTCGACCACGAACACCGGGTGCTTGGTGCGGATCGGAATGCCGTAGAACGCGCCGGTGCGGTGGCCGTCAGCAAGGTTCGGGTCGCCGCCGTTGTCGCCGTTCTCGCCCATGTCGCCGCCGCCGGGGTTGCTCGGCGGAGCCGCCTGGAAGCTGCCCTTGTTGGCGTTCCACCAGCCGCGCCACTGCACGCTGTCGGCGCCGTACTCACCCTTGCCGGTGATGTCCTGCAGCGCGTAGACGATGTCCCACTTCAGGCGGCCGGGCGATTCCTTGTCCAGGCGACCGATCAGGGCCTCGACAGCCTGGGCGGTACGCGCGGCACGCATGCCGATCACGGCCTGCGAGCGGACCATGTAGTGCTCGTCGTCAATCGCGCGGACCATCACCGGCATCGCGCGGTTGGCGTCCATCGTGCGCAGCGCGGTGATCGCCAGCACGCGCACGCCAGCGTCCTTGCTGTCGAACGCCGAGACGATCGGATCCCACGCATCGCGCCAGCGACCCTTGCGGGCGGCGTCGATGCACGCCGAGGCGACGGTGGCGTCACGGTCGGTGATGCCCTTGATGATCTCGGCCTTCGACTCCGCGTCGGTCATCCGCGCGATCGCATCGACCACCGCGTTCTTCGCGACGTTGTTCGAGTTGATCAGGTCGTTGAGCACCGTGGTACGGGCCTCGATCGCCGACATGCGGTCGATGTCCGACTGCGGCGCGCGGTTGCCGTTCGCGCGGGCGCGGTCGGCAATCTGCTTGTGCTCGGCCTGGATCTTCTCGCGCTCGGCCTCGTAGGCCTGGATCTGGCGATCGTTGAGCAGGTTCTTGTCCTTCAGAAGGTTGAAGAATTCCTTCAGCGCCTTCTTGGCATCGCGCGGATCGCTGGCCGCATTGCCCAGGCGACGGATCGCGTCGGCCTTCTGCGCACTGCTCGATTCGGCGTTGGCGAACACCGTCTTGAAGTTCTTCTCGGCATCCCGGTAGTCCTCGGCAATTGCGGGCGCGGCGTAGACGCCGAGCAGCAAGAGGGCCACCGCCAGTGTGACAATCCGCTTGGCCATTCCTGTACTCCTGTAGGGTCGGGTGGGCTGGTGACCGGTGTGCGCACAGCGCCCATCGGCCCAGGTCGTGATCAGCGAATCGCGACGCGCGGCGTTGGTGCCAGCGTCGAAATCCGCCATCAGGCCGGTCGTGTCGGCCTGGAAGCGTCGGACAGGTCCCGGACCGGATTATATACAGCGCTGTCCGGGTGGTTACTCAAAATCAACACGGGGCTGGAATCGGGGAGGCCGCTGGTTTGCGTACCTGGCGTTGGCAAGAGGTGAGGTGAGGTGAGGTGAGGTGAGGTGAGGTCGAGCTCGAGGTGAAGCAGCCGGCAACGGGGTACGCACCGTGGGCGCACAGTCACCGACTTGTTGTGTGTACGGAACAGTCGCTGCCTGGTTCGAGACCATGCGCACGATCTGGTCCGGACGGCGGCCGGATCGCAACCGTCCTAGGCCAATACATTTACAGCGTGCGACCATCCAGGTCGAGCTCGTCTGAGGAGGCGCCGGTGAGGTCGGCCATCGGCCGGACGATGTTGCGCAGCACGCCGAGCAACTGCACGTGCTCGGCCGGCACCCCCGCGCCGCCCCTGGCGGGCCGTGCGATCAGTGGCAGCAGCCGGGGCGAGCGCGAGACCAGCATCATCACCTCCTGCAGGGGCTCGAGCATCAACCGGCGGACCATCGCACGGCCCCCGTGGTTGGCCAGCACGATCGCGCCATGGATCGACTGCAGCCGCTCGAACCAGCCGGCGCGACGCGCGTGCGCTTCCGGCAGCCGGTAGAAAACCAGCAGGTCGCCGTCGATCAGTTCGGGCTCCATCGTGTCGCCCTGCAGCGTCAGAGCGAAGTAACGCGGCGTGCAGCACGACGCGGGAACCGGCCCGCTGAGCGGCCGCGGCTCGACCTCGGAGATCACGAACTGCTCACCCGGCACCTTGCCATAGTACTCGATCGTGCCGGGCGGCGGTTGGCCGCGCTCGCCGCCATCGCCCGCGGCCGGATCAGCGAACATCCCGCCGGCGCCGGTGAGCAGCCAGTTCGCGTTGACTTCGGTGGCCTCGACGATCCGCCGCAACGCGTCGACGTTGGGCGACACGCCCTTTTCGTACTTGCCGAGCGAGCTCTGCGGAATCGACACGAACCGGGCGAACCGCTTCTGGCCGCGGCGCCCGAACATCTCGGTGCGCAGTGCGCGCAGTCGCTCGCCGAATGGCTCAGTGCCGGTTGAGTCTGGTCCGTCGGCTGCTGCAGACATAGGTGGGGCACCAGCGCAGTAAACATGGCGTGGGTCGATGTTACTTCTGTGCAAAACGATACCGACTACCACCGGGGGATGCAAGATGTGCAATTCATTCTGCGCCCGTTCGGTTCTTTGTCGAGTCAGGGTACTCGATTGCATTGCCGTCCACTACTGGACGCACTGGGTACCTGCGGTGTCGCGACACCGGCGGGCGCACGTGCATCCTCGTCGCCCGCGCCGCTCGCCTTTCTCGGCGGCCCCCGCTAGCATGGAGGCTCAACCCTGACGCCGCACACCGATGAACGACACCCGATCACCCGACAGCGTTCCCGACCCGCCCGATCACGAGGAGCGCATCCCGCGACCGCCGCGAGCCGCCCGCTTGCAGCCGCGCTCGGGTCGAGGGCCGGCCGCGAGATCGGCGAGCGGTGACACGCGTGATCCGGACGACGACATGGCGGCCTCGGGCGCGAACGACCCGGCTGTGCCGGCTGCCACCCGACGACCCGGCGTCCCCGGCGTCCCGGTCCGCAAGTCCGGCGAGCGACCCACACCGGCAACTCCGCAGCCGCCCGGCGCGGTCCGTGCCAGCAGCGCCAGCGGCCTCGTGCAACTCGGCGGCGACCTGCCGCGCTCCGAAGAGGGCTACTCGCGCTTCCGCATCGGCGACGAACTCGGCCGCGGTGCCGCGGGCATGGTGCTGGCCGCCAACGACCCGCTGCTCCGGCGCGACGTGGCGGTCAAGCAACTGCAGATGAGCTTCGACCCCGACCTGATCGCCGACTTCGTCGACGAGGCGCAGATCACCGGTCAGCTCGAGCACCCCAACATCATTCCGGTCCACGAATTCGGCTTTACGCCCGACGGCGCGCCGTACCTCGTGATGAAGCGCGTGCACGGCTCCGACCTCGATCAGCTGATCGAGGCACTGGACAAGCGCGCGCGCGAACTGATGGAGCAGGGCAAGACCGAGGAAGACGAGCGCGAACTGGCGCGCGAGGAGCGCCGGCTGCTCGACGTCTTCTACAAGGTCTGCGACGCCGTCGCGTACTCTCACTCGCGCGGTGTGATCCATCGCGACCTCAAACCCGAGAACGTGATGGTCGGCGAGTACGGCGAAGTGCTGCTCGTCGACTGGGGTGTTGCCCGGCCGATCCGCCATCCCGACCGGGGCGCCGACCGGTCGCGCAGCGTGACCACCGACCGGCGCGAGGCCGCGGCCGACCGCACGATGCAGGGGCAGATCACCGGCACGCCACAGTTCATGTCGCCCGAGCAGGCGCGCGGCGAGCAGGACCAGCTCGACGAGCGCACCGACATCTACGGACTCGGCGCGATGCTCTACAACATTGTCGCTGGCGTGCCGGCCTTCACCGGGCCGGTCGATCGCGTGCTCGAGCAGGTGCGCACCGGTCGCGTGCGTCCGCCGTCGCACCGCGCGCGCGGCCGGCACGTGGCGCGCGAACTCGAAGCCGTGATCCTCAAGGCGATGGCGTTCAAGAAGGACGACCGCTACGCCAGCGTGGAAGAACTGCGCGCCGACCTCGACGCGTTCCGCGAGGGCCGGACGCTGCATGCCGCGCAGTACTCGACGGCGCAGCTGGTCTGGAAGTGGGCGGCGCGTCACAAGGCGGCAGTGGCGGTGGCGGCCGCGGCGCTGGTGCTGGTGATCAGCCTGGTCGCGTACTTCATCGTGCAGGTCGACGGCGAACGTCGCGCGGCCGTGGCGGCCCAGCAGGAGGCCAGCCTCAAGGCGCAGCAAGCCACCGACGCCAACGAGCGGATCCTCGCCGAGATCCGCGCCGCCAAACAGGCCCGCGCCGAAACCGAAGTCCGCCGGCGCGAGGCGAGCACTGCGGCCGACGTGGCGATGGCGTTCCGTGCGCGCATGGCGCTCAACGAGCGCGACGCGCTGAGCGCGATTGCACTGCTGGCCGGGCGTCGCACGTCGCTCAATGATGCCGCCTCGCTGATGGTGCCCGCACCGGTCGCGGTGTTCGATGGCGGTCTCTACGGCCACACCGACGATGTCCGCTCGGTGATGTACTCGCCCGACGGCCGCAACATTCTCAGCGCCTCCACCGACGGCACGATGCGGATCTGGGACGTGAACGATCGTCGCGCGGCGCCGGTGGTGATTTCCGATCCCGACATGGTCCAGGTGCTGTACGCCCGCTACTCGCGCAGCGGCGACCGGATCGTGGCGGTGCGCCGCCTGCGCAATCGCGATGGCGAGAAGGCCGTGCCGACCACCATCTACGACACCGCCACCGGCCGCGAGTCGCTCAGCGTTTACACCGGCGCGTTCCCCGCGTCCGGCCCCGAGAAGGCCGCGATCTCGCCCGATGGCCTCACGCTGGCGGTCGCCACGCGCGACGGCATGATCCGGCTGTTCGACGCGTTCGACGGTCGGGCCAGCGCGACGCTGAGCGGGCATCAGGGCCAGATCTCGATGATCGCCTGGTTCCCCGATTCGCGCCGACTCCTGAGTGGCGGCGCCGATCGCACCCTGCGCATCTTCGATGTCAACTCCGGCACCGCCATCGCCCTGTTGCGCGGCCACACCAACCTGATCCGCTCGGTCGCGGTCAGCCCGGATGGCCGGATGGTGGCCTCGGCCGGCTTCGACAGCACGCTGCGGCTGTGGGATGTGGAGACGCAGCAGCAGCTCGGCCAGTCCGACTTCCCCGACACGTGGGTCGTCTCGGTGGCCTTCAGCGAGGACGGCCAGTGGGTCGCGGCCGGCGCCGAGGACGGCACGGTGCGGATCATCAACGTGCGCAGCCGGCGGCTCGAGGCGCAGATCCAGGCGCACTCCAGCCGGGTGTGGAGTGTCGCGTTCAACGTTGATGGCACCCGCCTGGCCACCGGCGCGGCCGACGGCACGGTGCGCACGTGGCGACTGATGCGCGACGTGCCGCAGTTGCTCACCGGCCACGAGCTGGAGATCCGGTCGATTGCGTTCAGCCCCGACGGCCGGCGCATGGCTACTTCGAGCGACGACGAGACGGTGCGCATCTGGGACCTCTCGCGCCGGATGCAGCTCGCGCGACTCGGGGGCCATCGCCGTCGCGTCACGTCGGTGGCTTACACGCCCGACGGCAAGTTCGTCGTCAGCGGCTCGGAGGACGACACGGCGCGCATGTGGGATGTTGAATCGAAGCAGTGCGTCTGGACGATGGAGACCGAGCACGACATCGACTCGGTCGACGTCAGCCCCGACGGCGCGCTCGTTGTCACGGCCGGGCACGATCACGCGATCCGCCTGTGGGACGTCGGCAAGCAGGCGCTGTCCGGCATTCTCGAAGGCCATCGCGACGACATGAACGCGGTGGTGTTCAGCCCCGATGGATCGCTGCTCGCGTCAGCCTGCGACGACGGCCTGATCGGCCTGTGGGACACCCGCAAGCGCGAAAGCATCGCCTGGATGCAGGGCCACACCGCGCCGGTGCAGTGCCTCGCGTTCAGCCCCGATGGCCGCACGCTGCTGAGTGGCGGTGCCGACCAGACCGCCCGCCTGTGGGACGTGGAGACGCACCGCCTGGCGTTCACCTTCGATCAGATCGAGGCCGCGATCACGTCGGTGTGCTTCAGTCGCGACGGCAACTTCGCGATCGTCGGCCCCGGCGACCAGTCGATCATCTTCTTCAACACCACGACGCATCGCGAAGCGTTCCGCATGAAGGACCAACAGCGCGTGAGTGCCATGGCGATGAGCCCCACCGGCAACCTGCTGGCGACCGGCCGCATGGACGCTGTGTTGCACATCTGGGGCGGGTTCGTGCCGGACACGCTCGACCGTGCGTCGCGCATCACCGGCATGTATCGCGACATGTTCGCGCTCGCGCCGATCGATCGCGAGCGCGACATCGCCTTGACTGCCGCGTCGCCTCGCGTGCCGCAACTCTGGAATGAGCCCGACCCGGCGATCGCCGACCTGTGGCGCGCGCTCTGGCTGTCCGAGCGCCAGGTTCGCGCCGTGGTCGCCGCGGCCGGCGAGAACGCGGCCGACCCGGCTGACCTGCACGGCGCCTGTCATCCGCTGCACGAGTGGGTCGGCCATCACGCCAACCACTGGATGGCGCGTTCCGTCAGCGCGGCAATCGAGGCGGCCGTGTCCGGCGGCGACCTGGTGGACGCGTTGCGCTCGGCCGAGTGAGGGCTCCGGTCCGAGCCAACCGTCAGGAAGCGGGACCAACCAGCATGTCCG
>JBFWQT010000055.1:0-20735 GCA_050249295.1 Planctomycetota bacterium
GGTTAACTCCATGCAAGGGCCTGACCGACGAACACTGCCACGTGTTTGTCGCCAGCGGCCTGCGCCCGCACCCACTGCCTGCCGACGCCACCGAGGAGATACGCCTGCTGCGCGTCACACCGGCCGGCCTCACGGAGCGCCTCGCGGGTGGCGCGATTGTCGACGGCATGACCCTGGCCGCGCTGTCGATGGCGCGCCGTCATCCGCTGTGGGCCGCCAGTGGCTTCGCCGGGTGACCGGCTGACCCGCACGCCGCGGAAGTGTAGGCTGACGCGCCGTTGCCCCCCGCACGCACCGTTGCTCGACGCGCACGCTCGCACGCTCACGCACATGGTTGATGACCACAACCTGATCGGCACCCAGCTCGGCTACTACACGCTCACCCGCCTGATCGGCAAGGGCGGCATGGGCATGGTGTTTGTCGGCAAGCACGCCGAGTTGCAGGTCGAGTACGCCGTGAAGGTGCTGAGCCGCTGGACCGACGACATCTTTGTGGCACGCTTCCGGCGCGAGGCGCAGCGCGCGGCCGGGCTCGACCACCCGCACATCATCCGCGTCTTCCACTTCGGCCACGACACAAAGGCCGATGTGGTCTACCTGGTGATGAACCTCGTCAACGGGCCGTCGCTGCGGCAGCTGATGCGCGACGCCGGCGG
Source organism: Planctomycetota bacterium (assembly GCA_050249295.1). Classification (GTDB taxonomy): domain Bacteria; phylum Planctomycetota; class UBA8742; order SKZP01; family SKZP01; genus JBFWQT01. The sequence goes on from JBFWQT010000055.1 coordinate 657, forward strand.
GCCGCTGCCGGTCGAGCAGGCCGTGACGATCGCGCTGCAGGTGCTCGACGGGCTCGACTACGCGCATCGCAGCGAGATCATCCACCGCGACATCAAGCCCGACAACATCCTGCTGGAGGGCGGCGAGCAGGTGAAGATCGTGGACTTCGGACTTGCGCGCATGCGCCACGACGAAGCCAACATCACCACCGCGCAGCAGGCGCTCGGCACGCCCGAGTACATGGCGATGGAGCAGTGGGAGGGCCGCGACATCGACGCGCGTGTTGACATCCACGCGGTCGGCATCGTGCTCTACGAGATGCTCACTGGCACGAAGCCGTTCTCGGGAACGCCGACCAGCATCTTCACCTCGCGGCTGAGCGACGCGTTCGATCCGCCGTCGAAGCTGCGCACCGACCTGCCCGAGGGCCTCGAGGCGGTGGTGCTGAAGATGATGGCCCGGCACCCCGACGACCGCTACGCGACGGCCGCCGCTGCAATCGACGCGCTGCTGCCGTTTGCGCCGCCTGACGTACGCAACGTAGCGAGCACGCGCCGGATGCTGCCCGCCGCGCACACCAACGGCGGCACGCGCCGTGATCAGCCGGTGCTGCCCGACCTGCCGCCGCGCGCTGCCAACCCGGGCCCCGGCGTCAGCGATGTCGCGTTGTCGGTCGGCACGATCGCCGACCTGGCCGATCCGACCCCGGCCTCCACGCCGCCGGTCTCGCCGTCGGGTCGTGATGCGGGCGCCGCTGTGGTCACGCGCGTGCAGACCGCCGACACGCAGAAAATCGACCATCGCACGTTGATCCTGCCGCCGATCCAGTCGTTCACGTGCCAGCACAGCGGCGAGTGTTGCCGCTTCAAGGAGATCCCGCTCAATCGCGACGAGCAGCAGCGCATCGGCGCGCGCGATTGGGGTCCGCGACTGCCGCACCTCGTCACGCAGAATCCGTTCGCCGAGGGTACGCGCTTTCCCGGCCGGCCGACATTCAACCTCGAACCGGCCGACGGCCGCTGCCCGTTCCACGATCCGGACCAGATGCTGTGCGTGATCCACGAACAGCTCGGCGCACATGCCAAGCCGCTCGCGTGCCAGCAGTTCCCGTATCGCTTCACCGTCACGCCCGCCGGCACGATGGTCGGGCTGTCGTTCTCGTGTCCGACGGTGCGCCGCAACGTCGGTCGGCCGGTGGCGTCGCAGGGCCCGGCGATCGCACGCTTCGTGCAGCGCTCGCAGATCAACACGCACGTGCCCGGCGGCATGGAAGAAGTGCGCCTCGCGCCCGGCCGCACCGCGTCGTGGGATGCGATCCTCGAAACCGGAGCGCTGATCGATTCGATTCTGGCCGACACGTCGCTGCCGGTGTGGCGCGCGCTGATCGCGGGCGAGCGCCTGGTCGCGCAGCTGCAGGTGGCCGCGGCCGGCATGGTGGGCGGCAAGGCGCCGGTGCCGCCGGAGCAGATCGTCGAGCGCATCCGCTCGGAGGACTTCCTGCCCGACCGCCTCGGCCTCGGAGACATGTTGTTCTGGGCGCGGCTGACGGTGCGACTGCGCTCGCGCGCCGACATGTACTACGCGAGCCACTCGCCGTTCTCGCGCTTCGTGCACCGCTTCCGCGGGTGGCGCCGCTGGATGCGCCTGCTCAACGGCAACCTGTGGGGCATGCGCTGGAGGCCGGCCGACGCGCATGCGCATGACCACGCGCACGATCATCGCGGCTCGCCGTCCGGCTCCGATGCCGAGGCCGCCACACCGCCCGGCAGTGCCGGTGCCACCACGTCGTCGGATGCCGCGCGCCGCCGCAATCACCCCGCGCCGGCGTGGCGCGAGCAGGTAAAGGCTGCCGATGCGCTGGCGGTGTCGTCGGCGTTGCCGGCCGAGGCCGACGACATGCTGCGTCGCTTCCTGCGCATCCAGCTGCATGCGAACGACTTCTTCGGCCCGCCGGTGAACCGCTTGTCGTTCGTGTCCGGCTACAAGATGCTGATGGTGTCGATCTCGCTGGTGATGTTCACGGCTCGTTGTCGTGCCGCGGCGCGCTCGTCGCACTCGCTCTCGTTCGACGATGTGGACTTTGCGATGGCGACGATCGCCGATTGCTTCTTCAGCAACTCGTTCTTCGATCGCCGGCTGACTCCGTTGATCGAGTCGCGCCTGACGCACCGCGCGGGCCTGGCGCGCAAGCTGCTGCTGCGCTGGAGTTCGTGAGACCGGCACGCGGATGTACACGCCGCGTTGGCGCGCGCTCTTACCGATCGCTCGGGGCGCTGCGCGCCGCCACGTCGGCGAGGGCCAGCACCGGGAAGTAGTGCCGGTAGAGGTGGTAGCGCAGATAGAACGCCTTCGGGAAGCCGGTACCGGTAAACGCGGCTTCGTTCCACGTGCCGTCGTCGGTCTGCCGTTCGGCCAGCCAGCGGACGCCGTTGTGCACGTTGTCGCTGTCGTGCATCCCGGCCGCGCACAGGCCGAGCACAGCCCACGCGGTCTGCGATGCCGTGCTGTCACCCTGGCCGGCGCAGGTCGGATCGACGTAACTCTCGCACGTCTCGCCCCAGCCGCCGTCGGCGTTCTGGCAGCGCTGCAGCCACTTTGCCGCCTTCTGCACGGCCGCGTCCGTCATGTCGAAGCCGATCGCCTCGAGGCCGGTGAGCACACTCCACGTGCCGTAGATGTAGTTGACGCCCCAGCGGCCCCACCATGCACCGGACTTTGCCTGATCCGTGCGCAGGAAGCGCACGGCCCGCGCGACGATCGGCGAGTCCGCCGTGAAGCCGAAGCGGCCGAGCGCCATCAGACAGCGGCCAGTGACGTCGGCAGTGCTGGGGTCGAGCCAGTTGTCGAGGTCGTTCATCGGCACCTCGCGCATCAGCTCGTTGTCGACGCCACGCTCGAACGCGGCCCAGCCGCCGTCCTCGTTCTGCATTGCAAGCAGCCAGCGCAGGCCGATGCGCGCCGCGGATGCGACGGTGGCGCGAGAACGCGGATCACGTACGTTGCCGCTGGCGTCGCCGGCCTCGTCTTCCGTCTCGTGCGCGAGCACGTTGGCCAGCACCGCAAGCACCAGCGCCGAGTCGTCCACGTCCGGGTAGAACGCATTGGCGTACTGGAACGCCCAGCCGCCACCGAAGCCGAGCCGTGTGCGCGCCGCCCAGTCGCCCTCGATCAGGATCTGCTGGTCGACGATCCAGTTCACTGCGTCGCGCCACGGCGCCTCGCGCAGGTTCTCGCCGGCGCGCTCCAGAGCGAACAGGGCCCACGCCGTGTCCCACACCGGCGACTGGCAACTCTCCTGGATCAGCGACGCGCCCTCGTCGGCCGGCAACGGCGCCTGGTACTGCTTCAGCGCGTCGACCGCGCGCGCGGCCGGGCTGCCGGGTCCGGTCAGCGAGTGGCCGAGCGCGTGCAGCGCGAGCAGCGAATACTGGATGCCCGGGTAGATACCGCCCCACGAGCCGTCGAGGTCCTGGCGCGTGAGCACGATGCGCTCGGCGTGCGCGATGCCGATGCGCTCCAGGTCGCTGCGCTGCAGCGCGAGCCGCTCGGTCATGCGCGTGACGAGGTCGTCCCAGCGATCAAACTGCTCCTGTTCCCGGGCTGTGCGACGGCCGGGCGAGATGCCGAGGCTGCGTAGCGCGTCGGGCGTCAGGCCGGGCACCTGCAGCTGGTAACGGCGATCCACGAGAATCGTCATCGGCACCAGCGCGATGCGGATCCAGTACGCGAAGTCGAAGCGCGAGAACGCCTGCGACGCGGTGGGCAGCACGACGACCGGGCTGAGCGCGGGGATGTCATCCCACGGCCAGAGGCCGAGCAGCGCAAGCACGAAGCGCAGCTCGAAGCCGGGCACCTGGTTGTGCGTGCGCGCGCGTTCGCGGATCCACGCGGTCGAGCGCTCGAGGCGGTCGAGGTCCTGCGGGTCTTTCAGGCAGTGCAGTGCGAGGTGGCCGAAGACCGTGGTGTCGAAATGGCCGTCGCCGCCGGCAAAGATCGTCCACGCGCCGTCGGGGCGCTGCACGTGGCGCAGGTAGTCGGCGAGGTGCTGCAGGCGCGACTCGTCAAAGATGCCGAGCGCGCGGCCGAGGAAGATCGCCTGCGCATTGAGCGCGGGGCTGGCCTCGACCAGGCCGTTCCAGTGCCCGGCGGTGCGCGCGTCGCGCAGCCAGCCGACAGACCTCGCGAGCGGCGCCGCCGTGTCGTCCGCCGACGATGCCGCCGGCGCGACCCGCGGCAAGTGGCGGGCGTCGGCCTGCGCAATCGCCGCGGCGTCGCGCCACTCGCGCGGATCCTCGAACGTCATCAGGAACAGATTGATCACGCTCGCGAGATCGCGCCGGCTGTCGTCGCGCGCACCGAAGCGGGCCAGCGATGCGTCAGCACCGTCACCCTCGCGGCGTGCCGGCGGCGCATCTTTCAGCGCCTCGTCGAGGTCGGCGGTCAACGCGTCGAGTTCGCGTTGCAACAGTTGCGCCAACGCATCGGCGTCGTCGAGCGCCGCCACGACCTCGCTCTGCACCTGGCGCACGTCGTCGCGACTGATCTTGAGCTTCTGCTCGTGGAACGCGAAGGCCGGGTGCGCGACGCCGAGCCGCAGCGTGCGCAGCGCGAACACGAGCGGAAGCGCGAGGAAGTGCCGCACACCGCGACCGCCGCGCGCCTGCAACGGCACGAGGTTGGTGTATGCGATGGCGCGCTGCAGGAACGCCGACGCAATGCTCGTGAGGTCGAGCACGAAGCGGCGCGACGGTCCGGACTGTGGCGCGTCGATCAGCTCGCGCAGGCGCGCACCGGCGCGATCGAGCAGGACGCGCGGGATGAACGAGGTGTGGCGGCGCGCGTCGTCGCCGACGTTCTTCAGCACGTTGACCAGCTGCAGGCCGATGCCGAAGCTGTCGGCATAGCTGTGCAACTCGCCCTGCAGGCCGATTGGCACGTCGTCGGGGCCGATCGCGAGCACGAACTGATCGGTGAGCAGCGTGCCGACGACCCCGGCAACGAAGTGGCAGTAGTGGACGAGATTGCCGAGCGCGTCGAATCCGTCGATGCCGCGGTCGGGCTCGGTGGCGACAAAGCGCGCCATGCCGAGCGCCATCTCGCGCAGGTTGGGCTCCATCCGTGCGCGCACGGCCGGTGCGAATGCGTCGTACTCATCGAAGACGAGGTCCATGTCGTCGAGCAGGCCGCGTTCGCCCTCGGTGACCGGCACGCCATCGAAGGCCGCGCGGATGTCCGCCAGCAACGGCTTGCGCGCGGCCGGGTCGAACAGCTCGCGCGCCGCGCGCGTCAGCAGGTCGGCGCGATCTACGGCCGGGATCTCGCCGTAGTCTTCGATCGTGTCGAGAATGCGGCACACCAGGTACGCGTGGCAGATGCGTTCGCGCAGGGGGCTGTCCATTGCCTGGATGCCCAGCGCGAAGCTGCGCGACACGTTGACCAGGTGCTCTTCGAGGCGCGTGTAGGTTGCAGCGTCCATCGAATCCGGGGCTGGGCGCAGGCGCGGCGCGGTACGTGCTCTTGAGTGGCTCCGGCGAAGGATTGTTCAGCGCCGGAGAGCGCACCCGTGCATGCATGCAGTGCGTTGCTGATCCTGCCGGGACCGGCAAGAATCCGGGATGATCGCTGCCCGATCGGCGTTGCGCAAGTTCGAGCGAGCCGGGTCCGTGACATTGCGGGTGGACAGGCGCGGGTCAGAAATCGCTCGTGCCGTCGTCGGGGCGCAGGTTCACGCGCGTAGCGCCGCTGGTCTGCAGTCGGCCGTCGGCGTCGTAGCCGAGAACGCGCACGATGTACGACCCGGCCGGAACGCCTGCCGGCAGACTCAGACGGATGCGCGTCGGCTTGCCCGCCTCGGCCGGCATGAACGTCGTCGCCACGAGCCGCTGGTTCACGCGGCTGTGGTTTTCGCGCATCGCCTCGAACACCTCGGTCTCACGCGCGGTCAGGTCGAGCGGCGTCGGCTCGTTGAGCACGGTGTCACGCGGCGCTTCGAGGCGCAACTCGATGCGGCGCACCTGCTGCGGCGCCGCGACAATCGTCTCCAGCATGCGGCCGGCCTGCACCGGGTTGCTCGCGCGCATGCCGAGGAAGCTGCGCGGCCGCGTGAGGTGGACAGTCGGGTCGCCGAACATGTTGTAGAGCCAGAGGTGCGTGCGCTTGGCGTCGCTGTACCCCTGGTGCGTGGGGATGCCAAGCCCGGCCGCGAGGGCCGGCGGAATCGGCAGTGCGAGGCGCAGCATCTCGCGCTCGGTGCGTGTGAACAACTCCCCGAGCGTGACCGCGCCCTGTCGCGTGGCCACATTGAGGAAGGCCATCTCCAGCAGCAGGTTGATCTCGTTGCTCACGCGCGACGACGCGATCACGCCGATCGGGCCGCGCGGGTTGGTGATCAGCGCCTCGGCGAGGCTCGGCCCGCGCATGTCGAAGCAGCCGGTGTAGCAGGTGAAGAACGCCGCCACCGGCCGGCCCTTGCGGCAATCCACCTTCGCGGCCTCGGCCGCGGTGAACACCTCGTAGCGACGGCCGTTGAACTTCAGCGTGTCGACCGAATCCTTCCAGCCGTGGCCGAGGTAGTTGAGGTACATCGCGCCCTCGTTGACCTCCTCGACGATGCGCCGGCCGAAGTCGGGCGCGGGCCACGTATACGGCGAGACCGGGTTGGCGTAGGTCAGCGTGACCGCGAACTCGTCGCTGAGGTTCTTGATCACGGCCTGCTCGTACGACTTCTCGATGATGTCGCGGACCTGCGCGCCGAGCTGCTTGAAGCCGGGGTCACCGGCGAACAGCGTGACCTTGCGCTGCCACGAACCGGGCGGCGGCGACGTCTCGTACTCCTTCACGGCGGCCGCATACACGCGCACCGCATCGGGCGTGCTGACCGGCAGGCGGCCGACCATCAACACCGGCACGTCGTCGTCCGCATCGCGCGCGGCGTACGGATTGTCCGACGCGACGTCATCCCACTCGGCCTGTACGCCCGGCATCTCCTGCACAAGCTGGCAATGCTTGTAGAAGCACGGCACGTGGCGGTCCGGGTCAACCGCCTGGCCAGAGGTCGGCACATCGCCGATCAGCAGCAGGTAGCGGCGGGCCGAGCTGCCGTCGTCGCCGGGAAGCGTGGCGCTGTCGGCACTGGCAGTTGGCACATTGGCCGCAGCCGGAAGGAGGTGCGCATGCGCAGCCGCGCGCACGGCCTGCGCGGGGTCATTGATGCGCGGATACGCGGCGATGCACTCCGGCACGGTCAGCACCTTCGTGTCGAGCGCGTGGCCATTGCCGGCCGCGAACGCCGACTTGCGGGCCGCCGCGTACTCCAGCGCTGCGTCCTTCAATGCCGGCAGCGTCACGATCAACAACTGATCCACCGGCTCGGCATGATCCTGCGAGAGCACCAACGGGAGCGGCAACGGCGCCTGCACGCTCGCGACGGCCACGAGCAGCAGACAGAAGGAGACGGCGAGCAGGCGACGGCGACGCAACTTCATGGAAACTCCGGCGGACCAGCGGACAATGCAGCCAACGTGTCTGCATTGTACGAACGCGCGGGCGCGGCTGTGAGCAGCGATCCGCCAGCACGTGCTGACGACCTGCGGCGGGCTGATCACATGTACGGCATCGGCGGCACCTTGCCGCACGTGCGGGTGTAGACCGACAGCGCGCCGCGATGGTGGGCGGTGTGATCGATAATGCCGCCGACAATGGCCTCCTTCGGCGCGTTGGCCATGATCTGCCCGCCGATCGGCTCGGCGAGCTGCGCGGCGGTCTTGTTGCCGATCTCCTCGATCGCGCGGGCGAACGCCTTGTCGAGCCATGCGCGCGCTTCCTTGAGCGATGTGACCTTCATGAACAGCGCCGCCTGCGATGCGAAGTCCATGTCCAGGCCGTCGGCGCGGTGGAACGCACCGTCGACAAACCAGTCGACGGTGTGAGCGGTGTGCGCGACCTGCTGCGCGGCCGTCATCATGCCGTCGGCGGGCGTGTGTGCGGACTCGGATTCGTCGAGGTTGCTCTGGGTCTTGATGAAGTAGTCGCGTGCAGCCTTGAGCTGGGCGATCAGGCGATCGTTGACCATGGCAGTGTTCTGGCGTGAGTGGGCGCAGTTCATTTGCGCATCAAACTATATGCGCATTTTAACGAAGTCAATAGATCATGGCCGAATTTATAAATGTTTGCCGGGGGTGGGTTGGAGCGATGCGAGCGGAGCACCGAGCGAGTCGCGAACGAGAACGGGCGGCGGATTCAAGCAAGACGCCCCGCGCGGGGCGGGGCGTCTGTGAATCGTCATCGAGTTGCGGTGTCTGCCCTCAGAACAACTTCTCGAAGTAGTAGCCGAGGCGGAACATCAGCATCCAGGCCGGGTTGCCATTGACCGAGCCGATGGTGAGGCCGGCCGCGGCCGTGCCCTCTAGCGGACCGAGCTGGCCGCGACCGCCGACAATGATGTCGGCCGAGACGTCGTCAAACAGCGTGGACACGGCCGAGATGGCCGACGTGTAGAGCTGCGCCTGCACCAGCACGCTGAACTGCATGTCCTGGATGGTGAGCAGGTGGAACGACCCGCTGGCGCCGACGTAGAACGACTGGCCGACGTCGATCAGCGAGTTGAACAGATCCTGCTCGCCGAACGTGCTGCCGATCGTGCCACCGATGGTGAGGTTGACGCTCCAGTCCGGGTTGTCCTTGCTGTCGTCGGCGAAGGTGACGCCGAGCATCGCGAGGGTGTCGCCACCACCGGTGGTGAGGTTGATGTCGCTGTCGGAGGTGTGCACGCCGATCTTCAGGCCGAGGCCCAGCGTGACGGCGCGGACCACCGTGCGGTCGCCCTTGCTGAGGGCCTTGTAGAAGTCGAAGGCGAAGAGCATGCGCGGCTCGCCGAACTCCAGGATGCTGCGGTTGGACGTGATGGTCGCGCCGTTGGAGACGCCGATCGAGGCGTTGCCGCTGCGACCGATGGCGGAGAGGCGGATCCCGAAGTCGATCCAGTCGACGATGCCGAGCATCGCCGTGAACTCGCCTTCATGCACCGCGCCGCTGAGGTTGACGCTCTCGGTGCTGTTGCTGAACTTCGCTTCTTCCATGCGGGCCTGCACGCCGAAGGTCACGCGCAACTTGCCCTTGCCGATGGTCGAGCCGAGCGGGAACGGCGTCGCGACGAACTGCTGCAGGTTGGCGGAGCCGCCCATGAACTCGATCGGGCGCAGCAGTTCCATCTGCCGCAGGTCGTACTTGACGTCTTCGGGACGGATCGGCGGCGGGTGGATCGGCGTGAGGCGCGGATCCTCCGGGTTCACAGGCGTCGGGTCGACCGGTGTCGGCGTCGGGTCGACCGGTGTCGGAGTGGGATCGACCGGAGTCGGATCGACCGGTGTGGGATCGACGGGCGTCGGCGTCGGATCGACCGGGGTGGGGTCAACCGGCGTGGGATCGACTGGAGTGGGGTCAACCGGAGTCGGATCGACCGGTGTGGGGTCAACCGGGACGGGAGTCGGCACGATCTCGGGGTTGGCCTTGAGGTAGGCCGTGAGCTCGGCGTCGAGGCGCTTGCCGATGATGCCGGCGAAGCGCGCGATCACGCGGTCGGCGGCGACTTCATCCAGCTGGGCGACGCCCGCGATGTCCGGCGCGGTCTTGACGCTTTCGGACCAGGCGGTGGCGCCGTCGCGGCGGACGTCGAGCACCTTGAGGTCGTAGTCGAGGCGGGCGATCTGCACGCCGCCGGTGTCGGTGACGCGCGCCGTGAGCGTGCCGATGAGCAACAGGCGCGCGACCGGGTAGGCAGCGCGGAGTTTTGCCGGCGCGAGCTGCGAGGGGTCCTCGGTGCGGGCGTCCGCAGCCAGGTCGAGCGATGGCATCGCTGCCTTGAGCGCATTGAGGAACTGGTCGGCGGGGATGTCGAGCGGCTGCTGCGAGCTCTCGAGCTGATAGCGGATCAGCGCGCGAATCGCGACACGAGGCTGGGATGCGGCGGGCTGGGGGTCAACCGGCGGCTGCGGCTGAGGGTCAACCGGCGGCTGCGGCTGAGGGTCAACCGGCGGCTGCGGCTGGGTTTGCGGCTGTGCCGGGGCCGGCAGATCCTGGGCCTGCGCGCCGACGGATGTTCCGCCGATCATCAGGGCGATCAGGACCAGCGCGGCGATCGGCCGAGCGAGCCGGGTGTTGCGCTGATCGCGTGCGTCGCGTTGCATCATCTGTCTCCGGGGAGCCGGCGAAGCGGTTGCAGGGTTCTTCAGTTCAGTTCAGTTCAGTTCAGCAGTCAGATCAGAGCTGGAAGACCGACACGGTCAGGCTGGTGATGAAATCGAGTTGGCCGTACCCGCCCATCGTGATTCCTGCGGCGCCGTTCAGACCGACCTTGTCAATCTGCAGCGCCAGCGTGAATAGAAGGTCATGCATCGTCGGGCGGGTGGCCGCGACAACGCCGAGCAGGGCCGCGCCGTACATGTGGTACTCGAAGCCGCCAAGCAGGTGCATGCCCTCGCCGAGGTCCACCGGGAAGCGGCCCTGGATGCTGCCGCCGATAAACCACACGTTGGACATGTCCTTGTGCGCGGAGAGGAAGTACTCGTTGTTGTCTGTCGCGGCGCCGATGTAGGTGAACCCGATGCCGCCGGTGAGCCGGATGTCGGGCGTCGGCTGCAGCACGGCCGAGAACATACCCGTCAGATCCGGGGCACCGCTGGAGATCAGGCCGTTGGTCATCGCAGTGGGAATCTTGATCTCTGCGACGGCGATCAGGCCCTTGAAGACGCTGCCGGCAGGGCCTTCGTAGATCCGCCAGCGCGCCGCCAGCGTGAAGTCGGAGATGCCGACCTCGCCACCATCCGAATCGAGCAAGGTGGTGTTGGCACTGGTGCCGACGATCTGGCTCGACCCACCGCGGAACGCGAACCCGATGCGCAGGCCGATGTCAAACGACTCGGTGGCACCGTAGCTGATCTCGGGGACGAAGCGCAGCACTCCGCCATCGAGAAACAGGCGGTTGCCGTTGAACTCGCGTTGCGCGTTGGTGGTGGCAATCTCGAAGCGCGACGCGAACGAGAAGCGATCCTTCGGAGTGGTGTCCACGCCGTTGAGGTGCGGCGAGCCGAAGATGTAGTTGAACTGCCCCGACATGCCAACCAGCGTGGGGCGCCAGAGGCGTTCGTTGGGCTTGCCTGAATCCTTCTCGGCGTCGATCGGACCGTCCGTGGTATCGGGCGCAACGCCGGGCTGCAGGTTGTCGGTCGGCGGCGTCTCGCCGGACGTGGCGGTGCCGCTACCGGCAGTGCCGCCCGTGCCAGACGTTCCGGACGTGCCGGACGTTCCGGACGTTCCGGCGGAGGGTGCGGGCTGCGCAACGAGGGTGGCAGCCGGCAGAGCCAGCAGGATGGCGATGGCGATCAGCGTCGTCAGTCGGTTCATGCGATGTCCGGGTCATCACGGCCGGGGTGGCCGATTGACTATCACTCAACAACTCGGAGGAACAGGCGCTTGCGGAGCGTCGGCCCCTCGGCCGTGTGCACCGCAACCACGAAATCATAGAAACCGGGCGTGGTCGCTTCACCGGCCAGTACGCCATCGCTGAACGTGAGGCCGGGCGGCGCTGCCCCCTCGATCGTCCAGTCCGTCGGCGTGTTCAGCACGGTGTCGAACACAACAAGATAGTCGCGACCCTTGCGCGCGTTGGCAAGCCGACCGGGCCGGATGAACGGGCCCTCGACCACCTCCAGCGTCATCGCGTTGTCGCGCGCGCGACCGGCAGCCAGGCGCTTGCCGGCGGCGGACTCGACGTGCAGCGGACCGATCGTGATCGGCGCATTGGCGGTCGGCGCGTCGGCAGTCAGGCCGATGCGCACCAGGCACCACGACTTGATCGGCTCGGCCAGCTTCACGCGGCAGCGGTTGTCCTCGGTGGTCACCGTGAACGCGACCTTGCGCTCCTGCACGTAGACCTCGCGGACCTCGGCCTTCGCCAGGCCCGGCGTGGCAACCACAATCGACGACACGCCGTCGCAGGTCTCATCGACGTCGAGCGCAAGGCGCAGGTCAATCCACGCCTGCTGCTCGCCGCGCGACAGGCGGCGCGTCTCGGACCACACCGACGCCATCAGCGCAGGGCCGAAGTCGGCGACTTCGAGCGCGAGGCCGAGCGGCTTCATCTCGGTGATCAGTTGCGGCGCACGATCGGCACCACTGACGGTGGCGCGCAGGCCGAACATGCCGGTTGACTCACCGACGGCCACATCGGCGCGCATCGAGACGGTGTGCTTGCCCGGCCCGAGCGGCGTCGACAGGTTCACGACCAGCGCGACGCCGGCCGGCGAGCGGTAGTCGGTCTCGGCGCGCAGCGACCGGCCAGCGTCGCGCACGCGCAGTGCGCCAGTGGTGGAGAAGCCGGGCGGCAGCGCGATGTCGATGCGATCCACGGGCTTTGCGCTTTCAGCGAGTTCGATGCGGACGTCGACCATCATCGGCGCCTGGCCGCCGACCGGGATGCTGCCGGGGCGAACCATGCCGACGATGTTGGAGCCCGATGTGCCCGACTTGAGCACGAGCGTTCGGCGGACCAGTTCGTTGCCCTCCTGGTCGAGGCCGCGGAACGTGAACTGGCCATTGGCCGGCTCGACGGGGCGACCGGAGAAATCACCGGTCTTGCGGTCGAGCGTGAGGCCAGCGGGCAGCGGCGGGTAGACCTCGTACGAAGCCGGGCGGGTGATGCTGGTGATGCGGATCGTCTTGCCGTTGGCGACGAACTTCTCGTTGAGCACCGCCGGCGGAAGCGCCGCGTCGGCCGACTCCAGGTCGATCATGTGACGATCCGGCGTCGGCGTGGGATCGACCGGGGTCGGGTCGACTGGTGTCGGGTCAACGGGCGTCGGATCGACCGGAGTCGGGTCGACGGGAGTGGGGTCAACCGGAGTCGGATCAACTGGTGTCGGATCAACCGGTGTCGGGTCAACCGGTGTCGGGTCAACCGGCGTCGGGTCAACCGGAGTGGGGTCAACCGGCGTCGGGTCAACCGGAGTGGGGTCAACCGGAGTGGGGTCAACCGGAGTGGGGTCAACCGGAGTGGGGTCAACTGGCGTCGGGTCAACCGGAGTGGGGTCAACTGGCGTCGGGTCAACCGGAGTGGGGTCAACTGGTGTCGGGTCGACGGGTTGAGGATCAACAGGCTGCGGGTCGACAGGCGTGTTGGAGTTCGTGCCGACGTTCGAGTTGGAATTGGCGCCGACGTTCGAGTTCGAGTTCGAGTTCGAGTTCGTCCAGACGTTCGAGTTTGCATTCAGGTTCGCGTTGGAATGCGCATTCGCGTTCGAGTTCGAACCGGCGTTCGCGTTCGCGTTCGCGGTCACATTCGCGGGCGGCGTGTTCGCCTTCACATTTGCCGGCGGCGTGTGCGTATTCTTCGCCGGCGTGTTCATCGCGATCGGCGTCTGCTTGTTCGCCGTCGGGTCGAGCAGACCCGGGTTGAACGCCAGCACACCGCCGACCAGCACCAGCGCGCCGAACAGCACCAGGCCGAGTACGCCGGCACCGCTCATCCGACGGCGGTTCTTCGCCGGGATGAACAACTGCGACGAGAACGCCTCGGCCGGTGCAGCCGGGCGCGGGCCCGAGACACTCGCGTTGCCCTTGCCACTCGCCGCCGCATCGGCCTCAGCGGCCGCGCGGATCGACGACCGGCCGATCATGCCGGTTGAGGTCAACTCCTCGCTGACCCTGCGGACCGCCGTCGTCGGCTTGTTCGTCAACGGCATCGACCGCGTCTCTTCGGCAGTCATGATGTCGTCGCCGAGCATCGGCAGTTCGCTGTTCATCGTCGTCGCCGGCAGCGACGTCTCCATCGTCAGGCCCTCGGTGGCCTCGATACGCACGCCCGAGAACGTGTCGTCGAACGCATCGCCCACCACCGGCGGATCGGTGACCGTGTCATCCAGCGATCGTTCGTTCGGCGAGTCGTCGAATCCCTCGAACGGGTCCGACCCGGGCGGCACCATCTGGCTGGCTTCCTCGAATGGATCGGACATCCGCGCCACGCCGGCACCACTGCCGTCGGTCATCGTGGGGTTCTCGCCGAACGAACCGAACACGTCGTCACCGATCGAGTCGTCCGAAATGTTGACAACGCTGGCCGACTCGTCAGCAATCGTGCGCATGCCATCGCCGAGGCCGGGCAGCATCTCATCGGCCGCGGTGTCGGCAAACGGATCGGTCGAGGCCGCCTCGCCGAAGGGGTCGCCGAGGTCGCTGACGTCATCGAGCTCGACGCTGTCGTCGACCGGGCTCGCGAAGCTCGCGCGGCGCGGCACCTCCGACATCGGGATCTCGGCCTGCGTCTCCGCGAACGCCGCCTCGGCATCGCCGAACGGATCCTCGATCTGCGAGTCGACCACCGCTGCGGCGGCCATGGCCACCGGTTCGCCGAGCTCCACGGCGTCGCCCGAATCCATCTGCGTCGGATCCGGGTCGCCTTCGATGTCGACCTCGTCAGACTCGGGCACGAGCACGTCGGTGCCATTGGCGTCGCGACGCACGGGGCCGTCAGGATTGTCCACGAGGTCAGCCGGGTCGACCATGTCGTTGCCGGCCGGTTCAGCGCCGGCCGCTTCCTGGGCGGCCTGCGCAGCCATGCCGGCGGCCTGCATCATGCGTGTGGCCTCGGCCGAGAGCGACCATTCCTCGCCGAAGCCGTCGGCCTCGGGCAGGTCCACGAGCGGCTGATCGGCGGTGCTGCCGCTGAGTCCGCTCTTCGACATCGAGGTGGAGAACGGGTCGGCGCTGTTGCCATTGCCGAAGCCTGTGCCGAAGTCGGGCGATGCGCTGATCGGGTTGCCGAACGGGTCGCCGGGGTTGGCGAACCCGAGCATCGGGGCGGAGTCGAACGGGTCGATCATCTGGCCGCCGCCGGAGAGCCCGCCGTTGCCGCCGTCGGCGACGGAGGTGATCTTCTGCTTGAGTGCCTTGATCTGGCCGATCTGGTTGGCGTTGAGGCCGGTGAGCCGGAGGCTCTCGTCGCAGATCGCGAGCGCACGGTCGTAGTCGTAGGAGTGGAAGAACGCGCGGGCGCGGTCGTACAGTTCGTAGAAGCTGTCTTCCGGGCTGGTGCCGCTGATGCTGCTGGCGCCGTTGCTCGCAGAAGACGCACCTGACGCACCATTGTCAAACACAGGCAATGCGTTGGTCACTGACGCCTCGGCGCTGTTCACATCGGACGCGGGAACTCGTGGCAAGGACACCCTGCCGGCCGCCGCGCCCTTGTCGGAGCGGGACCCTGAGCTACCACCACCACGGCCATCGCTGGAAGCCGCCCATGCGTCTTCGGCGGGCCATTCGTCATCACGAGGATAATCGTCTACGACCATCTGACAAATCTGTCCCGGGCAGAACGGAACGGAATCCGTGGGGGTGCAACCACATCGGTTGGCCTGGCGGATCCTGGTTCAAGACTATCAGACGGACACCACAGATCAATGGAGGGGAGCGCAATCTCACAGATTGCCCTGGGAGGGAGGCAGGCTGAAGCCCACGGGCTGCCGCCGGTGGGCAACGTTGCGACCGGGGGGACCGCGAATCCGGGTCGTTCGCCCGATTCACGCTTGCGCATCTTGTGCGCTTGCCCACGGGCAGCAGCCCGTGGGCTTCAAGCTGCAAACCAATCCCCGCCCCTCACGGACCAGGCAACGGAGGATCCGACGGACCCTCGGGCGGTTCCGGCTTCCACTTCTCCAATGCCTCGACTCGCAGCGTGTCACCACCCGCACCAGCTCGCGAGAGCTTCGCCCACGAGCGCAGCCGGTCGTGGACGCGCCGGTAGATCGTCCCGTCAGGGTACACACCATTCTCGTCAGCCTCGCCCGCCGGGTGATTGGCCAACACCGCCAGACCTTCCTCGACCCGGCGCTGCGCCCACACATGGAACCTGCCGGCCTCGGCCGCGGCAATCACGTCGCGGTGCAACATCAGGTCCTCGACATTGGCAGCCGGGATGATGCAACCCTGGGTGCCGGTGAGGCCGCGCGCGTCGCACAGACGGAAGAAGCCTTCGATCTTCTCGTTCACACCACCGATCGCCTGCACGTCACCCAGCTGGTTCATGCTGCCGGTGACCGCCACGTCCTGGCGCAATGGCACACCGGCGATCGCCGAGACCAGCGCATAGAATTCGGCACACGTCGCACTGTCACCGTCCACGCCGCCGTAGCTCTGCTCGAACGCCAGACTGGCCGACAACGTCAACGGCGATTGCTGGCCGAAGACATGGCGCAGATAGCCGGAGAGGATCAACACACCCTTGTCGTGCGTGCTGCCCGACAGCCGGGCCTCGCGCTCGATGTTCATGATCCCGGCGCCACCCGGACCCACACTCGCGCTGATCCGGCTCGGCTTGCCGAACATCACCGCGCTGCCACTGCTGTAGACCGCCAGGCCGTTTATCTGGCCGATCCGCGAGCCATGCGTGTCGACGAGCAACAACTCCTCGACCAGCATGTCCTGCAGCGTGTCGTCACCCAGGCCGTGGCGCCGGCGGTGCGCCTCGATCGCGCCGTGGATGTCGCCGGCATTCACCGAGTCGCGCCCGGCATTCTTCGCCGCGAAGCTGGCCTCGCGCACGATGTCAGCCACCTCGCCGAACCGCGTGTACACGCGGTTGCGACGGCCGGCCCGTCGCGCCGCCTCCTCGATCAGCGCGGCCAGCGCGCCGTTGTCGGGTCGCAGCAGCCGCTCACAGTCGCAGATGTGCTTCACCGCCATGATGAACCCGCGCAGGTTGTCGTCGGTGCGCGGCACCCGCGTGTCGAACTCCGCCTTGACCTTGAACACCTTCTGGAAGTCTTCCTCGTAGTAGTCGAGCAACTGGTAGTAGCGCTCGTCGCCGATCAGGATCACCTTGAGGTTGAGCGGAATCGCCTCGGGCTTCAGCGTGCTCGGCCCGAACAGCGATATCTCCGGCGAGCGGATTTCCAGGTGGCCCGACTTGAGCGAGCGCAGCAGCGTGCGCCACACGCCGGCCTCGAGCAGCACGTCGCGGCAGTACATCACGAGGAACCCGCCGTCGGCGCGCAGCAGGCTGCCGCCACGCACACTCATGAAGTCGGTGACCGGCATGCTGCCGGGCTCGATGTCGCGCTCGAGCGCGCCGATCAGGTTGGTCCAGGTCGGATTGCGCTCGAGCACCACCGGCGGATCGCCGAGGTCGGCGCCGTCGTGCAGCACATTGACGTCGAAGATGCGGTGCGGATGACCGACCTCCCAGTTGGCGTCGCGCCGCACGCCCGCAAGCCGCTGACGCCGCCGGCGCAGTTCGCCATCGTTGTTCTCAGACGGCTCGGCATCGTCGTCGCGCCGGAAGCTGTCGAGGTTGTCGAGCATGTGCAGGCGTACGTGGTCGAGCCACTGGCGCAGGCCGTCGTGTTCCGGGAACTCCTCGCGCACCGATGCGACGAGCCCGTCGAGCGTGTGCGCGACCATCGCCTTCTCGAGGCTGCGCACCTGGTCGACCATCTCGCGACCCGACCGCCGCGCATCCTTGATCAGCGCGAGCAACTCCTCCATGAAGCCGAGCGCGGTCTCGCGCCGCTTGATGAGTTCATCCTCCGGCAGCTTCTTCTGCAGCTCCTCGTCCTGCTCGAACTGGTCCCACGGCACCGGCTTGCCATCCACCAGCGGGAAGATGTCGGACACCGTGTACGGCCCGTTCTGCACCGACACCGGCGTCAGGCCGGCCGCGTTGAGTCGCTTCTCGAAGTCGCCGAACGCCGCGCGCTCGCGCTCCTGGAAGCGTTCGGCCACGCGGTCGCGCGCCGCGCGAAGCTTCTCGTCCTCGAACAGTGTCGAGACCGTGTCGGTCACCGCGTCGACCAACTCGTGCATCTCCTTGCGCAGCTTGCGCCCCTGACCTCGCGGCAGTGAGATCAGCTTCGGCGCCGACTCGTCGAGGAAGTTGTGCACGTAACAGTGGTCGAGCGCTTCGGAGTGCCGCGTGGCGACCTGCTGGAGGATTTGCTGGATGGTGTAGGAGCGGCCGGAGGAGACCAGTCCGGTGACGAAGATGTGGTAGCCCGGCGAGGGGATGTCCATGCCGAGCCGGATGGCGTCGAGTGCGCGTTCCTGCCCGACGACGCCGCTGGCCTTGAGCGCGGCCGTGGCGCTGGAGACGGTGGTGGGCGCGAGGCGGTCGATGTCGGAAGCAGTGCAGGTCCAGCGCAGCTGGTCGGCAGGCAGCGGGTGCGTCATGGGATGCAGGGCGGCGGCGAGTGAAGGAGTGAGTCGTGCGGAGAGCACTCGACTGTATCAAGCGCATGCTGCGCGCGAGTTCGTGTTCCCCATTGAAGCCCACGGGCCGCCGCCCGTGGGCAACGTTGCGACCCACGGCGGTCGATCGCGCGCCGTGTCTACTTCACACCATCGCGCAACCTCAACCACTGGATGCAATCGATACCGATCGTGACCTCATCGATGCGCTCACAACGAGCGCACTTTCTGGCCTTTTTTACAAACGTGGGAACCCAACAGGACGAGGCCGCTCCACGGCGCAATGCCAAAATCGCCAGCATTGGGCGGGTTACGGTTGACATTCCTCTCGCAAAACGCACACTTGCCACGAGGCGTCAGTTCGCTGACGCCCCACTCACACACATGCCCGCCCGTTCATCCCGAACCACACAAATACCATGGGTCCCCGTCTGGTTCCCTCAGCCCTGGCCTTTGCTTGCCTGGCCGTCCTGTCAGTCCTGACCCTTTCTGGCTCCCCGGCCTTTGCCCAGGAGCCGACCAGCGTCGACGGCCTCGATGTCGTCCAACGCTCCCGCTACGCCACCATCTACGCCTTGCCGGGAGAGGGCAAGCGGCGCGCGGTGATCTCGGTCCAGGCGCAGAACTACCAGCGCGCGGACGGCAGCTGGGCGCCGATCGTCGAGGAACTGGCGGCCGCCGATCAGTCCAGCGGCATGGACTTCGACTGCCTCGAGAACGGCCTGCAGAGCCAGTTCGGCCGGGTCAACGGTCTGCCGATGGTGCGCGTGAACACGATCGGCAACGCGCCGGTCTCGATGGTTCCGGCCGGCATGGTCGCGCGCCGCGCTGACGGCAGCGTGATCGAGCAGACCGCGCCGAACGCCACCGTCGCCACCCGCGTCGGCCTGCGCACGGTCGAGTACCGCAACCTCTATCCGGGCGCGATCGACCAGTACATCGCCGTCGCCGAGCGCGTGAAGCACTCGCTGGTGCTCGACGCCGCGGCTCTGCAGTTGCCCGCGGGCACGGCCTGGATCGGCGGCACGTACCGCTTCACCCTGCCGGCCGGCTACGCCCTGCAGACCGCCAGCGGCGACGCGATCAGCGGCAGCACCGTGGTCGAGCGTGGCCTGCAGATCGTCGATGCTGACGGCAACGCCGTGTATCAGATCCTGCCGGTGTGGGTCTACGACGCCAGTGGCGCCTCGATCGAGGGCCGCTACAGCGTGACGGTCAACGACGACGCCACGATCGACATCACGATGGAGGCCGACGCCGCCTGGGCGACCGACCCGGCGCGCGTGCTGCCGATCGAGATCGACCCGACGCTGACGGCGCAGCCCGACCCGGCAGCCGGCAAGGACGCCTACATCCGCCAGGCGGCGCCCGCGTCGAACTACGGCAACGACCAGCACCTCGGCGCCAACTACGGCGTGCCGAACCAGTGGCTGATCTGCTGGGTGCAGTACGACGTGAGCCCGATCCCGTCGGACTCGACGGTCGATGCGGCCCGCTACGAGTGGTACCACTGGGGCAATACCGCCACGAACGAAACGCTCAGCGCGCACCTCGTCACCGCCGGTTGGACCGAAACCGGCGTGACCTGGAACAACCAGCCGGCGTACGACAACAACAACCTCACGACGCTGACCTACCCGGCCGGCCAGAATGCCTGGCGCGTCTGGAACACCAACCTGGTGTCGACCACGCAGGGCTGGGTCGACGGATCGATCCCGAACAACGGGCTGATGATCCGCAACGACAGCCAGCAGCAGTTCTTCATCTACCACTACGGCAGCGACTACACCGCCAACGTCGCGCTGCGGCCGAAGTACATCGTCGACTACACCGAGAACCTCGGTCCGATGATCACGTCGCCCGCCGCC
>JBFWQT010000056.1:0-20360 GCA_050249295.1 Planctomycetota bacterium
CCTTCTTTCGCTGGGCGTGCGGTCGATGTCGATCGCCGATCGGCGGATTCGTGATCGCAGCGCCCACTTGGCCCGCTTGCTTACGCCCGCGCTCTTGTTCGGGCGTAGTCGGTAGAGGGTCACCACAGAGAACACAGAGAACAAAGAGAAGAGGGAGAGGCGCGTCTCACCTCTCCACTTCCTCTCTGTGTTCTCTGTGCTCTCTGTGGTGAATCTCTTCCACGTCTTGCTCAGCGGCACGCTGTCCCCGGCAAACGGTCAGAGCGTGGGTTGCCCCTCCGGGGACTGACGTCCCCGGCTCGCCAGGTGGACTTGATTGTTGTTCGCCTGGCGGATTGATTGCGCTCGCCTGGTGGACCGTGGTTACTCTCAACCCCTTTGTGGTCCTTCGTGTCCTTCGTGCCTTTGTGGCTTGCAACGCATCTTCGATACGGTGCGCCAGGCGACACCTACGGACTTTCCCGACGCTTCACGAGCTTTCACGATGCGACGGAACGGCCCCGGAAAGGGGGTCTGCCGCAGACGGTCCATGCGCAACAAGAGCCGCGACCGCAAGAGCTTGTCCGGGAATCGCACTTCAAGGCGAGCCGGGAACGGAAGCCCCGGAGTCAGATTCCGGGACCAGCCTGCAAAGGGATCCGGATGGGATCGGGAACCATACTCCGGGGACTTCCGTCCCCGGCTCGCCCCGGAATTGCAATTCCCGGACAAGCTCGCAAGGGAGCGCGCCCCGGGGGACTCGCGCCTGCGATCAACCCGTCGATCATGCGGTCAGCGCGCGGCAGATTCGTGATCGCAGGGTCCTCGGGGCCCGCTGGCTTGCGCTCGCGGCTCTTGTGTCAGGAGCTGCGCTTGCATCGCGGAGGTCCTTGCGCTGAGCCGCTGCGCATCACCTGGCAACCGCTTGCAACTTGGGTTTTCTGTATGCGCGCTGGTAACGAAGTATCCGAAGTTGCCAGTTCCGATCGGGCTGTGACATTGCCAGTATATTTTGTAAATCCTTTACCAAACAGATGTTGAGATCCTTTCAAACCGGACCAGCGAATCGTCGGGCTGGTTTCTCGACTGGCACGGCCCATGCATCAGGGTGAGTGCCGCCTTGATATGGCACGCCACTCATGCCGTCGCCCAGCCACCAGCCGAAAGACACCGCCGTGGACCCGCTTGACGTCTATCTGAAGGAGATCAGTCAGGTCGATCTGCTCAAGGACGCCGAGCTGCGCAAGCTCACCCGGCAGGCGCGCAAGGGCTCGAAGGAGGCCTTGTCGATGCTGATCGAGGCCAACCTGCGGCTCGTCGTGAGCATCGCCAAGAAGTACCTCGGCTGCGGCCTGTGCATGCAGGACCTGATTGCCGAGGGCAACATCGGCCTGATCTCGGCGGTCAAGAAGTTCGACCCGGCGCGCGAGAACACGTTCAGCACGTACGCCGCGTGGTGGATCAAGCAGTCGATCCGCAAGGCGCTGACCAACACCGCCCGCACCGTGCGCATCCCGAGCTACATGCGCGAGATGATCAGCAACTGGCGCGAGATCGCGGCGAAGCTCGAGCAGAGCCTCGGCCGGCAGCCCAGCGTGCACGAGATCGTCGACGAGCTCAACGTGCCGCCGCAGAACCGCGACGCCGTCGAGCGCGCGATTCTGGCCAGTGACGGCATCGGCCGGATGGTCAGCATCGACAACGACGACCCGTCGTCGGACATCGACCACAACTTCCGCCTCGGCTTCGATCGGCCCGAAGACGGCGACAAGGGCCTCGACCTCGAACGGATCCGCCACCTGGTGGATCGCCTGGACGACCGCCGCGCGCGCATCGTGCGCCTGCGCTTCGGCCTGACCGGCCTGCCGGCGATGACGCTGCAGGAAGTCGCGGCCGAGGTCGGCCTGACCCGCGAGCGCGTGCGGCAGATCGAGAAGGAAGCGATCGCCCGCCTGCGCTACTGGGCCGAGCGTCAGCCCGAGTTCCACTACCTCTGCATCGCCTGATCGCCAGATCGATCTGACGGTGCGGGTCGCCGCGACCCCTCTTCGCGGCTCGACATTCTGACTGTAACCCGACTCTTGCCATGTGGCGGGTTCTCTCCGGAAGGCTCCGGAACCGGCAAAACGGGGGTGCTGGTTTCCGGGGCCTTCCAACTTTGTTGGGCGATGGTGAGGCGGGCGGAGCGCGGAGCGCGGATCGCGCCCGGCGGCGGCGAAAAAAAAATCCCGACAATCTCCCTTGGAGCCCACGGGCTGCCGCCCGTGGGCAACCGTTCGCACACGCGTCGCGTGCGCCGATCTTGTTCGCGCGTGCCGATATCGCGCACCCCTGCCCCCGAGGCCACATGGACATGGACACCGTCACCGCTCACACTGCCGTCGCGACGCCTCGCGACCTCGACGACCTGCGCATCGCGCTCGCCCGCTTCGGGCGCCTTGCCTGCGTGGTCTCTGCGCACTCCGCGGTGGAGCTGCTCCTGCAGTCTGCGAGCGACGCCGAGCGCACTCGCGTCTCACAGATTGCCGACCTGCTGATGAGCTACGCACGAGGATCCGCCGACACGCTCGACATGCAGGCCGCGCAGAACCGGCTCCGGGAGGAATCCCGCGAGTCCGACACCGAAGACGCGATTGCCGACCGTCACCGCTTCGCCTGCTTGATCGACGCGCTCGGCTCGGCCGGGCCGGAGCCGCGCGACGCCACCATGTGGTGCGTGCAGTCCGCCTCGCGTCTGGCCGCTGACCCCGACCGCTTCTACGCGGAGTGGTGGTCGCACACCTGCGCGCGCCTGCAGTTCAACGGCGTCCGCACCGCGACGTGCGCCTGATTCGCCGGGCGTGCGCGTGCCGCCGCCGGCTCAACGGTTGTCACCACCTTTCCACGGCCGGTTCTCCGGCCGGCTCAAACGACCCTCGCGGCGCCGCAGATCCTCCAGTGCGTACTGCAACTGCGCCTCGCGTTGCGCCAGATCCCGCTCGTGCACGTCGGCCGCTTCCAGTCGAACCGAGGCCGCGTGCAACCGGGCCTCGGCCGCGAGCAGGCGCTCGTCGGCGGCTCTGAGCCGATCGTCGGCCGCCTTCAGGCGCTCGGCCGCAGTGGCAAGGAAATCCGTCGCGGTCTTCATTGTTGCCTCGGCCGCGGTCGTCGCGGCGTCGGACACGCGGACCCGTTCGTCAGCCGCCTTCACACGCTCGTCGGCAGACTTCACGCGCTCGTCGGCAACGCGGATGCGCTCCTTCGAAATCGCGTCCTGGTCGGGCAACGGTTGCGCCTGTGATTCGCGCCACATCGAGACCGCAACGGCACCGAAGACGACTGCAAGTGTGACCACAGCGGTGATCGCAGCAGGGCGATTCATGACAGCTCCTCGCACGCGGGCAACCCACGGTGTGCGATCAGCGTATCACACCGGTTGCGCACTCACTCGTGCGTCGGCCACGACTCGATCGCCTCGACCCAGGTGGAGAGGAACCGGTTCGCCGTGAAGCCATCGAGGCCGCGATGGTCGATGGTGAGCGTGACAAAAACCTTCGGGCGGATCTGGATCGTGTCCTGGCCAGCTACCTCGATGACGACGAGCCGCTTCTCGACCTTGCCGATGCCGAGGATGGCGGACTGCGGCTGGTTGATGATCGGCGTGGCAATCAGGCTGCCGGAGCCGCCGTGGTTGGTGATCGTGAATGTGCCGTTCTGCACGTCGCCAGGCGTGAGCTTGTTGGTGCGCGCGCGATCGGTGATGTCCTGCAGCTTGCGCGCGGTGCCCAGCAGATTGAGCGACTGCGCGCCGTGGATCACCGGCACGACGAGGCCGTCGGGGATCGCCGCGGCGACGCCGATGTTGCAGTCAGCGAACAGCTCGATCGCATCCTCGTGGAACCGCGCGTTGACCTCCGGCACCGCCTGCAGGGCGCGCACGGTGGCCGACACGAAGTAGGCGGTGAGCGTGAGCTTCACGCCCTGGTTCTCGAACTGCTTCTTCACCATGTTGCGGTGCTTCATCACCGCGGTCAGGTCGGCATCGAAGATCGCCGTCACGTGCGGCGCGATCTGCAGCGCGCTCTTCACCATGTGATCGGCGATGCCCTTGCGCATCGGCGAGTGCGGGATGCGCTTGCTGGTGCCGGCTTGCGTGGGCGGCATGATGACCGGGGCCGGGCGCGCGGCGGCGGCGGCGGGTTTCGCGGTGCCGCGGTTGTTGGCCGCGATGTGCGCCTCGATGTCGGCCAGTGTCACGCGGCCGCCGCGACCGGAGCCGGCGATCTGCGCGACATCAATGTTGTGCTCCTTCACCAGTCGGCGCACCGACGGGCTGAGCGCGTTGATCATCGCGGTTTGCCCGCGCGACGGCGCGGCAGTGGCAGCGGCCACCGGAGCGGTGGCCGCAACCGGCGCGGGCGCGGCGGCACCGGCGGTCGCGCCCACGGCAATACGGCCGAGCACGTCGTCGGGCGCCACCTTCTCGCCGGTCTGCTTCAGCACCTCGTGCAACACGCCGTCGGCCGGCGCCGAGATCTCCACGGTCACCTTGTCGGTGACGATCTCGAGCAGCGGCTCGTGCTGCTTCACCGCCTGGCCGGGCGCCTTGTACCAGGAGCCGACCTGCGACTCGGTGCCCTCCTGCGCGGCCGCAGGCAGTGTGACGTCAACGAGTTGGCTCATGACAGAATCTCGACGGGAAGGTCAGGGAATGCTGCGAGACGAGCATCATTGGTCAGAAACGTTCGCACCCGGCCCCGATGGCGGCCGCCAGGTGCAAGGAGTCAGCGAGCCGATAGCGGAACCGGCCCTTGATTGCGGTGGCAAGGTCGAACACGGTGACGTCGATCGGTACCACTTGCGCACGCCGGAACAGGCCATCGTATTCCGCCAGGGTGGCTCGATCATCCGCCGCGAGAGGCTTGACCCGACACTCCAGGCGCACCAGATCGCTGACCGCGATCGCGTCGCCAGCAGTCCATGCCGACTGCAGTCGAGACCCGGGGCGGAGCTGGTTCGCGGCGTTGCCCTCCACCATGTAGATGATGATGACGCTGTCGCAGTACAGAAGCATCTATCGGCTTCCCTGCTCGCCACGGGCGCGCTCGATCCGGTCGTCATCGTCCTGCCGCAGCCACGCGATGTGCGCGTCGATCTCCGCGTCGGTCATGCCGGACTGGCCACGCGCGCTGCGGTCGGCAACCACCCGCTGCAGGTAGGGCCACCAACCCTCGTCTGGTGGCGGCGACACCGCGCGAACCACCACCTCGACCGGGCCGACCGGCAACCGGGCATGCTCCTCGAGTTCGAGCGAGCCATCCGGCTTCACGATGCCGCGGATAGTGATGGCAGTGGTGGGTGGCATGGGTCCCCTGGTCCTTCGAGGTCCGACAGGCTCGCTCGGCGCACGCCCCGCATGCTACCAGCCCGGACAACCCGGCGTCAGAACGTCACCAGTTCCTCGATCGCGTTCGCAATCTGATCGACCGACGGCAGCACGCTCTGCATCAGATCCACGTTGTACGGAATCGGCACGTCCGGCGTCGCGAGCCGCGTGATCGGCGCGTCCAGGCTGAGGAACGCCTCCTTCGTCACCACGGCCGCGACCTCGGCGCCGAACGCCGACGTCATGTTGTCCTCGTGCACGATCAGGCAGCGGTGCGTGCGCGTCACCGAGGCGAGCACGGCCGCGCGGTCCCACGGGCTGATCGTGCGCAGGTCGATCACCTCGACGCTGCGCTGCGGCAGCTTCTCGACCGCGGCCTCGCAACGCTCGACCATTGCACCCCACGACACGATGGTGATGTCCTTGCCCGACTTCGTGGTCTTCGCCTTGCCCATCGGCAGAACAAAACTGTCGCCGGGGTACGGCCGGCGCGCCCACGCGTTGTCCAACAGCGAGCGGCACTCGAAGAAGATCGTCGGGTTGTTGCTGCGCATCGCCGCGCGCAGCAGGCCGACCGCGTCCTCGGCGTTGCTCGGCACGCACACCTGCCAGCCGATGCCGTGCGACCACACGACCTCGCTGCTCACGCTGTGCCACGGGTCGCCGCACTTGAAGAACCCGCCGGGCAGCCGCACGACGATCGGCGCGCACATGCGGTTGTTCGTCCGCCAGCGGATCGTGCCGCAGTTGTTGAGCTGCTCGGTCGCCGGGTCGGCGTACTTGCGGAACTGGATCTCCGTCACCGGCATCAGGCCGCACGCCGCCATGCCGGTGGCGCGACCGATGATGCCCTCCTCGCTGAGGCTGGTGTCGAACACGCGCATCTCGCCGAACGCCTCGTGCAGGCCGAGCGTGGCCGCGTGCACGCCGCCCTTGGGGCCGACGTCCTCGCCGAAGATCAGCACCTTCGGGTTGGTCTTCAGTTCCACCTCCAGCGTGCGCCGGATCGCGGTCACCATGTTGATGCGCGTCGGCTCGGGCTGCGGCGTGTCGGTGCTGGCCGGGAAGCGGTGCCCCTCGGCCCACAGGCCGCCGCAGAGCTGCAGGTCGGGGCTGCCGTCGGCCTTCGTCTCGGCGAACACGTGCCGCAGGATTTTTTCCCGCGCGGTGTTCGGCGCGGGGCGGGCCAGCGCCTTCTCCAGCGCGACCGTCACTTCCTTCATCACGTCGCTCTCGAGCGCGGCCCAGCGGTCGGGCGAAAGGCCCTTCTCCAGCAGGTACGCGCGCAGCTTGGGCAGCGGGTCGTTGGCCTTCTCCTCGGCCAGCCGCGCGTCGCCCTTGTAGGCCTGCGTGTCCTGGCCGCTGTGGCCCGACAGGCGCGGCACCGTGAGGCGGATCAGCACCGGGCCCTTGCGCGCGCGCACATGCGACACGGCCTTCGCCAGCGCGGCGGCCGCGCGGGCCGGGTCGGTGCCGTCGTCGTCAATGATCGTCAGCCCCGCAAACGACCCGAGGTTCTTCGCGATGTTCTGCCCCGGCGTCTGCTTGTCGCTCGGCACCGAGATCGCGTAGCCGTTGTCCTCCACATAGAAGAGCATCGGCAGTTGCAGCGTGGTCGCCATCGTCAGGCTCGACCAGAAGCCGTTGGTCGCCACGCCGCCGTCGCCGCCGAGCACGACGCCGATCGCGCCAGCGTAGCTCTCGTCCTTCAACTGTTTGTGGCGGTACTCCACGGCCTGCGCCCACCCGGCCACCGGCGTGTACTGGCTGCCCACGTCGCCGCTCATCGGCAGCACGGTCGGGCCGTTGCTCAGCTTGCCCGGCAGATTGCAGACCACGCCGATGTCGCGGCCGTCGGAGTACCCGCCCGAGCGCGCGAGCGGCCCGGCGAAGGCGTCCTCGATGCTCACGCCGAGCGTCAGCAGCAGCGGCCGCGAGCGGTAGTACGCGCCGACGCCGTCGTGCTTGTGCGTGAGGAACTGGCCGAGCAGCACCTGCGCGACATCGTGCCCGCGCGCCGAGAACTGATAGAGGACCTTGCCCTCCTTGTAGAGCTTCGTCTCCTCGATGGTGTCGAGTGCCCGCGAGGTCAGGACGAGTCGCGCGACGCGCAGCCAGTCGAGCTGCGCGGCAGTGTCCTTCGTGGGCGGAGTCTGGGCGGTCTCCGTCATCGTCAGTCTCGGCTCGCGTTGCAGGGGCGGTCGGCAGCGGTCGGAGTCTACGAAGCAAGGCGCGAGCGGGCAACCCGCAGCGACTCGTTGATGGCTTGCCTGACGGCATGCGCCGCGCCATCGTGGTGCGAGTCTCGTCGAGAGGTGCGCAATCATGATCGCGCAGGCCGAGCTGGATTCCCGCGAGCGGGCGTTGCGACGGCTGACGCTGCGCGACGATCTGTACGACGCGCTGTGGCAGCTGAACGAGACGCCGGATGCGCCGGACGACGCAGACGACGCGATGCGGCAACTGCTGCAGACGGCAACCAGCGACGAGCCGCTGGAGGCGCGTCGGGCGGCCACGATCCCGCTGGTCGCGGCGCTGGTGGTGCGCGACGCAACGCCGGACGACGTGCGGGCCGGGTTGTTGCGGTGCCTCGGCAGCATGAGTCCGCTGGCCGGGCAGTCGCCGTTGCGGCTGGCGATTGCAGAGCGCAGCGGAGTGGTGCCGGGCGAGGTAGTCGCGTTGCGGCAGGTGGCGGCGCAGTTGGTGCCGTTGCTGGCGGCAGAGCGCGTGGACGTGCGGTGCGCGGCCACGTGGGCGCTGGCGAACAGCGGACTGCCGGAGTTGCTCGCGCCACTGCAGGAGCAGTTGCAGCGCGAGGCGGTGCCGACCGTGCGCGGCGCGCTGGCGCAGGCGATCGCGTGGTGCGATGCGACGGGACGCGGCGACGTGTGCCGGGCGGTGCTGTCCGGGATGATGCGCAGCGACCCGGACGCATTCACTCGGCTGGAAGCTGCGCTGGCAATGTGCTGGCGCTTCGAAGGCGTCGCGCCGGCCGATTGCGTGGTGCAGTACATGCGGTACGTGGAGCAGCGCGGCGCGAGCGACACCGTGCCGGACCCGCCGGGCAGGCGGGAGACGCGCACGCCGTGGCGGGTGGTGGACGATCCGCACGCGTACATGACGCGCGTGGATGCGGAATCGACGACCGCTCGCCTGTTGGAACTTCTCGGCGAGCCACTCGAGCGGCGGTCGGCCGACGGGCTCGGCGGAGTGATCGTGCGCACATGGTTCCCGTGGTCGGCCAGCACGCCGGACGCGGCGTCGGAGAGTGACTCCGACACGGCTATCGTGATGATCGACATCAGCGCGCCGGCGAGACCGACGAACGGCGTACGACACCTGACCGCTCGGCAGGAGTCGGTCATCGAGGCGTTGATCGCGGCATCGCGCTCGCACGGCCGCGACACGATCGCCGAGTCGTGGCCAGCCCGGCAGTCGCGGGTGCCGCACGAGACGGGCGCCGCACACGAGTGGCTGACCTCGTGTCGCGAGTTGGCCGCACGCACGCGTTGGACCCGCGGCGCCGCAGATCCGCTGGAGTTGGTCTCGGCGATTGCGCCTGACGATGACTGGTTGCGGCCGCATCAGTTGGTGCCAGCGAGCTCGTCGCCGTGGTCGGCCACGGCGACGATCGCTCCGCGCGCCGCGCTGGTCGGTTGCGTGGTCGCGCTGGAACTGGCGTTGCGCGTGGTCGGCCAGTGCGTGCGGGACGCCGATGCGCGGCCGGTGCTTGAGTTGGCGCGCAACGGGCTCGTCACCGCGTGGCAGCACCTGACGGATGCGCCCCCGCCGCGAGGCCGCGACACGCGCGTGCTGCACGAGTTGCGTGTGCACAAGCGGCGACCGTCGCACCCGGCGCTCGCGGCAATTGCCACGGCCGCGCAGATCGCGCTGGAGTTTGCACCACTCACGGCCGGTATTCCCCATAGCGGTCCCCTGTCGGACGTGCTCGCGTCGTGTGCCCATGCCGTCGCGGCCGCTGCCGGCGAAAACAGCGACGACGCCAACGCGCAGTGGGCCTTCGTCGATCGCTGGTCAGCGACGTTCCGCCGACGGCTCGCCTTCCGCGATGCGCTCGACGGCTTGTTCACGGCCGTCGAGGCGCCCGCGCTCGGCGTCGCGCCGCCGGTGGCCGACGACGACGAGTTGCCCACCGCCCTGCCCGGCACCGTGATGGTCTTCGAGTCGGCCGGCGCAGACGACCTCGGCGCACTGCAACTCCGCTCCGGCCGACGCATCGAGCGCGCCCGACTGCAGGGCGGCCGCGCGTAGCGGTGTCGTCACTTGCCGGTGATGAAGTTGACGATCTTGCCGGGCACGTAGATCGACTTCTTGATCTCCTTGCCTTCAATCTGGCGCTCGACTGCCGGGACCGCCTTCGCGGCGGCAATGATCTCGGCCTCGGTGGCAGCGCGCGGAACATCGATTGCACCGCGCGTCTTGCCGAGCACCTGCACAGCGATCGTGAGCGTCTGCTCCTCGCACTTCGCCGGGTCGAACACCGGCCACGGCTCGTAGGCGAGCGACTTCTTGTGGCCGAGGATCATCCAGAGCTCCTCGCCGAGGTGCGGCGCGAACGGCGACACGAGAAGCACGAACGGCTCGATCACGCTGCGCGGCACCTTGTCGAGCTTCGCGACGTGATTGCGGAACGTCATCATCTGGGCGAGCGCCGTGTTGAAGCGCATGCCCTCGATGTCCTCGGTTACCTTGCGGATCGTCTGGTGAAGCATCCGCTCGGTGTCCGCGTCCGGCTCCGCGTCGTCGGCGATCGCCGGCGACACCAACGGCTTGCCTTTCTTGTCGAGCCGCTCGGCCACGACAAGCCGCCACATCGCGCCGAGGAAGCGGTGCACGCCGTTGATGCCCTTCGGGTCCCACGGCTTGGCCGCGTCGAGCGGGCCCATGAACATTTCGTAGAGCCGGAGCGTGTCGGCGCCGTAGTCCTTCACCACGTGGTCCGGGTTGACCACGTTGCCGAGGCTCTTCGACATCTTCTCGATCGCCGAGTCGAGTTTCTCGCCGGTCTCCTTGTGGAAGTTGCCGTCCTCGCGCTGGTCCACCTTGTCGGTGTGGACGTAGCTGCCGTGCTGATCCTTGAAGGCGAAGCCGAGGATGAGGCCCTGATTGAAGAGCTTCTGGAACGGCTCGACCGTGCTGACGTAGCCGCAGTCGTAGAGCACCTTGTGCCAGAAGCGCGCGTAGAGAAGGTGGAGCACCGCGTGCTCGGCGCCGCCGACGTAGAGGTCAACGGGCATCCAGTACTGTTCCTTCTGCTTGTCCCACGCGGCCGTCTCGTTGTGCGGGTCGATGAAGCGGAGGTAGTACCAGCAGCTGCCGGCCCATTGCGGCATGGTGTTGGTCTCGCGCCGCGCGGGCTTGCCATCGGGGCCGTCAATGGTCACCCAGTCGGTGATCGCGGCGAGCGGGCTCTCGCCGGTGCCGGTCGGCTTGTAGCTCTCGACCGGCGGGAGCACGATCGGAAGCTGCGACTCGTCGAGCGGCTGCGGGTTGTTGTCCTTGTCGAACACGACGGGGAACGGCTCGCCCCAGTAGCGCTGCCGCGAGAAGAGCCAGTCGCGGAGCTTGTAGTTGACCGCGCCGACACCGAGGCCCTTCTGCTCGAGCCATTCGATGGTCTTCGCCTTCGCGTCCTTCACGGAGAGTCCGTTGATGCTGATCTCGTCGTTGGCGCTGTTCACGGCCGTGCCGTCGCCGGTCCAGGCTTCCTTCGTGACGTCGCCGCCACTCACGACCTCGACGATCGGGAGCTTGAACTTCGTTGCGAACTCCCAGTCGCGAGTGTCGTGGCCGGGCACGCACATGATCGCGCCGGTGCCGTACGAGATGAGCACGTAGTCGGCGACCCAGACCGGGATCTTCGCGCCGTTCACCGGGTTGATCGCAAACCCGCCGGTGTCCACGCCGCTCTTGGTCTTCGCAAGGTCGGTGCGGTCAAGGTCGGACTTCTTCGCCGCGTCGTCGCGGTACTTGTCGACGGCCTTCTTCTGCTTCTTCGTGGTGAGGCTGTCGACGAGCGGGTGCTCCGGCGCAAGCACCATGAACGTGGCGCCCCAGAGCGTGTCGGGCCGCGTGGTGAAGACGCGGATGTTGCCGTTCGCGCCGTCCACCTTGAAATCGACCTCGGCACCGAGGCTCTTGCCGATCCAGTTGCGCTGCTGCGCCTTGATCGCCTCCGGCCAGTCGAGCGTCTCGAGGTCATCGAGAAGCCGGTCGGCGTACTGCGTGATGCGGAGCATCCACTGCCGCATCGGCTTGCGGATCACGTCGTGGCCGCCGATCTCGCTCTTGCCGTCGTTGCGGATCTCCTCGTTGGCGAGCACGGTGCCGAGCGCGGGGCACCAGTTGACCGGCACCTCGGCGACGTAGGCGAGGCCCTTCTTGTAGAGCTGGAGGAAGATCCACTGCGTCCAGCGGTAGTAGTCCGGGCTGCTGGTCGCGACCTCGCGCTCCCAGTCGTAGCTGAAGCCGAGCGACTTGAGCTGGCGACGGAAGTTGTCGATGTTCTTCGTGGTGAGCACCGCTGGATGCACGCCGGTCTTGATTGCGTGCTGCTCGGCCGGAAGCCCGAACGAGTCCCAGCCCATCGGGTGAAGCACATTGAAGCCGCGCATCCGCTTGAACCGCGCGACGATGTCGGTGGCCGTGTAGCCCTCGGGGTGGCCGACGTGGAGGCCGTCGCCGGACGGGTACGGGAACATGTCGAGCACGTAGTACTTCGGCTTGCCCTTCGTCTCGGTGGTCCGGAAGGTCTTGTCCTTCTCCCACCGTGCCTGCCATTCGGGCTCGATGCGCGAGAAGTCGTAGTCGGCGTGCGGTGCGTCGGACATGTGCGTGTCGGTCGTCGTCTGCGTGTTTGGAACCTGGCCCTTCGCGGGGCGTCGAGGAGTAGTACGAGTTGCCGGCGGCGGAGTCGATGGGTTGGCGATCTGTGAGAGCAGCGCCAGCAGTTGCTGCAGTTCCGCCGGCAGCCGCCTGTTCTCCCGCTGCCATCGGGCTACGGACTTGGCGACGTCGAGATCCTGCTGCGCACCGTGCGTGCGAGCAGGGGGCTTCGTGTAGATCCGGCCCCGCGCCGCACGGAACAGTTCCTTGCCGGGGAACTCGTTGCGCCAGTTGCCGTTCTTGCGGATTGCGCGCCACTTGCGAGCTGCCGCGTTGACGCGCTTGTCGATGCCGGCGGGGTTTATCCCCGCGGCGACGCCGGGGAACTTTGCGAACCATGGCTGGTCGCGGATGAACTGCTTGACGGACTTCGGGTCCGTGACCGCCGTTTCGTTCGGGTGTGCCGGAAAGTCCTCCTTCAGCTCACGCTGCAGGTCGGCCAGCACCGATCGGCAGACGACCGACCACAACAGTGCATCTGCTTTCTGTGCCCAGGTTGCCTCGATGTCATCTGTTGACCGGCCGGCGGTGTTCTCGCGAATCGATGCCAGGGCCTGCGCGTCCAGGAGGTGGCACTCGATCTCCGAGCAGGCGCTGACGAAGACCGGGGTGTCCGTGCTCCATCGCGCGAAGTTGCTCGCTTCGTAGTCGCGGTCGACGTAGCCGCGCACGTGCCGGTGGCCCTCTTCGAACGCGCCCGACACCAGCGCGAACACCGCCTTGCGCCCGCCGCCCACGAGAATCCGCCCGTGCGGCGGGGCACCGAACACCTCGTTGAGGTACTGGCGCGTGAAGTCATCCTCGACCCACAACACCCAGCGCGCCGCGCCGCCGTACAGCGACGACACGTCCGACACGTCGCGCGTCATGACCGGCCCTCGGCAACCGGCCGCGTCCACACCTCGCTGCGCGGATCGTCATCGGGCAACAGCAGGTGCCGTTCGTAGCTCTGTGCGGCGTCATAGATCGCTGGCGAGTGCGTCGCGACGATGAACTGCGACTCCGGCTGCAGCGCCCGCATGGCGTTGAGCACCGGCACATGCCACTGCGGATCGAGGTGCAACTCTGGTTCGTCGATCAGGATGATCCCGCGTTCGAAGCCCTTAACGAGCATCCATCCAAAGAAACTCAGAACCTCTAGTTCCCCGGAGCTCAAGTTGTCGACCGACAGGCGCCCACCACCAGAAGTGGTGCGGAACAGGTCGAAGCCAGACTCCGGATCGTCGCCCACCGGGCCGACCTCAAACGACCCACTGCTGCCGGGGCGAAGGACAAGCCAAGCAGTATCTAGTTGGCCAAGAACGGACTGGAGTTGCAGGACACCTTTGGGGCGGCCCTTCTTTCCGAGTGCCTCATGTGCGGCGAGTTGGACCAAGGCCTGTTTCACACTTGCGAGTCGACTGTTTTCCACCGGGACCTGTCGATCAAACATGGCCTTGATGGCATCACGGATGGCAGCCGAACGTTGTCCAATTGGAACCTCGGACACGAACCAGTCCGCCAGTTCCTTCGGCAATGTGGTGCTGACCCGCTTGGATGGGCTGCTATCCAAGGTCACAGCGCCAACCAGGTCGGCGGACCGCCAAGAAGAAAAGTAGGCGACCCTCGCCCTTCCGCGCCATTGCTTGGTGGCGCTATCCCACCTGACCCGACCTTCCAGCTCTTCGGACGGGCCGAGGTGAGTGAGATTGCACTTCAACGATACTCCGCCGCCGATAATGTCCGCGTTTACTGTGAACCCGTCGCAGCCAGCTCTAACCGCATCTGATCCCAGCGAGCGACGAGCGAGTTCGGCACACCCGACGCAGCCGAGACACGCCTCCAGCACAGCTGTCTTGCCGCAACCGTTCGGCCCCGCCAGCACCACCAGGTCGTTCGGCTTGCCGTCCGGACCGCAGAAATCAAGATCGAGTTCCGCAATGCCGCGGAAGTTGCGGATGCTGATTCGTGCGATACGGGGCGCGCTGTCCATGATCGGTCCTTGCGGGTCGCCGGGTACGTTCTACTGTCGCGCGTGCGGCCGGTCCAACCGGCATTGTCGTGCGGGCCGCCGAGCCAGTCATATGAGTTGCCGTCAGCGCGCCTCGTCCGGCCCCGCCGCTGGTCGCTGTTCGTTCAACCAGGCGGAACGGAAGATCACCAGCCAGACGATCGTGGCCACGAAGCCGCCGAACTGCACGCCCTGGATCGAGCCGCCGACCCACGCGTAACGCAGCATCGCGTCCGGCTCCTCCGGCACACCAATGAATGCCCTGCGATAGAACTCAGGGCTCAGCGTCGCGAGGCCCATCGCGATCAGACCACCCACCACCCACAACACGGCCGCGGTCGCCGCGATCTTCAGCACCAGCACCACACCCCTGGCGGCCGGCATGCGGCCAGCGCTGATCCAGCCGGTCGCGACCGTGACGATCAGGCCGAGCAGCACGCCGGTGGCGAGCCCCTCGAACACGCCCTGCGCGATGCACGCGCGCCACACGTCCTGCACGCCCTGCCAGCGGAGAATCGTGACGAAGTAGGTCGGACTGACCGAGCCGTTGATCGCGTTGGTCACGGCACCCAGCACGGCGCTGGCTGCCACGCACGTACCGAACAGCGCCACCGGCGCGAGTGGGCCCGGCTTCGGCAACGGGGCGGGTGGCAAGGGAGGCAGTTGCGGCATGGGCAGCGCGCGGTGTGGTGGGTGTGTGTGCACGAAACTTTCAACTGGCCGGCTCGCTGCTCGCCACTCTCTTGCGGCGGCGCGGCGCGCGATTGACTGATGATGCCGGGAGAGGGAGTTGAACCCTCATGGGCCGTCGCGGCCCGCCAGGGTTTGAGCCTGGTGCGTCTTCCATTCCGCCACCCCGGCTCGCCGACGCGCTGAGTCGCGAGACGCTGGCGCGCTGGCGCGCTCCGGGTAGTACGGCAGCCGGTTGGCAACGGACGACAGTGCATGGCTCACCTGGCTGCCGCCGGGCGGAGAACACCCACTTTGATGCCCCACAGGCCGGTCACGAGGCATCGCAGCAGGTGGAAGTCGGGGATGTGCTTGATCGGCATGGCGTCCGCCTGCAGACCGTCGCGGATCACCAGTTGCCGTCCTCGATACACACCTCGCACTCCGGGCACGCCACGGTGGAGCGAGTCATGGCAACTCCCGCGGATAATGACATACGGTACAGCGCGATTGTCGGGCGGTCGTCGCGGCCGCGCAACGGCGTTGTCGCCTTGCGCGCGTGCCTGTCGGCCTGGTGCGCGTCTGCACGGACCATTCACGAGTGGGACAGTGGGTTCATACCTGGCGTTCACGATCACTTCACGACGCTTCACCCCCACTTCACTCCATTTCTCGCGAAATGAAGCCCCTGTTTATGGGGCTCCGCGGGCGATGCCCGCCGTCGTGGCCGGATGGTCCGATAACCTTTGCCGGACGATCGGCGTATTTGCTGCATGTCGCATGGCAGTATGTGGTTGAGACGGATCGTGGTCGTTCCGCCGAGTCGGTGTGTGTGCGGGTGCGGAGTGGGGCCGTGGAGTTGCCGGATTGCCGGAATGCCGGCCGATCGGGTGAATGCGACGCACGCCGGCGAAGTTCGGTCGGCCGGGGCAGAGTGTGGCCATGCGCCAGCCCACGGCTCTGCATGGGCGCTACAGCCGGGACGGCGGGTGAATCGGGGCTCTGCCCGGGCTTCGCCAGATTCTCAAGAATTGTGCAGAACCAAACGGCGTAAATGAGCAAGTTCGACGACATGGATCGGCCTTCGACATACAACGTCCCCTATATTACATGCCGATGTCCTATGTTTCGGCCGGGTTTCAGCCCCAAGTATCTATCCTCACAGGAATAGAAATTAGTTTAGCTAAATTGGACCGATGTCAGACCGGGTTGGATGGGGCTGCGAGGTGGGCATTTTGGGCCACGGAGGACGCGGACACGGAGTTCCGCGGCGCGGAGAGGCGAACACCGGTCCGAGGCGAGCCGGGGACGTCAGTCCCCGGAGGGGTGCCGCGTGTCCGCGCAATCGTCGCGCGCTCGGCGACAGCGATGGTCCAGACATGGCCGCGCACATCGATTGTCACCGCCGCACCGTGTTCAGGCGAGCCGCCGGGACTGGGTCAAGAGCCGCGACCGTGAGAGCCTGTCCGGGAATTGCGATTCCGGGGCGAGCCGGGGACGGAAGTCCCCGGAGTCTGGTTCCCGATCGCATCCGATCCGCTTTGCAGGCTGGTCCCGGAATCTGACTCCGGGGACTTCCGTCCCCGGCTCGCCTTGAAGTGCAATTCCCGGACAGGCTCGCGAGGGAGCGGGCCCGCAGGGCCGCATGATCACGAATCCGCCGCGCAAATCTGCCTCTCGCCGAATGCATCGTCAAAGAGTGGATTCGTGATCATGCGGCCCCGCGGGCCCGCTCCCTTGCGGTCGCGGCTCTTGCCTCACGGCTCGCCTGTCTGCGCTCGACGAGACGACCTTGCGCGTGAGACCGCGACCGGAGCCGGACCGCCGTTCCAATGACGCGGCTTGCATCCAACGGCCCGGTTCGCGAAACCACACCGACCACTTTGCCGCAACTGTCCCGCTCACGATCGACCCACCAGCCATGAACACCGCCGATCCGCTCGTCATCCGGGGTGGCAACGTCACGCTCGCCGACCTGCGCGAAGTGCTCGCGCACGACGCAGCGCGGCCGCCGCGACCGCTGCAGGTGGCGGGCGAGGCGCGCGAGAAAGTCGCGGCCTGCCGGCGATTCATCGAACAGGTCGTGCTGCGCAACGAGCCGATCTACGGCATCACCACCGGCTTCGGCAAACTTGCGAACGTGCGCATCCCGGCCGACCAGCTGGAAACGCTGCAGCGGCTGCTGATCCTCTCGCACGCGGCCGGCGTCGGCGACCTGCTGCCGCCGGTGGTGTCGCGCGCGATGCTGCTGCTGCGCATCAACTCGCTGGCCTGCGGGCACAGCGGCATCACGCTCGACCTGCTCGACCATCTCGTCACGCTCTACAACCGCGGCGTCTGCCCCTGCGTGCCGGCGCGCGGCAGTGTCGGCGCGTCGGGCGATCTCGCGCCGCTCGCGCACCTCTCGCTGGTGCTGCTCGGCGAGGGCGAGGCGCACGTGGACGGCCAGCGCATCAGCGGTGCGGCGGCGCTGAAAGCGGCCGGGCTCGCGCCGATTGTGCTCAAGGCCAAGGAAGGTCTCGCGCTGATCAACGGCACGCAACTGATGACCGCGCAGGGCTGCCGCATCCTGCACGACGCGCTCGACCTGCTGACCGTGGCCGACATCGTCGGCGCGATGACCGTCGAGGCGATGAAGGGCAGCATCATGCCGTTCAGCCCGCAGGTGCACGCGCTGCGGCCGCACCCGGGGCAGGTGGCCGTCGCGCAGAACATGACCGCGCTGATCGGCGAGAGCGAGATCGTGCTCTCGCATCGCTTCTGCGACAAGGTGCAGGATCCGTACTCGCTGCGCTGCATGCCGCAGGTGCACGGCGCCGCGCGCGACTCGCTGAACCATGTGCGCGAGGTGATCGAACGCGAACTCGCGGCCGTCACCGACAACCCGCTGGTCTTCCCGACGACCGAGGGCGGCCAGGTGATCTCGGCCGGCAACTTCCACGGCGAGCCGGTGGCGATGGTGCTCGACTACGCCGGCATCGCGCTGACGATCATGGCAGGCATCTCCGAGCGGCGCGTCGAGCAACTGGTCAACCCGGCGCTGAGCGGCCTGCCGGCGTTCCTCTCGCCGCGACCGGGGCTCAACAGTGGCTACATGATCACGCAGGTGACGGCGGCCGCGCTGGTCAGCGAGTGCAAGGCGCTGGCGCACCCCGCGGTGGTCGACTCGATTCCGACCTCGGCCAACCAGGAAGACTACGTGAGCATGGGGCCGATCGCGGCCGAGAAGACGCTGCGCATTCTCGACAATGCCGCGAACGTGCTGGCGATCGAGGCGCTGGCCGCGGCGCAGGGGTTGTCGTTCGAGACGCAGCACAAGCCCGGCCCCGGTGTGGCGGCTGCGCTGGCGTGCATCCGCACAGTGGTGCCGCGGCTCGAGGATGATCGTGTGCCGGCGCCCGACGTGGCGGCGGTTCG
Organism: Planctomycetota bacterium; assembly: GCA_050249295.1. Classification (GTDB taxonomy): domain Bacteria; phylum Planctomycetota; class UBA8742; order SKZP01; family SKZP01; genus JBFWQT01. Next base: position 18,327 of record JBFWQT010000056.1, read on the forward strand.
AAAGCTGATTGACTCGCGCGAGTTGTTGAACGCGGTGCGTGCCGTGTGTCCCGACCTGGTGTGAGCACTCTTGCAGGCTGTACGCCTGCACCACCGCTGGATGCAGGCTGGACGCCTGCACCACAGCAGAAGCCTGCACCACACCAGGATGCAGGCTGGAAGCCTGCACCACAGCAGAAGCCTGCACCACAGCAGGATGCAGGCTGGAAGCCTGCACCACAGCAGAAGCCTGCACCACAGCAGAAGCCTGCACCACACTGGAAGCTGCACCACACAGGATGCAGGCTGGAAGCCTGCACCATAGCAGGAGCCTGCACCACAGCAGGAGCCTGCACCACAGCAGGAGCCTGCACCACAGCAGGAGCCTGCACCACATAGTGGCAACGCCTCCTGCATCCAGGAGGCGTTGCCGATTCCACAACTCACACTCGGCTGCGATCAGCCCGCGGTCGTCTCCTCGACCACCGGCGGCGTCGTGACGAACTCGATCGACTGGCTCAGCGCCTCGCGCAGCTGCTTGTCGCTTTCGCTGTCCGCGGGAAGCTGCGCCAGCACCTCGCGCATCTTTGCGGCGGCGTCCTTCGCCTCGAACCCGAAGCTCGCCACCGTGAACGCGGCCGTCTGGCGCACCGCCAACTCGGCATCACCCATCGCCTTCACCAGCGCGGCGATCATCTCGGCGTGACGCTCGACCGGCGCGCAGCCGAGGCCACGCACGGCGCCCTCGCGCACCTGCGCATCCGCGTCGTTCAGAGCCGCCTTGACCAGCGCGTCCAGCACCTTCGGCGACACCTCGTCCGGATCGAAGCTGCAGAGGTTGGCCATCGCCAGCATCCGAGCGGCCGAGCGGCGCTGCTCGACGGTGGACTCGGCCGACTCCAGCTGCTTGCGGAACCCGGCGATGTCCTGCGCCGAGAAGTAGCAACCGCAGGCGCTGGCAGTGCGGGCGATGCCGGCAAGACCGACCAGCAGGGCGACGATCAGAGCGGGCAGGGCGGGCAGGGCGGGCAGGGCGATGCGAGTCTTCATGTCTGGCTCCGGTTGCGTACGGGTTGTCGCGTCGGCGGTGCGACGTGCACCACCTGCGACACCCCAAGCGTACGCCCGGTTTGCGGGGCGGACTGTAACGCCCCTGTAACTGTGGAGGTTGGTACCATTGCCGGCCCATCCAACAGCCTGCCCCGCCGACGGCCATGAGCCACGACCTGGCTACCCTGCTCGCTGCACCTCCGTCCGTCCCGGCGTTCCTCGCCATCATCCAGCATGTGGCGACGCTTGCGCCCGGCGCGCAGCCGGCGGCCATCGCCGCGGCGCAGCAGGGCCTGCAGGGCTGGCCCGACGAGACGCGCGAAGCGCCGGCGTGGTGGTTCAACCGCTTCACGGATGCGCAGGCGTCGTTGCTGCCGCTGGTACGCAGCTTCGTCATGCCGTCGGTGCCGTTCAGCGTGTCGCGATTGATCGACGTGCTCAGCCGGCCCGAAGCCGCCAGCCTCACGCGGCTCGACGTGAAAGCGGCCGGGATGTCGAAGACGCAGTGGATGAACGTGCTCTCGCGCGTGAGTTCGACGACCCTGCACGCGCTGCACGTGGCCGACCTGACCGACCCGATGGCGCTGGCGCTGTCGACCTGGCCGGGTGCCTCCAGGCTGCGCGAACTGCACATCGACGGCATGTCGCTGCAGGCCGCCGGGGCCGCGGCGCTGGCCACCTCCGGGCTGATGGCCAACCTCGAGGTGCTCGACGCGCCGAACGGCGGGATCGGCGACCAGGGCGTGGCGGCGCTGTACTCGCCCGCGTCGAAGGTCACCCGGCTGCGCGTGCTGAAGTGTGGCCGCGGTTGCACCGACGCGACGCTGATCACGATCGCACGCTCGGAGCGCTCGCGGCACCTGCGCGAGCTGGAGCTGCGCTACCTCGACGGGCTGACGGTCGCTGCGCCGGAGTCGAGCCACCTGACTGACGCCGGCATGATGTTCGTACCGTCCACTGCGCCGCTGCGCATCATGCTCGGCCGCACCGTCACGCTGGAGCTCA
>JBFWQT010000057.1:0-20184 GCA_050249295.1 Planctomycetota bacterium
GCCGGCGCGAGTGAGCGACCGAGTCCGTCGCGTTGCGCCCGAACAAGAGCCGCGAGCGCAAGCGAGCGGGCAAGGTGGGCGTCGCGATCACGAATCCGCCGATTGGCGATCAGCATCGACCGCACGCCAGCGAAAGAAGGATTGACCACGGAGGACGCGGAGGACACGGAGAAAATGGGAGGCGGGCAGAGCCACGCATTCATCTCTCTGCCGCTGACCGTGTGACGGAGACAGCGTGCCAAGCACGACGTGGACAAGAGATTCACCACAGAGAGCACAGAGAACACAGAGAAGAAGCAGAGAGGATGAGACGCGCCTCTCTTCTTCTTCTCTGTGTTCTCTGTGTCTCTGTGTTGAACCTTCTCCTGGCTGGCCGAAACCGAACCGCAGGACGCAACCGCGAGCAGCGAGCGGAGTCCGCGGGTTACCCCTCCGGTGACCGACGTCCCCGGCTCGCGTCAGGCCGTGGTGGCGGCGGGCAGGACCGTCTGCAGGTCGCGACCGGCGATGATTGCCGTGCGGATGTCGCGCATCAGCCGCTGGTAGTACCGCAGGTTGTGGATGCTCACCAGCGCGTGGCCGGTCGGATCCTCGACCATGAACAGGTGCCGCAGGTAGCCGCGCGGCAGCGCACCGGCGCCGGTAGCAGCGTCGCCGGCACAGGTGGTGCAGTCGCACTGCGGGTCGAGCGGGCCGCGGTCGTCGCGGTGGCGCGAGTTGCGCAGTCGCACGATGCCCTGCGAGGTGAACGCCAGCGCGTGGCGCGCGTTGCGCGTCGGCAGCACGCAGTCAAACATGTCGATGCCGAGCGACACGCCGGCGACGATGTCCCCCGGCTTGCCCACGCCCATCAGGTAGCGCGGCCGATCCTCGGGCAGGCGCGCGGTGCACAGGCCGGTCATCTCCAGCTGTTGCGCCTTGTCCTCGCCGACCGACACGCCGCCGACCGCGTAGGCCGCGGCGTCGAGCTCGCGCAGGCCGTCCACGCTGCGTTCGCGCAAATCGGGGAACGTGCTGCCCTGCACGATCGGCAGCATGATCTGCCAGTCGGCCAGCGCCACCCCGGCACCGATGCGCGCCCACTTCAGCGAGCGTTCCATCGCGCGCTCGGCCACTTCGCGGTCGCACGGCCACGGCGCGCATTCGTCGAGCTGCATGATGAACGTGCTGCCCATCTGGCGCTGCCAGTTCACCGTGCCGGCCGGCGTGAAGCGGATCGCGTCGCCGGTGCGCGGCGAGCGGAAGGTCACGCCGTCATCGTCGATCGTGCGCGAGTCCTCGAGCGAGAACACCTGGAACCCGCCGCTGTCGGTGAGCATCGGCCCCGGCCACCCGGTGAACGCGTTGAGTCCGCCGAGCGCTTCGACCTCGTCCGGCCCCGGGTGCACCACGAGGTGATAGTTGTTGGCGAGGATGATCTTCGCGCCGGTGGCCGCAACCTGGGCCGCGGTCAGCCCCTTGATGGCGCCGCGCGTGCCGACCGGCATGAACACCGGTGTTTCGACGGTGCCGCGCCAGGTGTGCAGCAGCCCGGCCCGCGCGCGCCCGTGTTGCGCGACGAGTTCGAAGCGCGGCCTTGTTGTGGTGACGGGTTGGTCCATTCGAGGTTGCGCGTAGCGCTTGCAGGCGAGCGGGGGACGGAGTTTCCGGACGGGGACTTCCGTCCCCGGCTCGCCGCGGCAGCCATTCGACGCACACTAATCGTCCGCGTAGTCGTGCTTGTTGCCAATGACTTCATCCGCCGTGTCATCGTCCGCGTGGGCGGCGAGATTCTCCAGGTACTCTTCAGTGCGATCATCCGCCAGGACATCGGGAGCGACGTAGTGGAGCGCGTACAGCGCCAGTGTTGACATGCCGGTCAGGTACATCGACACGCGGATCCTGCTACCGTCGCGACCGGTGAATACGGTCCACTGCATGACCGGACCAAAGCGGATGGACCGCATGTCGTCCCACGCAATGAAGCGACTGCGAGTCCAGGCGCCGACGTGCAGCAACCCGTTGCGGTTCACCCGCGGAGCAGCGGCGCGTGTTTCCAACACCAACGGCGACATTAACACCAGCACCACGACCAGCATGATCCACGGCGCCCACTCTTCGCCGGGCTGTCCCGGCTCGAGGAAGATCGCCAATAGAACAGCGCCAAGGCACGGCACGATCAGCAGGATCCAGGCCAACACACGGTAGCCGAGCGGGTAGCGGAGCACGTAGTCGTCGCCATCGCGCAGGGCCGGTTTGCGCGCGGCATTCGCGAGCCAGGCGATCAGGCCGCATACCAGCGCCATCGTGATTGCGCTGGAGATGGAACTGGCGTTGTCGGCGAGCACGAACATCGCTCAGGCCTTCTTCTTCTTCACACGCAGTGCGCCGTCCTTGTCGACCAGCTCGGCCTTGCCGTCGGCGGCCAGCTTGTCGAGCGTGGCGCGCAGCATGGCGTGGTGCTCGGCGTCGGTGGCGGCCAGGCGGAACTCGGCGTCCCACAACTGCTGCGACCACTCGGCGACAACGGCGCCCTTCTTGCCGGGCAGCAGGTTGGCCACCAGGTTGGCCGCTTCGTCGCGGTGCCAGCGCTGCCCGCCGGCGGTGTCTTCGACGGCGATGCCGCGGCTCGCCAGGCGGTTGCGCAGGCGGTCGGACGCGGCGAAGTCGCGCGACTCGCGGGCCGCCTCGCGCTCGGCCAGCCACGCCTGCTCCTCGTCGCTCAACGCGTCGGCCGCGCCGTCGGTGTCGTCGAAGGCGAGGCCGAGCGTGAACTCGAACGAGTCGAGCATCTCGCGCGCCGACTCCAACTCGGCCTTCGGCGGCAACGGCGATGCGCCAAGCGCGGTGTTGATCGCCGAGATCAGGTCGAAGGCCGCGGCGATCGCGACGGGCGTGTTGAAGTCGTTGTCCATCGCCTCGCGGAACGCCGTCTTCGCCGCGGCCACGGCTGGCGCGAGCTTGCCGGCCGACTTCGGCGACGACTCCGGCGCGGCGTCCATCTCCTGGCGCAGCCGCCGGCGCGACGTGGCCCAGCGATTGACGGCCGTGCGTGCCTCGTCGAGCAGCTTCCACGAGAAGGTCAGCGGGCTGCGGTAGTGCGCACGCAACAGCAGGAAGCGCACCTCGCGGCCGTCGAACCCGCGCGCGAAGATGTCGCGCACGCGCGGAATGTTGCCGAGCGACTTGCTGCCCTTGACCGTGAAGTCCGACCGGTCGTCGTTGAACACCACGTAGATGTTCGCGGCCTCCATCGCCGCCACGGCCGCGTCGATGGCCGCCCCGCGGTCGGCACCCTGCTTCGCCATGGCGGCGCGCAGGTTGTCGAACAGCGCCTTCTGCGCCGGGTTCAGCGAGGTCTCCTCGAACGCAATGTTGATGAAGCCGTTGTGCAGCCAGTAGGTGGCAAACGGCTTCCCGGTCGCGCCTTCACTCTGCGCGATCTCGTTTTCGTGATGGGGAAACTGCAGATCCTCGCCACCGGCGTGGATGTCGAACGACTCCCCGAGCAACGACATGGCCATGGCCGAGCACTCGATGTGCCAGCCCGGCCGGCCCTTGCCCCACGGCGATTCCCACGCCGGCTCGTCGGCGGCCTTCTGCTTCTTCCAGAGCGCGAAGTCGAACGGCGCTTCCTTGGCCTCGGTCATCGCGTCGTCGGTGCGTTCGCTCGCGCCCTGCTGCAGGTGCTCGAGATCCTTGCCCGAGAGCTTGCCGTAGCCCTTGAACTTGCCGACGCGGTAGTACACGCCGTCCTTCGTCTCGTACGCGAGGCCGCGCGACTCGAGTCGCTTGACCAGATCGATGATGCCGTCGATGGTGTTGGTCGCGCGCGGACTGTGGTCGGCCGGCATGATGCCGAGCCGGGCGGAGTCCTCGAAGTAGGCCTCGGTGAAGCGTTCGGCGACGTCGTGGGCCGAGCCGCCTTCCTTGCGCGCGCGGTTGATGATCTTGTCGTCGATGTCGGTCACGTTCTGCACGAACGTGACGTCGTAGCCGCTGGCGATGAGGTGCCGGCGGACGACATCGAAAAGCACGAACGGGCGCGCGTTGCCGATGTGGAAGTAGTCGTAGACGGTTGGCCCGCAGACGTACATGCCGACCTTGCCGGGCAGCAGCGGCCGGAAATCCTCGAGCTTTCGCGTCAGCGAGTTCTGCAGTCGGAGCGTCATGATGTTGGCAGCGGCCGCCGGTTGGTGTGCCGGCGGGATCGGAGATCGGATCGGTTGAATGGCGAAGGACTCGACGCGGCAGGCGCACCGGCCGGGGCCTGGCGGTTATACCCGCTGGCGGCACGACGCGCGATGCGGCGCGCGGCAACAGAGCTGGCGGATGCGGGTCGTCGTCGTCATGGTCATCGGTGATCGGATCGTTCCGCGCACTAGTACGGGTTCGCGTGCGCGCGTCATCCGTCGAGCGTCGCGCCGAGCGGATTGCCGCCGTCGGTTACGGTCACGATCACGTCGAACGTCGAACCATCGCGCCACACGCGCATCCGCAGCTGCGCCGGCCCGCTGCCGCCATTGGCTTCCAGCGCTTTGCGGGCCTCGCGGCGCACGTGCCAGCCCTGTGTGATCGGCTCGTCCTCGATCGCCTGCACGATGTCGCCGACGCGCAGGCCAGCCGACGCGGCGGGCCCGCCGGGCTTCACCGATGTCAGCCGCGCGCCGCCGCTCTCCACGCGCCCGGTCACGCGCAACTCCAGCGTGAGCTGTCGGACCGAGTTGTCGTCCGGCACCACCACCTCGAATGGCGGCAACAACAGTTGCCCGCCGAGCCGCGCAAACAGCAGGTGCCGGCCAGCGGGCAGACTCTCGTCGAGGCGGAAGCGGCCGTCCATGCCGGTCTGGTTGAACGCGCTCCATCGGCGCGGAGTACTCAACATGGCACCGGGCAATGGCTTGCCGCTCTCGTCCAGCAGCCGCCCGCTGATCGCCGCCACGTTGGGCACGTGCGCAATCTCGACTCGCTGGACGAGATCCTGCCCGGCGGCAATCGTGATCGTCGTCTCGAACAGCGCCGACGCCGTATCGAAGCTGGTGCCCAGCCCCAGTCGATACTCGCCCGGCACTACACTCTCGAATTCTGCAACGCCTTCCTCGTTCACACCGGTGCCGGACTGGCTCTGATCGTGCTGGAGCCAGACTGTGAGGTTGCGCCGATTGCCGGAACCCGCGGTGATCTCGACACGCAGCGACCCGGTGGTGCGTGCCGTCGCCGCGGGATCCAGCGCGATATCGATGTGGCATTCGCCGACACCATCGGGCACGTCAATCGTTGCACTGCCCTGCAACGGCTCGTTGTACCCGCCGCCGGCGCGCAGCAGGTGCCGGCCGGGTGGCAAGTCGATCGAGTACTGCCCGCTGGCGATCCGCCCGCTGTACGCACCCGCGCAGAACAACAGCATGTGCATGCCGCTGGTGATGCTGCTGTCCACCAGCGGCTGGTCGTCCGTGCGCGTGATGCGGCCGCTGACCTTGACCAGCGTGGCCATGCGGATGTCCACGCGCGTGATGCCCGGCCGCAACGCCACGTGCGTCGGCGTCGGCAGCCACTCGTCATCGAATCGCGGGTTGCGCTCGGGGCCACTCCAGAACGAGGGCGACTCGGCCTCGCGCTCGGTCACCAAGAGCTCGCCGGCCGGGCCCGGTGTGGCCAGCAGCGTGTAGCTGCCGTCGGCGGCCGTCTCCGTGCGCGCCAGCACGGAGCGCTCGTTCTCGACGTCGGCGTCCGGAGTGCCGTCGGCAAGCAGCACCACGGCCACGCGCATCGGCTTCTGGCCATCCGCTCCCGTTACCCGGCCGGTCACGATCGCCAGCTCGGTGGTCAGCTGGATCACCACGTCCGGCGTCTCCACCGGGTCGAACGCGTGCTCGTACCCTGCCGAGGGGATTTTCACCACGACAGGGCCACTCAGACCACTCAGGCCGAAGCGTCCCTCCTCGTTGGTGTAGCAGCGGTCGGGGTAGGCGCCGTCGCCGATCGTCATCAACAGGCCGGGCAGCGGGCCATCGGGGCCCTGCACCAGGCCGCACAGCGAGCGGCCCGGATCGAGCACCACCTCGATGCGCGTCACATCCTCGGCGAGCGGGGCCTCGATTTCCGTCAGTTCCAGGAAGCCATCCGGCTTGCCGCTGATCCACACCGTGCCGGCCGGAATGCCGCTGATGGTCGTCACGTCGCCGGGCTGACCGAGCCTCACGCCCGTGCCGGCAATGGGTTGCGCGTGTCGGGCGCTGGTGAAAGAGCCCTCACCCATTTGGCCGTATGTCGGGCCGGGTACACCGGCCGGCAACTCGATCTGCGTGCGGGAGGTCGTGCTGTCGTTGCCCAGCGGCCAGGCGACCTGCAGCAATACCGTGGAAACCGGCACGCGCATCGGGGCCGCGGGGCGCCACGTGAGCTCCAGCGTGACGGTGCGGCCGAGCATGATGCGCAGCGGCGCAGTGGACGGTACGAACATCATGCCGGCGTCAGTCAGGTGGCTCGACTCCGGCGCAGCGACCGTCAGCCAGTACTTGTCCGGTCCGGGCACCGCTACGGTGGTGCGCCCCGCGGCGTCGGTCGTGCGCAGCAAGTAGTCGTCGTCCGGGAACGGCTCGACACGACCCTGCGAGTCGATGGTGCGCACCTGCACGCTCGCGCCCGCCACCGGCTGCCCGGCGAAGTCCACCACGTCGACCTGCTGCGCGAGGCCGGGAGTCATTTCGATGGTGTGCGCGTCCGGCTGGCCCGGATGCGGGGGCGGAATACGCGTCACGGTGCCCGTCACGGGGTCAAACGTGATGTGCTGGAACGAGGTGCGCTGGTCGAGGTACCCGCTGGCGGTGATCGAGAGGTACCAGTCGGACGCGGCCGTCATCGTGATCGTCAGCGTGCCGTCGGCCGTGGTGTCGCCTTCGACGAGCTGTCGGTCGTTGGACTCGCTGACGTAGGCGGTGGCCACGATGTGCGCGCCGGCGATCGGCTTCGCGGTCTTCGAATCCACCACGGTGACAATGGCCGTTCGCGTGGACGGCGGGTCAGACGTTGCGCCCGGCGTCGGATCTGGCGCTGTGCCGGTCGGCTCGTTCGCCGGCGCCGCCGGACCAGGTCCGTTGTGTCCGTTGAGTCCGTTGTCTGCCGCGATCGGTGATTCGTGCGAGGGCGCCGTTGTCGTTGCCGTTGGCCCGGAGGTGTTGTCGGCCGATGGCGGATGCACCGGGTTGCTTGCCGGCGGCCCGATCAGCTGCATCAGCAGGACTGCCAGCAGGCCCAACGCGGCACACGCCCCACCGACCATCATCCAGCCCCGTTGTGTCATGGGGTACTCCGTCCGCTCTCTTGCCGCGCTCGTTCCGCCGTGACTGGCACCGGTATGATACGCCGCCAGACGCGCACGAGGGCGCTTTCATCCTGTGATGAAGCCCACGCGGCAGTCTGCATGGGTCACCTGAGATCGGCTCATTGCGCGCGCAGGTTGTCGAACAGCGCCTTCTGCCCGTGCAGTGCGTCCCTCGGTCACAATGTTGATGAAACCGCTGTGCAACCAGAAGGCGGCCCGGCCGGCGCGCGGAATCCCGGCGGCGTTCGCAACGTTCTGTCACCAGCCGGCCATGACATCCGGCGCTCGCGGGCGTACTATCAGTGCGCCCGTCCGTCCGGCACGTCGCCCAGCAAGGACTACACCATGAGCTATCCGGTTCGCGTGGTCGTCAAGGAAAGCGTCAGCGAAGTCGTCCACCAGGGCGACGTGCTGCGGCTCGGCCTCTGCGATGACCCGGTGCTGCGCAAGCCCGGCGCCGCCGAACTGCTGGCCAGCAAGCTGCGCGACGGCGGCTGGGACGAGGTCGACGGCCAGCCGGGCGTGTTCCGCAAGACACTCGGCGATCACGTGTCGATCACGTGGGACACCGAGAAGCAGGAACTCACGCTCGAGGCCGAGGCCGAGGACTGCGTCGACCAGGAGGTCGAACTCGTGCTGCGCGGCGACAGCTACACGCGCGACGGCCGCGAACAGCAGGAGGCTGACCTGCGCGAGCGCGGCAAGCAGGAGATCCGCGAGAAGCTCGACAAGCAGGTCGAGGCCGCGAAGACCGAACGCGAGGCCGAGCTGCTGCGCCAGGTGCAGGACCGCCTCGAGACCGCCGTGGACGACGCGCGGGCCGGGGTCAACTCGGTGCTCGAGGGCGTCTACCGCGACTGGCTGCTCGAGCAGGCCCGCACGCTGGGCAAGGTCGTCGGCACGCACGAGTCGGTCAGCGAAGACGGCGAAGTCTACGAACTGACGATCCGCGTCGAGGAGTGATGCACTCCGGTGCGGGAAGATGTGGACGTGCGGGCAGTCGCCCGCCGCGGCGTCCGCGCGTACAGTGCTGGTACCCGTAGCTGGACCCGCACTGGTCACCATGCCCGACCATTCACACGACGGCGATCCGACTCGCCCGCGGCGTACCGTGCGCAAACCACGGCCCGATCTGCCCTCAACCATCCCGCAGCGCTCGCCGCGTCTGCCGTCCGACCCGGCGGAGAGCGCGTCGTTTGCCCGCACGCAGGCCTCGCCGGTGCCACCTGCCGGTAGCGCGGGCGCACGCTACGAGTTGGGGCGCGAGCTCGGGCGCGGCGGTCTCGGTCTGGTGCGGCTCGCGCACGACCCCGTACTCAAGCGCGAGCTGGCGCTGAAGACGCTGCTGCAGCCGGACGACCCGGAGGCGCGCGAGTCGTTCGTCGAAGAGGCCCAGATCACCGGCCAGCTCGAGCATCCCAACATTGTGCCGGTGCACGAGCTGGGGCACGACGAGCGCGGCCGGCCGTATCTCGCGATGAAGCGGGTGGTGGGCGCCACGTTGCTGCAGGTGATCGAGCGCTCGTTTGCCACTGTCGGCGCGGCGGCCAGCGAGGCCGAGGTGATGCGCGAGGAGCGCCGGCTGCTCGACATCTTCAACAAGGTCTGCGATGCGCTCGGCTACGCGCACTCGCGCGGCGTGATCCACCGCGACCTGAAGCCCGAGAACGTGATGGTCGGCGAGTTCGGCGAGGTACTGGTGATGGACTGGGGGCTTGCCCGCCCGCTCGACTCCGCCGCCGCAAGCGCAAGCGACCAGCGGCGGCAGAGCGAAAGTGGCGCCGTGCTGACCTCGCGCCGCGAAGACGGCGTGCAGGTCACGCTGCAAGGCGAGGTCTTCGGTACGCCGTCGTACATGCCGCCGGAGCAGGCGCGCGGCGAGACCGACACGATGGATGCGCGCGCCGACATCTACTCGCTCGGCGCGATCCTCTACCACGTGCTGACGGGGCGACCACCGTTCACGGGCAAGTCGGCCGGCGCGATCCTGCAGGCCGTGATTGCCGGTCGCCTGCGTCCGCCGTCGGAGCGCGCGTCGGGCCGACGCGTGCCGCGCGAACTGGAGGCGGTGGTGGCCAAGGCCATGGCGGCGCATCCCGACGACCGCTACGCGTCGGTCGAGGAGTTGCGCGACGACATCGGCCACTACCTGGAAGGTCGCGCGCTCAGCGCTGCTGACTACACGCCGTGGCAGTTGCTGCGGAAGTGGGCGTCGCGCCACAAGGCCGCGGTGGTCGGCGCACTCTCTACGGCTGCAGCATTGCTGGCCGGACTGATCACCGTGATCGTGGTGGTCTCGCGCGCCGAGCTGGGCCAGCTACAAGCGGCCGAAACCGCCCGGCAACAGGAGCGCGACAACCGCGCCTTCGAGGCCGAGCGCACCTGGGCTGATGCGCGCGAGCTGCTCGTGTACGCCGGGTCGGTCGACTTCAATCCGGCGTCGCCGCAGGAGTACTACCAGGCCTGGCTGCCGATGCTGGTGCGCATGGGCGAGGCGATCCAGTCGCACCCTGATCCGCCACGCGAGTGGGCCGACGAGCTGGGTCGCTGCTGCTACCTCGTGCAGGGCAATGCGCAGTCGGTCGGCGACTGGGGCATGGCGCAGCACATGGCTCAATCGGCTGGTGCGTGGCACGCGGTGCCCGGCGAGGCAAGTGCCCGGCGCGTGCAGGAGGTGTTCCGCGCGCGCGACGCCCGACGCGTGGAGGACACCGAACGGCTGCAGGGCGTGTTGCGCCGGATCGCCGACGGCGAAGGCCTGCATCGCGAAAACGGCTTCCGGCCAACCCCGGCGAATCCGTCGCGTGGCGCACTGCGGCCCGGCGAAATCGACGAGCGCGTCCGCCGGCTGGTGAGCGGCTGGAGACGCGACCGCTCGACCGCCGCGACCACGGCGCTTGCACTGCTGCAGGAAGACCCGGCGGCGCGCGATAACCTGGGCGTGACGGCGCCCACCTTGTCGGAAGGTCAGCGTATCGCGTTGATCGAGACGGTGGGCCGGCTCGGCGACACCGACTCGACGTTCAACGGCGTGAGCGTGCCGCAGCTTCTGGTGCAGCGACTGACCAGCCCGACTGCGCTGCGGCTCGAAGCCGAAGGCGAGACTGCATCATGGCTCGACGCCGCGGCACGGCTCGAAGCGTCGCGCCCCGGCAGCGTGGATGCCGCATTCGGTCGGCCCGGCGCGCTGCGAGAACTGCTCGCGGACTGGACGACGCGCGCCGCGTTGTCGCCTCCTGTGATGGCCTCGATCGAGAACGCCACGCAGTTGCTCGACTTCGCGGCCGGGACTGGCCGGCTGCCACGCACCCGCAGCGACGGGTCGGACACCGATGAGTACCAGACCCTGATCCAGGAGCTCGGCGACTGGGTTGCCGGTGCCGCACGTTCCGGCAGCGACTACACCAGCGCGCTGCTGACGCTGATCCGCAGGGGTGCCACGATCGATGGAGCCGCGCTGTCGGCCCGGCAACGCTGGTTCGTGGCGTCGCAGCTCGGACTGATCGGCGACACGCACTCGCCCGACGACAATCTGCCCGCACCGCCGGTGGCCTTGTGGAACGTGATCCGCGAAATCCGCGACGAGCAACTGCGCGATAGCCCGCCATCGTCGCCCGACGCGCGGGTGCGCGAACTTGCGATCGCCTCGGCCACCAGCCTGGTGCGGCTCGACGACCCGGCAATCGCCGAGTGGATCGGCCGCCGCATCGTCAATCTCGGCGGCAGCTACGTGTCCAGCGGCCTGAGCCGGTTCAGTTCACACCTGCTTGACGCGCTGTTCTACTCCGGTGCGTTCTACGGGCCGTCGCCCGACGAGGATCGCCTGACCGCAGGCCAGCTGCTGTTCCGGTCGCACATGCGCGGCCTGTTCGGATACGACCGCCAGCGGATGGCGGACCTCGAGCGCGCGGCCCGGCTGGAGCCGGACAATCGCGAGATCCGCTTCCACCTCGACAACGCCCGGATGGGTGAGAACCCCGCGCCAGAGGTGATCCGGCAACGCCTGCATGAGCTGGAAGCCGACCAACCGGCGGCCGCCGCGGGTTCACTGGATGGCGCGGCGCACCAGTACCGCAGTGCGCTCTACATCCAGCTCCGCGAACTTCCCGACGCGCTGGCCGAGATCGACCTTGCGATCGCCGCGGCACCCCGCGCGCAGTCGGCAGGCTACTGGCTCGACAAGGGCCGTATCCTCGCCATGATGCGCCGCGTGCCAGAGGCGATTGCTGCGCTCGACGAGGCGATCCGCATCGAGCCCTGGTACCAGAATGGCTACACCAACCGCGGCGAGATCCGCCGACGTGCCGGAGACCTGGACGGAGCGATCGACGACCTGACACGCGCAATCGAGATCTACCCTCGCGACGTGTCGCTGCTGCACCGGGTCGCCGCGTACACCGAGAAGGGCGACGTCGAGAGCGCGATTGCCGACCTGACGCGCCTGATCCGGCTGCGTACGCAGCTGGCCACCACCTACCGCATGCGCGGTGTGCTGCGGCACAAGCGCGGCGAACTGGAGGGCGCGCTGGCCGACTTCTCGCGTGCGCTCTACCGCGAACCGGGCGATCTGCAGACCCGGCTGAACACGGCCATCACCCTTGCACAACTGCACCGGACGGACGAGGCCGAGCGCGAGTTTGCCACGGTGCTGGAGTCGGCCAGTGGAGCGCTGCGCGACGCGGCCTTGCGGGCGCGACGCCAGGTTCTGGGCCACTGACCGGCGGGGCGCATTCGATCTGGCTTGACCGCGAGGGCCCCTTCGGGTACCCCATTTTCGGGACAGTTCACGACCATGTCTCGCCCGCGCGTACCACGGGGGCCGCACCGCGCCGTACTATTCCGGCGAGGTTGCGTTCCGGCCGCTGACCACGCCGCGCGCACGACAGGTCCGACAAACACACCAACCGCAGGAGGGGCCCGGGAGGGCCAGCATGGCATTTCAACGGAACCGCTTCCGGGAAGCCGCGCCCAAGCGCGAGCGCATCAACGAACAGATCCGCCTGCCCGAAGTGCAGGTGATCGACCATACCGGCAACAATCTCGGCGTCATCCCGACGGACCAGGCCCGCGAGGTGGCTCGCGAGGCCGGGCTTGATCTGGTGGAGATCAATCCCGACACCCGTCCCGTGATCTGCAAGATCATGGACTACGGCAAGTACAAGTACGAGAAGTCGAAGAAGTCGTCCGACGCGAAGAAGAAGCAGCACCAGATCAAGATCAAGGAAGTGCGCCTCACGGCCAAGACCGAAGAGCACGACCTCACCGTCAAGATCAACCACATCCGGACCTTCCTGGAGGAAGGCGACAAGTGCCAGATCTCGATCCAGTTCAAGGGTCGCGAGATCGTGCACAAGGAACGTGGCGAGATGCAGATGCAGCGCATCATCGCGGCCATCTCCGACATCGGCAAGGCCGAGGGCCCCGTGTCGATGCAGGGCCGGCGCATGATCCTGCTGCTTTCGCCTGACAAGAAGGCGATCCAGCGCAAGAAGAAGGAAGAGAAGGCGCGCATTGCCGACGCGCGTGCCCGGGCCGAAGGTGCCGCGGCGGGCTCCAACCGCTCGGCGCTCGCCCCGCCCGACGCGGCTGCGATGGACACGCCCGACATCGATGACGATGACGACGACGATGACGATGACGATGGCGACGATGAATAGCTGACGCCGCCGCGACCTGCGGATCGCGTGGTTGAGATTCTGCCGCGCGCAGGCCAGGATGACCGACCGCGCCAGCGGCCACGGTCCGATCATGCACCCTGCTCAATCACCACCTCTGCGCGTGGCGCACCTGATATCGGGCCTCCAGATCGGTGGCGCCGAGACAATGCTGGCACGCCTCGTCACTTCGCTCGATCCGGCGCGCGTCGAGACGATCGTGATCTCGGTGTCGGAACCGGGGCCGATCGGCGACTACCTGGAATCGCAGGGCGTGCAGGTCGTCGCGCTCGGACTGCGCCAGGGCGTGCCCGACGTCCGCACGCCGTTCCGCGTGGTGCGTCTGCTGCGACGCTGGCGCGCCGACCTGCTGCAGACCTGGCTCTATCACGCCGACATCGTCGGCGGCATGGCCGGCTGGGCGTCGCGCATTCCGGTCGTCTGGAACGTTCGCCAGACCGACCTGTCGCCGCGCACCACGCGGCTGATCACCCGCGTCGCGGCTCACGCGGCGGCGCAATGGTCGTCGTGGCTGGCCCGCGCGATCGTCTGCGTGTCGTACGCCACGCGCGATGCGCACGCCGCGATCGGCTACGACGCCGCGAAGATGGAGGTGATTCCCAACGGCTTCGACCTGGACGTCTGCAAGCCCGACGATGCCGCGCGTCGCACGGTGCGCCGCGAGTTCGGTCTGCCCGCATCCGCCACGCTCGTCGGCCACGTCGGCCGCTACGACCCGGCCAAGGATCACGCCACCATGCTGCGCGCGGCCGCAGCGCTGCCGCCGAGCGTGCACGTGATGATGGTCGGCACCGGCGTGACGCCCGACAACCGCGAGCTTGCCGCGATGCGCTCGGCGCTCGGCCTGGAGCAGCGCGTGCACCTGATCGGCCCGCGCAGCGACGTGCCGCGCCTGACCGCCGCGTTCGATGTGGCGGTCTCGTCGTCGATCAGCGAAGGGTTTTCCAACGCGATCGGCGAGGCGATGGCCTGTGGTGTGCCGTGCGTGGTCACCGACGTCGGCGATTCGGCGCGCATTGTCGGCGACACCGGCCGTGTCGTGCAGGCCGGCGATGCGGCGCAACTGGCCGGTGCGATCGGCGACCTGCTGGCGCTACCGGAGGCTCAACGCCAGCGACTCGGCCGGCGCGCGCGGGAGCGGATTGAAGACCGCTACGGCCTCGATGTGATCACGGCGCGATATGTGGCGCTGTGGCGACGCGTGTGTGCGGTCGCGCACTGATCAGCCGACGCGCTCCTGCGCCGGGCGCAACAACGCGATGCTGGCGGTGAATCCGTGGATCAGGTTCTGGCCGCCGACCGGGCCGAGCTCGCCCGCCGCGAAGAAGCCGGTGGTGGGCACCGGGCCGCACAGCTCCTGCAGCATCCCCGCGTCGTGACCGGCCGTCTCCCACATCCGCGAGCCGCGACCGTTGCACGTGAACAGCAGCGCCGCGGCCGGCGCAGGCTTGCCGCTGGCCACGCCGTGCGGTGCGAGCAACTGCCGCAGATCCTCGTCGGCGCTGGCCGCATCGCGCACATGGAACTGCACGGTCTGACCGCGGCGGATTTCGCCGGTGACGGCAATCGCGCCACTGCGCGGATCGATCGCGGGCACGTTCATCACCAGGAAGTCACCGTGCGAGAACTCGGCCTTGTGCTCGTTGATCACCTTGCCGACGAACAGCCCGCTCTCCAGCAGCTTCTGCTCATGCGGCGACATCGCGCGCGCAATCTCGCTGAGGAGTTCGAGCGCCGGTCGCCCGGCCAACTCGCGGATCACGTGCTCCTGCGAGCTGGTGATCACCGCGTGACGGCCGACCGGCCGGCAACCCTGCGAGACCACGGTGTCGAGCCGGATGTCGCCGCTGAGCGTGATGCCGACGAGGCCCTCGTCGTGAGTCTCGCCGTCAAGCAGCAGGCGGTTCTCGCCGGGGCCGAAGCCGGCGCTCGCCATGCCGCCGATCACGCGACAGCCCGGAAAGTCCTTGTTGATGCGCGCGAGGAACTGGCCGACAGGGAACGACGCCGGATCGCCGACGGCAATGATCACCGGCGCGCTGTCGGAGCCACGGCCGTTTCCGCCACCCAGCCCGGCGCGCACCGGCCAGTCGCCGTTCGCGTCCAGCAGGTCGCTGGCCTCGAGCCGGAACGGCCGCACCGTCACGCCCGGCAACACGCCCGCGAGCACGCTCAGCGAGGTGCCGAACTCCACCTCGCGGCTGTCCACGACTGTGCTCTCGGCGGTGCAGCCGATGATCGTGGCCTGCGGGAACGCCTTGCGCAGCGGCCCGGCCAGCGACTCGACCTCGACCGGGTGATGGCCGGAGACGAACACCACCGCGAGGTCAGCAGATGCGGGCGCGAGCTGCGGGCCGAGGCGATCCAGCACGTCATCCAGTGCGGAGCCGATGTCGTTGCGCTGGCTGGCGGCAGAAGCGAATTGCATGCGCGGGTCGAGTCGTGTGGTCAGTCGGGTTGCCGTGGCGAGGCTGTCGCGCCGCCGCGCGGCCAGTGTAGCGCGACGGACGCATGCACCGCCATGGCGCACGCCCGGCGACACATGCGGCGTGTCGTTTGTTAGGTTGGTTGTGTCCGCTGCGAACCACGCTCCGCTCCGCGCGCACGTTCGATCCGATGGCTGACCACTCCGACACGCCGACCACGCCCTCCACGCTCACCAACGAGTGGCGCGCGGCAGCTGCATCGGCCATCGGCCAGAGCCACGCAGCCAGCAAGACGGGCTGCCAGGATGCCGTGCACTGGCGGCGCGCGGGCGGCGCGAGAGAAGTGCTCGTCGCAGCAGTGGCCGATGGCGCGAGCAGCGCGTCGCTGGGTCGGGCCGGGGCCGAGGTGGCGTCACTCGCGGCGGTTGACGCGGTGTGCGCACTCGCGCCCGCCTGGCCGGCAGACACCGATGGCGACGCGTGGCGCGCGGCACTGCGCCAGGTGGTGATCACGGCGTGCAACGCGCTGGTTGCCGAAGCGGCTGCGCGTGGCGCTGCGCTCGACGATCTGGCGACCACGCTGGTGTTGGTGGTGGCCACGCCGGGCCTGGTCGCCGCCGCGCAGGTAGGCGACGGCGCGGCTGTGGTGGCCGACGAGTTCGGCCGACTGGCCACGATCACGCGGCCCGCACGCGGCGAGTACGCCAACACCACCACGTTCCTGACGACGCCCGACGCCGTGGAGTCAGCGCAGATCGTGGCATGGCCCGGCCGCGTCGCGCACGTCGCCGCGTTCAGCGATGGCCTGCAGATGCTCGCACTCAATCTCGCCGACTCCGCGCCACACGCGCCGTTCTTCGAGCCGCTGTTCGCGCTGATCGCCGGCTCCTCCGACGAGCGCGCAGCCGGCGCGGCGATCGAGCAGTTCCTGGCATCGCCACGCGTGACCGAACGGACCGACGACGACCTGACGTTGTTCCTCGGTGCGCGACTGCGCACCGCCGCGACCTGACCACCATGCCGCACGCCGCCGCACGTCACCGACTGCTGGTGTTGGCCACGTTGCTCGCGCTGCTGGCGGGTTGCGGTCACGCGGCCGGCGATCGCGCCGCGGTCATCGATGACGTCGTGCCGCTTCCGATGGTCGAGCAGACCTTCGAGCTGATCGACCCCGACGGCAAGCCGGTGGAGGGCGTGCGCATCGAGGTGCGCTGGTTCGACGGCAAGCGTTCGGGCGAGACCGACGCCACCGGGCGGCTCACACTGAGCGTGCCGCGGCGCAACTGCATCGTCGAGACGTTCCGCCCGCGTGGCTGTCGTGTACTCGACGGCGTGATGGAACTGCGACCGGAGACCACGCTCGTCCCGGCTCGCCTGCAGCTGGAGTGGAGCGCATCACTCGAGCTCTCGTGGCAGCCCGCGCGGCCGCTGGTCGCGCTGCCGCCGCTACCCGTGGTGATCGACATGGAACGCGACCTGGCTGACGCGCTGCCGGGCCGGCCGCATGAAGCCGAGGTGACGCCGCCGGACGAGAGCATGTCGCTGTCCCACGCGGTCGGCTTCGGCGATATCCACGAGCGACGCGACCGGTGGATCGCGCGGGTGGTGGAGCAGCGGCTCGATGACGCGTCATCGTCGACCAGCATGTTCGTGCCGCTGGGGCGACCCGACGAGGTCACGCGGGTGACCGGACTGCTGCCCGGCCTGATCCGGCTGTCGGCGCGGTCCCGCGGGATGCTGCGTCTGCCGGTGCGTGAGGTCTGGCTGGCGCCGGGCAACAACCGGGTGCGACTCGAACTCGACGCCGGCCGGACGATCAGCGGCACCGTGCACAACGCCGACGGACCGGTGCGCGGGCTGACGTTGTCACTCAGCGATGTGGCCACCGGAGATGACATCGGCTCGCCGGTGACGGATGACGACGGCGTGTTCACCTGCACCGGCTTGCGTGCCACGACGCGAATCCGGGCCGGCAGCGTGAACCACGTCGACGTGGTGGTCGATCCGGCGGCGTCGACCGACGGCCTGGTGGTGATGCTGCCAGACGACCTGCTGGTGCTGACCGGCCGCACGCTGGATGGCGAGACGCCACAGCGGATGGATGTCGAGGTCGAGACGGTGCATGGCGAACGCCCCGTCGCGAGCACGTCATCCACAGTCGGTGGCTGGTACGCAGTTGCCGGCCTGCCGGTCGACACTGCGCTGCGCGTGACCGGCCAGTTGAGTGGCGGCCGCAGGTTTCCGCCGAGGCGTGCCCCGCAGACACGCACTGTCACGCTGGATGGAACACGCAGCACAACGGCGCTCGATCTGCCGATCGTCGATGTCGTCAACGTTCGCGGCGTGTTGAGGCAACCCGACGGCCATCCGTTGCCAGCCGGTACGCGGCTGCGCATCGGCCGTCGGAGGCACTCGGCGTGGTCGATCGAAGATGGCGGCGAGTTCGAGATGCCGATGACCGGGCCCGAGGAGGTCGAGGCCTTCGAGCAGAACGAACACCACGTGGTGCGCGGACACTGGACCGGCTGGATCGACCCGTCGAAGCCGGGCCCGCTCGACATCACGCTGCGCCGCTGCATCACGCAGACCGTCAACGTGCGCGACACCAACGCCGGCGTGCCGGAGGGGTGCTCGGTGTGGCTCCACGGCCCGGGCGGATACCGCGACAGCCACGAACCCGGGCCGACCGGAACGGTGGTGTTCGACGCGAACCCGCCGATGGGCCGGTACGACCTGGTGGTGGTCCGGCGCATCGACGGGCGCGAACTGCGAAGCGAGTCGATTGTGTTCGGCCCGGTCGACAGGCTGCGCCCGATCGAACTGGTGGTCGACGCACCACCCCTGCAACGTGTGCGCGGACGGATTGTGGATACGGCCGGCAATGGTGTGAGCGCCGGGCTGACGCTGTACCCGTCGGAGGGCGCGGACGGCTGGCACCTCGCGACCACGCACTCGGCAGACGACGGATCGTTCGCGTTCGATGGCATTCCCGACGGCCACTACACACTGTGGGCGACGACCAGCGAGCGCGAGTTGTTTGCCAACGGCTGCGACGTGGACGTACGCGCCGGTCAGCCGGTGGACGTGCAGTGGCAGGCGGGACCGACGATACCCGGTTGCCGCGTGCTGCAGGTCGTGGCGGATGGTGCAGCGGCCGCCGCCGGGATGAAGGTCGGCGACATCATTGTCGGCGTCGGACTGGAAGAGATGTGGCCGGTGAGCAGCCGATGGGCCCTGCGCCACCGGATGCAGCAGTTGCTGCGCGGCGTCCTTCACACACCGGTGACGATGCGACTGACGGTGTGGCGCGCGGGTTCGACGTCGGCAATGGGGTTGCCGCTGACGATCACGTCGGTGGACGAGACCGGGTTCGTGGCGGAGTGACGGATGCGCACATGCGAACGCCCGCGCGAAGTGCGCGGGCGTTCACTTGGTCTCTCGCACTGGCGTTGCGGTCAGGCGCGGTCAGGCGATCAATCGCCGTCGCCCTCGCCGCCACCGTCGCCCGCACCCGCGGCTGCCGCCGAGTCGCGCGCCGCCTGCAGGCGGGCGTCGAACGCCATGTCGGCCTTCTCGGCGCGCTTCTTCACGCGCAGCGCCGGCTCGCCCAGACGCTCCTTGACCTTGGTGCTCTTGCCCACGCGCGTACGCAGGTAGTAGAGCTTGGCGCGACGGACACGGCCGCGGCGGGTCACGACGACCTTCATCAGCTTGGGCGAGTGCGTCGGGAAAATGCGCTCCACGCCTTCGCCCTGCACGATGCGGCGCACCGTGAAGTTGCTGGTCAGGCCGCTGCCCTTGCGACGGATCACGGTGCCGCTGAAGATCTGGATGCGCTCCTTGTCGCCCTCGACGATGCGGTAGTGCACGTCGACGTCGTCGCCGATCGCGTAGTACTGCATGTCGACCGGCTTGTCGGCCTTCTTGCGCTTCTTCTTCTTGCCCTTCGCGCCAGCAGGGGCGGCCGCGGCGGCAGGCTCGGCCACGCCGGCAACGTCACCGGCCGCAACCACCTTCGCCGCCAGCAAGCGCGCGATCTCGTCCTGTTCGAACTTCTGCACGATCGGTTTCATGATGATGTCGGTCCTTGCGGCCGGCTGCCCGGCCTCGTCGTCGTCCTGTCGGATTGCGATCAGCGCTTCGAGAACTGGAACTTGCGGCGCGCGCCGGACTGGCCGTACTTCTTGCGCTCGACCATTCGCGGATCGCGGGTCAGGTGCTCCTTGTCCTTCAGCACCTTCTTCAGATCCTCGTCCTCGCTCTCGGCGATCATCAGCGCGCGGGCAATGCCGAGGCGGGCTGCACCGGCCTGACCGGTGATGCCGCCGC
This sequence comes from Planctomycetota bacterium, assembly GCA_050249295.1. Lineage (GTDB taxonomy): Bacteria > Planctomycetota > UBA8742 > SKZP01 > SKZP01 > JBFWQT01. The sequence continues at coordinate 19,734 of JBFWQT010000057.1, forward strand.
CGTTGACGTTGATCCACACGTCGTACTTCTCGCGCCGCTCGGTGTCGGCCAGCGGACCCGAGACGGTGCGCTGGTGGTCGAGCCGCGGGAAGAAGTTCTCGAACTCGCGGTTGTTGATCTTGATCGTACCGCTGCCCGGCGCAATGCGAACGCGCGCGACGCTCGACTTGCGGCGCCCGGTACCCCAGATGTAGGTCTTCTGCGTGTCGGCCATGATTCAGTTTCCGGTGCGATCAGCCCTTGAACGTCTTGACATCGAACGGCCACGCCTGCGGCTGCTGCGCCGAGTGATCGTGGCTATCGCCCGCATAGATCTTCAGCTTCTTCAGGCGATGACGCCCGAGCTTGTTCTTCGGCAGCATGCGGCGCACGGCCAGGCGCAGCGCATCGACCGGCTTCTTCTCCAGCATCTCGCCCAGCGAGTGACAGCGGAGACCGCTCGGGTAGCCCG
>JBFWQT010000058.1:0-20142 GCA_050249295.1 Planctomycetota bacterium
TCGCGATCACGCAGCAGATCAGGGACATCGAGGCCGAGCGCGATGTCGAACTCTCGCGCGTGCCGAACATGATCCACGCCTCGGTGCCGAAGGGGAAATCGGCCGCCGACAACAAGGTGGTCGCCGAGCACGGCCCGAAACCCGCCGCCGCCTCGTTCAAGCGGCTGCCGCACTGGGACCTGGCGCAGAACCTCGGCCTGCTGCAGATGGAGACCGGCGCGAAGCTGGCCGGCTCGGGCTTCTACGCGCTGAAGGGCGACCTCGCGCGGCTCGAGTGGGCGCTGATTTCGTACTTCCTCGATTGCGCGCACAAGGCCGGCTACACGCAGTGGATGGTGCCGGTGGTGGCCAGCGAGCCGACGATGTACGGCACCGGCTACCTGCCGAAGATGCGCGACCAGGTCTATCACATGGACGAGCGCGACCCCGGCCTGTTCCTGATCCCCACGGCCGAGGCCCCGCTGACCAGCATCCATGCCGGCGACGAGCTGAAGGACGACCAGTTGCCGCTGTGCTACGCCGCCTGGTCGGCCTGCTTCCGTCGCGAAGCCGGCGCGGCGGGCACCGGTACGCGCGGCCTGCTGCGCGTGCATCAGTTCAACAAGGTCGAGCTGTTCAAGCTCGCGCATCCCGATCGGTCACACGATGACCACGCCGCGCTGCGTGCCGACGCCGAGAAGGTGATCCAGGGGCTCGGCCTGCACTACCGCGTCCTGGAGCTGTGCGACGCCGACCTGTCGTTTGCCGGCGCGAAGTGCTGGGACCTGGAGGTCTGGTCGCCCGGCGTGGAGGAGTGGCTCGAGGTGTCGTCGGTGAGCAACTTCGAGGAGTTCCAGGCGCGCCGCTGCAACATCCGCTTCCGTGATGCGGAGTCGAAGAAGCTGCGCTACTGCCACACGATCAACGGCTCGGGCCTGGCGACGCCGCGCGTGCTGGTCGCGCTGATCGAGAACGGCCAGCAGGCCGACGGCTCGATTGTGGTGCCCGAGGCGTTGCGCCCGTGGATGGGTGGCCAGCAGCGCATCGGCGGCTGACGCCCGATCCCGCAGATGCAGGGGTCCAACCGGCAGACGGTGTCGAGAATCCGCGTCCGAGCCGCGACCGTCAGAGCCCCTCCGGGAAATGCGCATCCGGTTGCAGGCGGATGCTCAAAAGCTGCGCAGTTTCGACGAGTACACGAAGGACGTGGCGGTCCATCGTGCGGCGCGCACGGCGGCGTTGCTGAAGCTGCTCTCCAACGAGTGATCAGCGCGGATCGTTGATCACGCCGATCATCAGGATCGACCCGGTGCGGCGGTCGCTGACCACCAGCACGAACGGGCGGTCCGCCGTCAATGAAGGGCTCGGGCTGTCCAGCCCTGGCAGTTCCGTTGCCGCTGCGCCAACCGCGCCGTTCTCGTCGACCGCCAGCATCGTGGTGTGCTCGGCGCCGGTGAGGTGCAGGTTGCGGTCGGAGACTCCGGGGAACTGTGCGCCGTCGCCGAATGCCTCGCGCATGCCCATCGCCTCCAGCGGGTCGACCAGCGAGCCGCTCCAGTGGATCTTCATACGCGGGATGTCGACGAAGCAGTCGAACTCGGACTGGAATTGCGAGTCCACGCTGCGCCACCCCGTGTTCTGCAACTCGGCCAGCACGTCGTCGGTCGTGTGCGTGCCGGCCGGAACGAAGATGCAGACGTTGCCCGCGCCGGCGAAATCCAGCCGGACCGCGGTCGAGATGTCGTTGAACCGGAAGTCGAAACTCTCGTGGCCGAGCGACATCATCGGCACCTTGACCTTCTCGCCGGAGGACAGCAGGAAGTCGCGCGGGGTGGTGTCCTTCGGGTCAAAGCGCCGGAACCAGGTGCCGGCGAAGTACAGCGCGTTGACGAGGATCATGCGCGAGTTGTGAACCACGCTGTCGTTGACCACGGCCGGGATCATCCCCTCGGTCTGCTGCGAGACCCAGTCGTTGATCGTCGCGGCGTCGGTCAGCGGCCCGATGCGGGCGCCGTAGCTGTCATGCAGCACGTCGGCGAACGGCTGGCGCAGGTGCGTGACGGCATCGACCCACGCCGAGTTGGAAATCCGGATCACGGTCTTGTTCGAGCGCTCGGCTATTGCCTTCAGCATCTGGTTGGAGGCATTGACCGTGTCGATCCCGATGCCCTTCAGGTGCAACGCCGAGCGCATTTCCTCGGCCGTCCGGCCCTCGGCGCCGTTGAGCATCATGTGCAGCGCCATCGCAATCGAGAGCGGCGAGATCATCGTGTTGTGGTCGCCATCCCGCTTCCGCAGCCGTGTCAGCATGTCGAAACCCATCGCGTTGGTCGCGTCGGCCACGCTGCCGTTGATCGCGTTGACGTCCGTCGCGACGCTGATTGCATAGCTCGTGTAGGTCGGCCAGTCGGGTTGCGCGTCTGTGGCGTGGTCGGTGCTGTTCGCCGGGTTGCTTGCGATGGGCCCGGTATCACTCGTGCCGCCGGCGCTGTCGGGCGTCACTCGTCGCGACTGGTTCTGCAGGATCAGCATCAGCGCTACGCCGAGCAGCAGCACTGCGGCAGCAGTCAGCACGAAAACGAGGCGGCGGGGGCGCGGACTGGATTGATCGCGGGTCATCGGTCGGCCGGGGGCTGCGGGTTGGCGGGTGCGGGAGCCATGCGGACCAGACCGTCCGGTGGCGTCGGCTCCGAGCAAGCCACGATTGGCAGCCTGCTCCAGTATCTGCTGCCACTGGTCGGGCGCGGCGTCGCCGCCCAGCGCCTCGGTCAGGTAGGCATCGAAGATCCGGTCGTGGGCCGGCGGCGGCGGATCGTTGCTCATGGCAGGCGCAACTTTCGGGACATGCAGTCCTTCACCGTTTGCCGGGCGCGCTGCACGAAGACGCGGAAGCTGCCGAAGGGCATACCCAGGCTCTCCGCCACCTGCTCACCGCGGGTGTCCTCGAGGTATTGCCGGGTCAGCGCTTGCTGCGCTTTCGGCGCCAGCCCCGCCACGCAGTCGCGCATCGCCGCGAGCACGTCATCGCTCCCGGTGCCGTCCGGATGCCACTGCTGCCATGCGGCCTCCACCGCGACGCCGTCGTCGTCGCCCGCCTCCAGCGGCACCTCGGCGGCGCGCTGGCGGCGTTGCCGCAGCTTCAGCCAGCGCGAACGCGCCACCTTGCGGAGGAACGCGGCGGTCTCGCTGTCGCTGCGGTGCTCGAAGGCCGACTGGAGGAGTTCGAGGAACGTCTCCTGCGTCAGGTCGTCGGCCGTCGCCCCGTCGCACCCCAGCGCGCGCAGGAAGCGCCACACCCCGGCCTGGTGCGAGTCGACCAGACCGGCGAAAACGTCCGCGGCGGGTGGCTGCGTGGTGACCGGCATGCGGCAGGCTCCTTCGGCTTCTGCTATCTGAACTCCCCGGGAACGTCCAAATGTAACAGCCAATCCGTTTTTCACCGGCCGCGCCCGCAGGGTGTGACATCTTCGTGGACGGAGTCCGAGCCGCGACCGCAAGGAAGCGGGACCAGCAAGCTCCCATCGGCCAGATCGGGGCACCCTTGCTGGTGAAGGGGAAGATCAGGACAGGGCATGCGGGTCCGCACCGGGCGGTTCGGCCGGTTGAGCTCACGTGCCAGGGCGTGGCACTGATATCGGGACCAGAGTGCAAGGGCGGCTACGGGCTTCCGCCCCGTTCGCCCGGGCCACTCGAGCGCGCACAATGCAAACGGACGCGACCATCAGGCCGCGTCCGTTGTGCTTCAGTCAATCACTCGCGATCAACCAGTCGATCAGCGCTCGGCGCGGTACTTCACGCTGCAGCCGTACGGCGTCGCCGACTGCACGCTGACCTCCTTGCCGGCCGCCAGCTCTTCGAGCGCCTGGCGCACGTAGTTGGTCGGCTTCTCGTCGCGGCCGAAGCGGTCGCTGTCGATCGCGCCGCGGTAGCGGATCTTGCCGTCGGCGTCGATGATCACCATCTCGGGCGTGCGCGTGGCCTTGTAGAGGTGGCCGACGGCGCCGTCATGGTCGTCGAGCAGGCGGGCGATACCCCACTTCTCGGCAGCGGCCTTGTTCTTCTCGATGTTGAAGGTGTGCGTGCTGTTGATCGCGACCCACACCACATTCTTGTCGGCCCACTCCTTCGCCAGCGTCGTCATCGTGCCGGCCTTGTAGTGGCGCTGCACAATCGGGCACTCACTGTTGAACCACTCCAGCACGACAATCTTGCCGCGCAGGTCGTTGAGGCGGACGTCGCTGCCGGACTGGTCCTTGAGCGTGAAGTCCGACGCGATGTTGCCGACCTCGACGCCGGTGGCGGGGGCAGCAGGCACGGCCGGAGCTTCGTCGTCGGCGACGGCAAAGGCAGCAACGAGGCCGCCAACCACCACCAGAACGAGCACCAGCAGCGAGATACGATACGGCATGTGTTTCCTCTCCATAACGCGGTTGAATTGTGGCTAGCGTTCTAACCCGCTTGTCCGCTCCCGGATTCCACATTTCGCCCGATTCGGAACGCCCGACTCGCCCCGCGATTGACCGGACGCGAAGGCTATCCGTTCGGTGGATCGAGTCCAGGTGATCGGAGGATCTATGACCCGGCAACTGACGAGTCGGCTGACGTCGACCACCATGGCGCTCTGTGCGCTGCTGCTGGCGGGCTGCGCGACGCACGCGACCGGCGGCGACAATGGCGGCAGCACCAACAAGGGCGTTGCTGGCGAGGCAGAGTGGAGCTTCTACCACCGGCCCGCGCCGCAGCTGGCCGACTACCAGGCGCTGGCGATGCAGGTGATGGACGGCATTGCCTCGCTCTCCACGCGCTTCGAATGCCTGGCCGGCATGAACGTACCCGACAACGATGCGGCGCCATCTGGCGTGCGCTACCAGCTGCAGCATCACGCCGACGACGACGCGATCGAGCTCGAGGTGCAGCTGTTGCTCGGCGCATGGAGCGAATCGCGCGCCGCGCTGCCGATCACCTGCGGCCAGCTCACGATCGTGATCTTCGCCGACGGCCCGCAGGGCGAAGCCGTCGCGGCTGCGATCCGCGAGTTGATCACCCATCAGTTCGGCCGCTTTGTCGTCCACTTTGACGTGCCCTGAAAGAGAGACCGGAGGCGACCGTGACCACCCCCTGCATTCGTCGACTCGCGCCGCTGCCCGTGTGCGCCCTGCTGGTCGCGCTGGTGCCACTCGCACCGGCCGCGGCCGAGGACTTCGCCGTGATCCGTCCCGCGCCCGCCGGCCAGCCCGTCGTCGTGCAGCAGCAGCGCAGTAACGAGAACATCCGCGTGATCAACGACACGCAGCTCTACATGAGCGCGCAGATCATCGCGGCCGGGCCCACGCCGCGCGTGCTTCAGGATCACGTCAAGTCGGTCTCGCCGGCCAACCTCGACCCGCATGTGATCCCGCCGCAGAGCGGCGTCTGGAACGGGCTCTACAGTTCGAGCGAGACCGACTTCGACCAGCCGCAGGGCCGCAACGCAATGGTGATCATCGTCACGGCCGGTCGCAACGCGCGTCACCTGCTGAAGACCGACGAGGAGCGCGACCTGCACACGCGGCTGCTGATGCGCACCACAGCTGACCAGTGCATCATCCCGCTGCTCACCTCGCTCAGTGGCACGAGCTTTCTCGGCAACAGCACCAAACTGAAAGTGCTGCAGGCCGCGATCAGCGAGGCGCTCGGACAGAACCACCAGTTCGTCGAGAACCTCCAGGCCGCGGCCGACAGCGGCAGCCCGCGTGCCCTGCTCTCGGTGGCCGGCAACTGGCTCGCGCACGAACTCGAAGCCGGCGGGCCGATCGTCGGCCTGATCCGCGAGCTGTTCGGCGTGAAGATCCGCGAGGTGATCGCGCGCAAGCTCGCCGCGTCGGCGCTGAAGAAGTTCATTCCCGGCGCGAACGTGCTCGACGTGATCATGCAGGTGGCCAACTGGGGGCCGACCGGCGTGACCGTGCTCAACTACGCGCACGACGTGATCGGCACGCCGTCGCGCCTGATCTTTTCGGTCTATTTCAGGGTTGGCGTGACGACGATCCGACCGACCACGGTGCGCACCGACCGCGACGACACGGTGTTCGAGATCGACGGCTACCGCCTCGACGATCCCGGCCTCGTGCCGACCGTGCAGTTCCTCGATCGCAACGGCAACGTGATCGCCACGCGGCAACCGTTCGAGGTGACGCCGGGCGGCGGCATGATGCGCGTGCGACTGCCGGCCGCGGTGCTGGCGATGCAGGAGCGCTACCTGACCAGCCGGGTGCAACTCGGCCGCGAGCTGCATGTGCTGCCCGAGCGGATCAACCTGATCAACGTGATGCGCATCGACGCGCTGGAGCCGTCGCAGGGCCGACCGGGCCAGCAGGTGCGCGTCGTCGGCAGCGATCTCTACCCGTTCACGTTTGCCAATCGCGTGTACGTCGGCACCGCCGATGGCCGGGTGAAGGAGCGCGCCGAGGTGGTTGTCGCCGGCAACGACTACCTGACCGTGACCGTGCCGTCGCTGGCCGAGGACCCGAAGGACCTGCTGGTGTGGGTCGAGGAGCGCTACGCCGGCAAGCGCAAGGAGAGCAACAAGCTGGCCTTCGTGCGGCTGCCGGGTACGCGCGCCGAGGCCGAGGCAGCGGAGACCAACGCGCTGATGGCCGAGCGCGACTTCGAGATCACCGGCACGCTGACGGCCGCGGAGCCCGCGTCGGTGACGCCGGTGATGGTGCCGGCCGGGATGCAGATCGAGGCGACGCTGGTGTCGCTGGATGGCGTGCCCGGGGCCGATCCGCGCGTCGCGCTGTCGCACTGGGGCCTGACGATCTACACGCGCAACGCCGACGGGCCGGTGCGGCAGTGGGTGGCGCGACAGGCCGGGCCGATCTCGCAGCGGCAACCCGGCCAGGTGGTGCAGCACACCGGCGAGGGCGCGCGCGGTGCGCGGCTCTACTACGTGCAACTGCACCGCGGGTCGGGCCAGTCGGTGATCTTCAAGGTGCGCGTGCGCGTGACGCGACGCGGCGACCTCGGCGGCGCGTACGATGCCGGGCCGTCGGCCACTCAGGCGTTGGAGCTGCCGATCGGGCTCGGCCCGCAGGTCTGCCATCTCTACGGCGAGCCGCACGATGCCTGGACCGACCGCTACGACTGGTATCGCATCAGCGGCGTGCCGGCCAACCAGCGGCTCGACATCACGATCCACAGCATCGGCGACGCGGCCACGCGTGACACCAGCCAGCTCGCGTCCGTCGTGCTCTACCGCGTGCGCAACGGCAACCTCGAGGAGCACGCGAAGTCGCCGCTCAACGCCGGCATGAACGACACGCCGTTCACGCTGCGGCAGGACGACACGACGTCGCGCGACCTGCTGCTGCGCATCGAGCATGGCCGCGGGCTGGTCACGTACCGGCTCAGCGCGTCGGTGCATCACATCGCCGGGCCCGACCTCGAGCGCACGCCGGTGACCAGCTTCTTCAACCAGGGCACCGTGGAGGGCTGGACGATCAGCGGCAACTACACGACCACGCCGGTCGAGCCGGAGTACGCGACGTTCGGCTACGGCAACGGCTACATCCGCGGCAAGGACACCGGCGAGCAGACGGGTGCGCTCGATCTCGTGTTCGCGATCGACACGACCGGCTCGATGCAGGGCGCGATCGACTCGGTGAAGCAGTCGGCCGCAGCGATCATCCGCGAGCTGCAACTGCGCAGCCCGAGCCTGCGCGTCGGCCTCGTGGCGTTCAAGGACAAGGCTGGCGACGGCGCGAGCGCGCGCAGCGTGTCCGTGCTGACGACCGACGTGCAGGCGCGACTCGCCGAATTGTCGGCCTTCGGTGCGAGCGGCGGTGGCGGCGATGGCCCCGAGGATGCGCTCTACGGCCTGCAGGGTGCGCTCGACATGCAGTGGCGCGCGCAGACCGACACTGGCGCGGCAGTCGCCCGCGCGATCATCCTGATCACCGATGCGCCGTTCAAGCTCGACGGCAGCGGCGCCGACGCGGATGGCCGCACGATCTCCACCGTGGCGGCGGCGGCGCGCGCGGCCGGCATCCACATCTATCCGTTGCCGATCGGCAGCAACACCACGCTGGCCGATCACGCCCGCTCGCTCGCGTTCGGCGCCGGCGGCGAGGTGCTCAGCGCGTCCGACGCATCGAAGGTGGCCGAGAAGATCGTCGGCATCGTGGCCTTCGCGGTCGACCGTGCGTCGCCGCGCTACTTCACCGCGCCGGCAAAGTTCCTGGGAGACGTCTCGCGCTTCTATGGTCGCGCGCTGCAGTTCGACCTGCGCGGCGCCCCCGGCCAGCGGCGCTTCAGCGCGCCCGACATCGTGCTCGAAGGCGGCGACCGGACGCTCACGATGCAGACGCTGATCGTGCCGGGCGAGGCCGACGTGCCGCGCGCGCCGAACCGCGGCTTCCAGCGCTACGTGATTGCGCTCTCGGATCGCACCGACTGGCGCGTGAGCACCACCGGCCAGCGCGCGACGCGCGAGGACATCATGGCAGTGCTCGGCAACCTGCGCCGGCTGTCGATCCGTGGCGAGTTCTTTGCCGGGCCGGACGAGTGCGGGCTCGACCATGTGATCCTCGGCTCGGATGCGGCGCCGACCGACGCCGGCCTGAGCGACCCGGAAATGATGTGGCTGGAGGAAGTGGCGGCGCGGGCCCGCCTGATCGGCCGCTACGAGGAGCTGGTGCGCAACGAGCTGAAGTCGCCCGCCAACCTGCTGCAGAAGTCGTACGCCGATGCCGGCATGCCCGACGCCGACGCCGCGCGCGCGGCCGCGATCGACGCGTACACACTGAGCAGCGCGTTCACGTCGGGCTCGCGCTCGCCGGTCACACTGATCTACGCGGCCGAACAGGACCGCCTGCAACGGCTGATCGACGGGTTCCGTGCGAGTGGCCGGATCACGCGAACGCAGGCCCAGCGCGTCGGTCAGGGCGTGCGCGAGTGGGACCGCCGCAACCAGTTGGTGCGCGACACACAGAAGGCGATGATCGCCGGACTGACGACGAAGGCGCTGGCCGACTACCGCATGTTCAAGGGCGACTTCCAGAATCAGCAACGCCAGAGCGAACTGAAGTCGGGCGCCGAGGAAGCGCTGCGCCGGCTCGAACAGGCGTTGAAGGACGCGACCGCGACGCCAGCGTTCTCCACCGCCGGCGAGTGAGCGAGCACGGCATCCTGTCGATTCCCTACATCCGTGCTCGCGGTGGATCGGCATACGGCGATCGCGGCTCTGCGTAGGCACCGAACGGCCCCGCGCCGCCGGCTCAGCGTTCGGTTTCTTCGACGCGGATGATCTCGCCTTCGAATTTCTCGATCAGCAGTTTGACCGCGTCCTGGTCGCGCAATTGCGCCGCCGCACCCGGGCCGCGCTGGCGGGGCGGCGCGTTGAGGTTGTCGGCGAGGCGCGCACCGAAGCTGCGAGTGTCATCGACCGGCGCGGGCGCGGCGTGGCCATTGCCGGAGGCGGCGGGCGCGGGCGCGGGCGCGGGTTCCGGCGTCGCTGCCGGCGTCGCCTCGTCGGCTACCTCACTTTTTTTTTTCGTGGCCCGCTTCGGCTTGTCGTCGCTCTTCGTGTCGGCGCCGCCTTTCAGCGAATCCGCCACGCTCCCGAAGTCGATCCGCCGGCCGCCACCATCATCGGCTGCGGCTGCGCTGGCCGGCGCGGGCTGGCTCGCCGGGGCCGACTGCCTGGTCGCCTGCGCCTTCGGCGTGGGTGCCGTTGCGGTGGCCGGTCGCGGGCGCGTCACCGTACCTGCCATCGCACCACTCGCGCTGCCGCTCGCCACCGCGTCGATCAGCGCGGGCAACGGCACCAGGTCCTCCAGCTCGCAGAGCTTGATGAACGTCATCTCCAGCGCGAGCCGCGGGAAGCCGGTGCTGCGGATCCGCGCCAGGCCTTCCATCAATATGTCCACCGCGTAGAGCAGCGTGTCGGTCTCCAGCGAGCCCGCCACCTCCTCCATCGTCGCGCGGTCGTCGGCCATCGCATCCACCAGCGGCGTGCTCGCGCCGCAGGTCTTCACCACGGCCAGATCGCGGAACAGGTCGATCAGGTCGCGCAGCACCTGCGACACATCGAGGCCCTCGTCGTGGCAGCGCGCCGCCACGCCCAGCGCCTGTTCGAAGTCGCGCCCGGCAAACCCGCGCACCAGTTCGAGCAGGTTGCGCCGCGAGAGGATGCCGAAGATGCGCTCGACATCGACTGCCTTGACCGTGTTGCCGCAGAACGCGATCGCCTGGTCGAGCTTGCTCAGGCTGTCGCGCATGCCGCCCTCGGCGATGCGCGCGATCAGCTTCAGCGCCTCGTCCTCGGCGTCGATCTTCTCGGTCTTCGCGATGTCGCGGATGTAGGTGGCGATCGTCGCGGCCGGGATACGGCGGAAGTCGAGCCGCTGGCAGCGCGAGATGATCGTCTCCGGCACCTTCTGGATCTCGGTCGTCGCGAACACGAATTTCACGTGCGGCGGCGGCTCCTCCAGGGTTTTCAGCAGCGCGTTGAACGCCGAGCCGGAGAGCATGTGGACTTCGTCGATGACGATGATGTGGTAGCGCGCGCCGGTTTTCTGGCCGATGCGGCTGCGCAGGTCGCGGATGTCATCGACACTGTTGTTGCTCGCGCCGTCGATCTCGGTCAGCGCGTAGGCATCGCTGCCCTGGCCGGCGGCGATCTGCTTGCAGACGGCGCACTCGTTGCACGGCGTGGCCGTCGGGCCTTTCTCGCAGTTGAGCGAGCGGGCGAGGATGCGGGCGGTGCTGGTCTTGCCGAGTCCGCGCGAGCCGGTGAACAGATAGGCGTGGTGGACGCGGTTCTGTTCGATGGCGTTGGTCAGCGTGCGGACGATGTGCTCCTGGCCGACGAGGTCGGCGAACGTCTGCGGGCGGTATTTCCGCGCGAGTACCAGGTAGCTGTCGGCCATTCGTGCGCGCTGCGGTCGGCGTGTGCCGGCGAACCGGCCATACATCGGGCGGGGCGGGTGGGCCCGGATTATAGCCCCGCGACGCGGCCCGGCAAGCCCGGCGAGCCGGAGTCTGGCTTGCAATGCACCGACTCCGGGGACTTCCGTCGGTTGGCGCCAGGACAAGAGCCGCGACGGCAAGGGAGGCGACCAACCTGTCCTCACGGCGCCGGGCGCGACTGCGAACGCGTCGCGAGCCCGTGCTCGCTGGTCCCTTCTCCCTGACGGTCGCGGCTCGGACTGCAGTCAGCCGCGGCACGGCTTGCGTTGCCCGTACTTGCCGCTGTGGTAGTATTCCACCATCCGCGCTGCCGCCGAGCCGTCGACCATGGAATCCCTGTCCGATACCTATCGTTTCCGCCTCGTCCGCAAGATTGCGGAAGGCGGAATGGGAGCCGTGTACGAGGCGATCCAGTACGGCACGTCCGGCTTCGAGAAGATCGTCGCGATCAAGACGATTCTCGAAGACCTCTCGGCCGACGGCGAGTTCGTCGAGATGTTCATCGGCGAAGCCAAGCTCGTGGCCGACCTCGTGCACCAGAACATCGTGCAGGTCTACCAGCTCGGCAAGATCGGCAGCCGCTACTACATCGCGATGGAGTACGTGCACGGCGTGAACCTCGAGGAGTTCCTCGACCGGCACTACGAGCTGGGCCGCAAGGTGCCGACCGAGCTGGCGGCGTTCATGACCAGCCGCGTCTGCCTCGGCCTGGACTACGCGCACAACAAGACCGACAAGCAGGGCCGCCTGCTGGGCGTGGTGCACCGCGACATCAGCCCGAAGAACGTGATGGTCGACACGCAGGGCGTGGTGAAGGTTACCGACTTCGGCATTGCGAAGGCCGGGCAGTACTTCCGCAACCGCGAAGGCGAAGTGCTGATGGGCAAGGTGCAGTACATGAGCCCCGAGCAGGCACGCTTCGAGCAGACCGACCGCCGCAGCGACGTGTTCAGCCTCGGCGTGGTGATGTACGAGCTGCTGGCCGGGCGCAATATTTTCGCCGACGCCGACACGATGGTCAGCATCGACAACATCGTGCGCAAGCCGATCCCGTCGATCCGCGAGTACAACCCGGACGTGCCGGAGGAGCTCGAGAAGATCCTGATGAAGTCGCTGGAACGCGACCGCGACAAGCGCTACCGCAGCGCGAACGACTTCGGCTACGACCTGCAGTACTACATGTACCACGATCGTTTCGGGCCGACGTACCAGACGCTGGAGGCGTACCTGAAGGAGATCTTCCCGCACTTCGCGGACCCGAAGGTCAGCCGTACGGTGGGCCAGGCGAGTTACCAGTCGTACAACGACACGATGGTGATGAAGGCCGAGCAGCAGGCGAAGGGCCCGAGCGCGAGCAGCAAGCTGCCGGATGGTGGTCCGCCCGCGGCGAACTGATGTGGTGGAATTGCGGCTGAGGAGGTTTTGGTCGCCATGTATCTGCGCCGCATCGAGATCGAGAACATCCGGTCGATCCGGAAGCTGGATTGGCACCTGCCAGACGATGTTGCGTCGCCCGGATGGCATGTGGTGTTGGGCAACAACGGCAGCGGGAAGAGCTCCTTCCTCCAAGGTGTGGCTCTGGCTCTGCTCTATGACGCAGACGTGGCTGCGCTGCGGGAACAATGGCCACATTGGATTGCTGCGGGCTCGCAGGACGGTTCGATCGTGCTTGGTTTCGCGAACACTTCGGGGGGCGCAGCAGGGCAGACTGCGCGCATGCTGTACCGCGATGGCCCGAATAGGACAATGCGCCGGCACCCGATGGACGAGCCCCCACCAACCCGCTTTTCTGTAGGCTACGGACCGTTGCGCCGCTTCTACGGAGGCGACAATCAGTTGCTCTCAACCGACGTGCGTCGCCACGCATCGCTCTTGAGCGAGCGAGTTGCTCTCCACTCACCGTTGGACTGGCTGCGAGATCTCGACCATCAGAGGGCCAAAGCGCCGGAGTTCGTACTTTTCAGCGAGGTCACGGACTTCGTAAACCAGACCGGGTTGTTGCCCAACAACGTGCGTTTTGTAGGTGTTGAGCAACAGCCGGATACCGGCTTCGCGGCAATGTTTGAAGACGGAAACAATGCGAGATTCACCGTCGCCAACCTGGGGGACGGGTATCGAGCAATCATGGTTCTTGTCTTGGATCTTCTCCGCGAGTTGTGCGCCTTCCACGGCAATGCTGCACTCAGGGGCGGGGTTGCAGTTGGGACTGGAATCGTTCTCGTCGACGAAGTCGACGCACATCTTCACCCGAAGTGGCAGCGAGACATTGGCTTCTGGCTCACCAAACACTTCCCGAACATCCAGTTCATTGTCACCACGCACAGTCCGCTCGTGTGTCAAGCGGCGGAGCACGGATCGATCTTTGTGCTGCCCGACCCCGGGTCCGACGACGAACCGCGAATGCTGGAGGGCATCGAACGCAGCCGCCTGATCTATGGCTCGGTCACCGAAGCGTATTCGACGAGCGGATTCGACATGCCCACCACGCGGTCGGAGAAGGGGCTGAAATTGCTTGAAGAACTCGCGTCGCTGAACATCAAGGCACTCAAGCAGAAGCTCACCAGGAACGAAGAAGATCGCCGGCAGTTGCTTCGGGCCACCTTGCCGACCGCCTCCGACTTCGGCAACGGCAACGGCAACGGCAACGGAGGCCGAGAGTGATCAGGGTGGATGGCGCCATCCAGTTGCCACCGCGGGCTGCTTCGCAACTGAAGCGATGGCAACAGGAACTGGACGAAGTGGAGCCCTACCCCGAGCGGGTGTCAGAGGCGAAGCGGCTGTTCAGGCAGCGCAACGGCCGGACCGGCACTTTCGGGCAGGTTCGGACAACGCTCGAACAGATGTGCGGTGGGATCGTGCGATGCATGTTCTGCGGCGACTCGCTTGCCGATGAGGTCGAGCACTATCGTCCCAAGGATCTCTTTCCGGGGGATTGCTTTGTCTGGGCGAACTACCTGTACGCTTGCGGACCGTGCAATGGCGGCTTCAAGCGGGACAGGTTTGCGGTCTTCGACGCGACCGGTTCGCTTGTGCATCTCGATCAGACGCGTGCAGCGGAGATCGGGCGCGGGCTCCCCGCAAGTCCACCGATCGCAGGCGATCCTGTGCTGCTGAACCCGCGCACAGATGATCCGATGCAGTTCATCCTGCTCGACATCCAGGACTCATTCCGGTTCCTTCCAGATCCGGATTGCGATCAACGCTCGCTGCAACGGGCTCGATACACAATCTCCCTCCTCGGACTCAACAGCCGGGACGTCCTGATCCAGGCGCGACGAGCCGCATTCGGGACGTTTCTTTCCCGCCTTGTTCGATACGTCGGCGAACGCGATGCGAGCGGTGATTCGGGACTGTCAGATCGTCACGGCGAGGAACTCCGACAGTGCCCCCAGCCGGCTGTGTGGCAGGAAATGAAGCGACAACGCGGGGCGCACCCGCGGCTGGCAGAGCTGTTTCAGATCGCGCCTGAGGCGTTGACCTGGTGAGCACTCAACCGCTGCGTCGGCCGGAGGCGCTGCCGGGGCCGCTCGCCACGGGCAACAACGACGGCGCGAGGTTCGTGGCCGCCACCAGCTGCTCCAGCGATTCCATCGCCGCGGCGCGAGTCTCCGGCGCCATCACGTGATGCCACGAATGCGCACCACGGCCGGCATTCAGCAGCGCGACCAGCTCGTTCTGCGTGCCCCACGGATCCCACTGCACGCCGAGCTGCTGCAACAAGCCCACGAGCCGGGCGAGGCGCGCCAGCGTGGCCGGGCCGCGCGGCGCCGTGAGGTCCACATTCGCGACGGCCAGCTGGATCAGCTTTGATACCGGCGCGCCGAGCTGCGTGGTCGGCAGTTGCAAACCCCAGTGCCGCGCCTCTTCAATGATCGTGATCAGGCGGTCGAGGTGCGACGGCATCACGGCCGGGTCGCTCGGCGGCTCGGCGATCAACTGCTGCACGCCGGCCGTCAGCACGTAGCCGACCGCCACACCGAGCACCGGCGGCACCGGCAGATCGAGTCGGCGCGAGAACTCCATCAGCCGGCGGTGATCCTCGTAGAGGCGCATGTACACGCCGTGCACGCGGGCCAGCGTGTCGCGCGTCGAGAGGTCGAGCACGGCCTGGCGCGAATCCTGGAACAGGTCAGCCAGCGCGAAGAACTCGCCGTTGCGGAAGTGGTGATCCATCCGGCGCAGCACCTGCGTCACCGACTGGCCATCGAACAGGCCGAGCAGGTCGGAGCCGAGTTCGCGCCACGCCTCGTCGGAGCCCTGCGTGCGCACACCGCAGTGGAAGTCGAGGTTGCCGAAGTCGAGCAGGGCGAACTCGGAGTTGTGTCGCTCGTGCGTGATGCGGTCGCGCGTGCGCACCCGGCCGACAACGAGGCGCTGCCTGGTGCCGCCGCGCTGCGTGAATGCAATCTGCTCGACAATGTGCGTGTAGATCGGCGCGGTCGAGTCCTCGGGGAAGATCGTCGCGTCGCTCGGCACGTCGGAGTCTTCGCCGAAGATGCGCTGCACCACCACGTGCGCCGCCAGGCGCAGCGGGCTGACCACCGACGGCGCGACGTGATGCGACCACACCGCGCGGCCGTCGGCGAAGCGCGGGATGTTGCTCGGCGCCGCGGCCAGCAACTGCTGGAACTCCTCGTTGAGCATCGCGCCGAACCCCGCGGCCAGCTCGATCACGCGCGCCGCGTAGCGCAGCGTCTGCACAGCCTCGAGGCCGCTGATCTCGTCGAAGAACCACGCGCAGCTCGTGTACATCAGCTGGACATGGCGCTGCATCTCGAGCAGGCGCAGCGCGCGCACACGGTCGTCGGCGCGCGACGGCTCGATCAGGTGACGCGCCATCCAGGTCGCCACGTCGTCATCGTTGCGCTCGTGCAGCAGGTGAATGTAGTCGAGGCGGGCCGCCCACGGATCGCGCAGCACGACCGCACCGGCGTCGGCAAACAGTGCGTCGGCGCGATCGCGCAGCCAGTCGAACGCCTTGCGCAACGGCGAGCGCCACTGCTGGTTCCAGTCGGCGCGCGTGCGGCAGCCGCAGTCGGAGCGCCAGCGCTCGATGCCATGCGCGCAGCTCCAGGCGGTGGGCTCGGCAATCTGCACCGCCATCTGCGGCGGGTGGCGCTCCAGGAACTCGGCGTAGTTCGTCACGGTCACGCCGTCGCGCCGTTGCAGCTCGAGCAGCGCGGCCGCCAGAGCCATGTCGCCGTGCGTGTGATGATGACCGTAGCTCTCGCCGTCGGTGGCAATGTGCAGCAGTTGCGCGTGATGGCGCGAGTCGGAGAAGCCCTCCAGCAGCCGCCTGGCGAAGCGCGTGCCCGACGACAGCAGCCCCTCGAACGCCACGGCGCGCGAGATCGGTCCGTCGTAGAAGAACAGCGCGATGCTGCGGCCCGACGGCAACTCGCATTTCCAGGCGCGCGTCGGATCGATCGACTCGCCGACGGAATGCCAGTCGCCGGTGCCCTTGCCGTTGCCGTCGAGCGGCCGGATCGCGCGCGCCTGGTGCGGCGCGAGAATCGTGAAGCGGATGCCCGCGGCCGCCAGTGTCTCGAGCGTCGGCGTGTCCACCGCGCACTCGGCCAGCCACATGCCTTCCGGGTCGCGGCCGAAGTGGTAGCGGAAATCCTCGATGCCCCAGTGCACCTGCAACTCGCGATCGCGCTCGTTGGCGAGCGGCATGATCACGTGGTTGTAGACCTGCGCGAGCGCGTTGCCGTGTCCGTTGCGGGCCGCGCAGCTGCGCTCGTCGGCCTCGCGCAACCGGCGCCAGGTCGCAGCGTCGTTGTCGCGCATCCAGCTCAGCAGCGTCGGACCGAAGTTGAACGAGATGGTCTCGTAGTTGTTGACCACCTGCGCGATGCGACCGTCGGCGCCGAGAATGCGGGCACAACTGTTGGGCGCGTAACACTGGCTGTGCACGCGTTCGTTCCAGTCGGCAAACGGCGCAGCCGAGGGTTGGGGTTCGATCGTCTCGATCCACGGGTTCTCGCGCGGCGGCTGGTAGAAGTGCCCGTGGATGCAGATGTAGCGCGGTGTGGTCACTCAGGCGGTGCGGAGCAGGGTTGCAGGGTGGTCCGGCAGGACCATGCCGGGATTGTATGGCACGGATCGCGTACGTTCACCGGTTTATTGACACTCCCCGCGCGCGCGGTCGGCGGCGGCAGGCGCGGCCGCCAGCGAAACCGCCATCCGCGGAAACGCCCGGTCGGTCGGGCCGTCAAACGGGCGGATGCACTTCACTCTCTGCTCACGGTTGATTCGATGTGTCACCGCGACTCCACCACCATGCGCGCGCTGGTTGCGCTGCTCGCTGCCCTGCTGCTGATTGTCCGCCCGGTGCCGATCACCGCTGACGACGGCGACGACCCCGTGCCGGCCGATCCGGACGCCACGTTCCACAAGCTGGTCAAGCAGGCCGAGGCAGCGCTGGACGGCAAGGAGTACGCCGAGGCCGCGCGCCTGTTCGGCCTGGCGGTGCGCGAGAAGCCGGCCGACACGGCGACGGCCGAGCGCTTCAAGGACGCGATCCGCCACGTCGAGATCTACAACACCCGCTTCGAGCCATTGCGCAGCCAGACGCAGCGCCGCTTCGGCATCGACAGCGCGGCCGACGTGATCCGCGACGGACTCGGCTGGCTGGTGCGCACGCAGCAGCCCGACGGGCGGTGGATCAACTCGAAGCGCGCCGACTACCGCTGCGACGACCTCTCGACCACCGCCCTGGCGCTGCTCGCGTTGATGGCCGACGGATCGTCCGAGATCGTGGGCACGCACAAGCAGGCGGTGAAGAAGGGCATTGCCTGGATTCTCGCGCACCAGACGCACGCCGGCAGCTTCGGCGGCGGATCCAACTACAGCGAGGGCCTCGCGGCGCTGGCCGTGGTCGAGGCGTTTGCGATGGGCGGCACCGACGCCACCTACAACGCCGCGCAGAAGTCGCTGACGTTCATCCTCGGCACCCGCTGTGCCGACGGCGGCTGGCTCTACGGCGGCGCCGAGGGCAAGGGCAACGGCGACGTGTCGGTGACCGGCATGATGTTCCAGCCGCTGAAGCAGGCGCAGGCCGCGTGGCTCGACTTCAACTACGACACGCTCGACGAGCTCGCGAACTGGATTGGCCGGATCACGCCCGACGCGGGCAGCGGCGCGAATGCCGGCGTCGTGCCGTACCGGCCGGGCACGAACTCGAACTTCCACAATCCGTCGATGGCCGCGATCGGCAGCCTGGTGAAGCTCTACGCGGGCCGCGACGCGGCGACCGACAGCGAACTGGCCGGCAGCATCAAGGCCGTCGCCGACGCGCGCGACGATCTGAAAACCAACGTGTACTTCCTCTACTACGGCACGATGGTGGCCTTCCTGGTCGGCGGCGAGACGTGGACGACGTGGGCCGCGCCGATGGTCGAGTCGGTGCGCAGCAAGCAGGATCGCACGGCCCCCGCCGACGGTGCCGCGCCCTCCGCCACGTTCGGCCGGATCTACGACGCGAACGACTTCTGGGTGTCGCGCGGCTACATCGGCCCCGAGGTGTACCACTGCATGGAACTGCTCTCGCTGGAGTGCGCCTACCGCTACGTGCCGAAGGGCATGCAGAAGACTGAGCGCGAGACCGGCGGCGAGTAACGCGAGCAGGTGCGCGTTGCCCGCTGCGACGGGGGATCGTAGGGTACCGCCGCCCGGCCGCCCGCACCGAGTGGCGCGTACCACATGATCATCCCGAGTATCGACATCCGCGGCGGCCGCGTCGTGCAACTGCGCCAGGGCAAGGACCTGGTGCTCACCGACGAGCGCTCGCCGGAGGAACTCGCCCGGTACTTCGCGCGGTTCGGCGCGCTGGCGGTGATCGATCTCGATGCCGCGCTCGGCACCGGCGACAACTTCGCGCTGATCAAACGCCTCTGCCGGTACGGCCGCGTGCGCGTGGGTGGCGGCGTGCGCGACGAGAAGCGCGCGCGCGAACTGCTGCGCGCCGGCGCCGATCGCGTGATCATCGGAACCGCCGCGACGCCCGACCTGCTGCAGAAGCTGCCGGCCGATCGCGTGATGGTCGCGCTCGACGCGAAGGGCGACGAGGTCGTCGATCGTGGCTGGGTGCACGGCACCGGCGAGAGCGTGCGCGACCGCGCGGCCCGTCTGGCGCCGCATTGCGGGTCGTTCCTCTGCACGCTGGTGCACAACGAGGGCACGATGAGCGGCCTCGACCTCGAGCGCACGCGCGAGCTGGTGCAGTCGCTCGGCCGGCCGGTGACGGTGGCCGGCGGCGTGAAGGATGCCGCCGATGTCATTGCGGCCGACGGGCTCGGCGCCGACGTGCAGGTGGGCATGGCCTGGTACACCGGGCAGCTCGACTTCGAGGCGTGCACCGCCGACCTGCTGAATCTGACCGACGACAGCCGCGTGCCCACGGTGGTGCAGGACGAGTCGGGCCAGGTGTTGATGCTCGCGTACAGCAATCGCGCGTCGCTGACGAGAGCGCTGCGCGAAGGCAAGGGCGTGTACTTCTCGCGCTCGCGCAACGAGCTGTGGGAGAAGGGCGCGACCAGCGGCGACACGCAGGACCTGCTGGAGATGCGCGTCGATTGCGACCGCGACACGTTCCTGTTCCGCGTGCGCCAGCACGGCGACGGCGCGTGCCACCGCAAGACGTACAGCTGCTTCGGCGACGGCCGGCGCGACTTCACGCTGCAGATGCTCGAGGACGTGCTGGCGAAGCGCAAGGCTGACCGGCCGGAGGGGTCGTTCAGCGTGAAGCTGTTCGACGATCGCGAACTGTTGCTGCGCAAGGTGATCGAGGAAGCGTTCGAGGTGACGCGCGCGCGCAACCACGACGAGTTCGTGTGGGAGATCGGCGACTCGATCTTCTTCCTGCTCACGACGGCCGTGTCGGAGGGTGTGCCGCTGGCCGACGTACTGCGTGAACTGCAGGGACGAGTGCGGTAGCCGTTCCGGTCCGGGCCGCGACCGAGCTGGAGCCTGTCCGCGAATTGATTCCGGGCGAGCCGCGAACGTCACTTGCGGTCGCGGCTCTTGCCACAAAGGCACGAAGGACCACAAAGGGGCTGAAGAGTCACCACAGTCCACCAGGCGAGCCGGGGACATCAGTCCCCGGAGGGGAAACCCATGTTCACGTTCTGGTCATGTGCCGCAGACTGCGTGTGCTGATCACGACTGAGAAAAGAGATTCAACACAGAGAGCACAGAGAACACAGAGAAGAA
>JBFWQT010000059.1:0-19984 GCA_050249295.1 Planctomycetota bacterium
TGCAGACGAACATCGACGACGAGGTGGCGCGCCTGAAGGGCAGCATCTTCGTCAAGCTCGAGCCGGCGCGGAAGCACTTCGCCGAGTTGAAGGCCCGCACCGAGAGGCTTGCCAACTCGCTCGACGAGCACATGGACGGGCTGACCGACGTGAAGCTGCAGTTCGCGAAGCTGATTGAAGGCCAGTTCGAGGGCACCGCCCGCACGCTGTTTGCCGCCTCGGTGGAAGAGGTGGAGAAGAGCAACGAGGCGCGCGCGAAGAAGAAGAAAAAGAAGAAGAAGATCGCCGCGCCGGTCACGATCGACGACCCGCCCGGCGAGGAGCCGGCGGCGCCGCTGCCGGACGAGGACGCCGACGCGGGTGGCGACGAGGCCAACGCCGAGGGCGGCGACGATTGACCAGACACTGCGACTGAATGATCCGACCTGATCGGCTGGCGAGTCCCTGTGTCTTCAACGGCTCGCGGCCGCGCGAGGCAAACATGACCGAACCTGAAAAGTCCTCCACCCCTGCCGGCGCGCCGAATCCGGACGCCCCGAAGAAGGATCACCTCGCCACGGCCGTGCAGAGCGGCAAGGCGGCGGTGGGCTGGCTCGGGCGGATGTGGAAGATGGCGCGTTTCTTCCTGCCGAAGAAGTGGACGCCGAAGACGATCGCGATCACGGCCATCGTGGTCGTGATCCTGGTGATGTTCATCTGGTTCCTGATCCAGCAGTTCCTGTGGTGGCTCAAGTTCGGCCTGATCGTCGCCTTCGCGCTGGCCGGGCTGTACTTCATCTTCGGGCCGAAGCCGAAGGGCTGACCGCGTCCGCACGGCCGGTCCGTGATCGCTACCGCGCGCGGTCAGGCGAGCAGTCGCCAGATGATCAGGCCGGCCACGACCGCAGCGGTGCCGCTCTTGCCACCGCACCCCATGCGCGAAAGCATGTAGACGAAGCCGCCTGTGGTGAACGAGCCGGGGCTGATCGGATCCATGAACGAGCGCGGCACCGCGGCGTGTTCGTGGTAGCCGCCGCTGCGATGATCGTAGTTGATCCGGGCGAGGAACATGCGCCAGCCGAGAAGCAATCCGATTGCGGCGCCGATCGTGGCCCCGGGAAGTTCGTTGCGGCTGTAGCTTCCGATCCAGAAGCCGACACTCGCACCGATTGTGGCGACTACCAGCGTGGCGATCACATCGGGTACGCGCGATCGTGGCTTGTGCTCCGGCGGCGGAGCCGGAGTTGGCCAACCGGGCGGCGCCGGTCCGGACGGCTCGGACGGTCCGGACGGCTCCTCTGCGGCGCGATGATCAGACTCGGGGCGATCGTTCATCGGACTTGTTCTGTCGTTTGTGGGGCGTGCCGGTGGGGGCGGGCCAAGTCTATCAATGCCGGCTGCCCGGTCGCCACGCTGGCGCCGTGACGCAACGGCGTGAAGCGAGCGCGGGCTGATCGCGGCGCTGAGTGTCGCCACGACCAGCCCTGCGTGCGGATCCCCGGCGCCGGCTACTTCGAGGACTTCTCGTCCTCGTTGATCGCGTCGGCCAACTCCTGTGCGCGCGCGCCGTACGGGTACTTCTTGTACGTCCGGGCCAGCTTCTCCAGCGCCTTCTTCGCGTCGGCCGGCTTCATCCGGTCGAGCTTCGCTTCCAGCTTCGCCAGCTCGTCGCGCGCCTCGCAGCACTTCTTGTAGTCGGTGCTGCGCTTGACCTTCTTCGCCTCGTCGTCGCAGCTGTCGGCAAAGTCGGTGCCCTTGAACTCGTCGGCATCGGCTTCCAGCAGGTCCAGCAGCTTGTCGTGATACTCCTGCTTGCGGAACGCCTCGGCGCGCGCCTTGTGCATGTCCATCCGCCCCTGAAGGAGATCCACGATGTACGTCGCGTCCGCCTTCACCTCGTCGTCCTTGTCCTTCTTGACGAGGTCGGTGGCCTCCTCGAGCGCCTTGCCGTAGTCGCCGGCGTCGTAGTAGTGCACGGCCTTGCCGACCGGACCCTTCAGCGTCCGCGGGATCTTCGGCTTGCGCAGGTCCTTGAGCCAGGTGTCCACCAGCGCGTCGTTGAGCATCTGCGGATGGCCGCGCCAGATGCAGTTGCCGTCGACGTCGATCGCGAAGCTGGACGGGTAGCCCGACGCCTTGAGCGTCTTGTAGACGTCCGCCACGCGGGCCACGCCGAGCGTCAGCTTCTTCTCTTTCACAAACGCGTCGAGCGCCGGGGCTGCATCCACGTCGGTCGCCATCAGGATCTCGAGGCCCTTGCTCCGATACTTCTCGTTTACCTCAACGAGGTGCGGGAGAAACCGCATGCAGGGCTCTCAGTGGATCTTCCAGACTTCGATGAACACAATCTGCCCGCGCAGGTCGGTCAGCTGCTGCGCGCCGGGCGGCACACCCCAGCTGGCCTCGAATCTGAAGTTCGGCGCTTCTTCGCCCTTGTCGAGCGCACGCGCAGTTTGAGTGGTGGCGCACAGCGCGAGTGCGAGTGCCGCGATGCAGTGAATCCAGGTTCGTTTCATGTCGGTTGTCGGTTGGCGGCCGGGGAAGCGGACCACATTCTAGTCGACGCGGCTGCCCCGATCATTCGCCCGACAGTTTGCAAACCGGCGGCCGGATTCCGACGGGCCTTGAACCCGGAGTCGGCACTTGCACTTGCGCCAGCGGAGCGCGGCAAAGTACCAACGCGCGCGCAACCACCATCTGCAGCGACCGCGGAGCCACCTGATGAAGGCAGTGATACTGGCCGGCGGCTTCGGCACACGGCTCAGCGAGGAGAGTCACCTGCGGCCCAAGCCGATGGTCGAGATCGGCGGCAAGCCCATCCTGTGGCACATCATGAAGCTGTACTCCGCACACGACGTGAACGAGTTCGTGATCTGCTGCGGCTTCAAGGGCTACGTGATCAAGGAGTACTTCGCGAACTACTTCCTTCATACCGCCGATGTGACGTTCGACCTCGCGAACAACTCGATCGAGGTGCACCACAAGCGGGCCGAGCCGTGGAAGGTGACCGTGGTGGACACTGGCGAGGCCACGATGACCGGCGGGCGTCTGCGCCGCGTACGGAGCTTCGTGGAAGACGGCACGTTCTGCTTCACCTACGGCGATGGTCTGGCCGATGTGGACATCCGCGCCCTGATCGCGTTCCACCGCGAGCAGGCCGAGGCGCACGGCATCAAGGCCACACTGACCGGCGTGCGCGCACCCGGCCGCTTCGGCGTGCTGCGGACGTCCGATGCGGATCGCGACCGCGTGACAGCGTTCGAGGAGAAGCCGACCGATGGCACCGGCTGGATCAACGGCGGCTTTTTCGTGCTGGAGCCCGGTGCGATCGACTACATCGATGGCGACGAGTCGATCTGGGAGCACGAACCGGTGCGGGCGCTCTGCGCCAACAACGAGCTGTCCGTCTACCGTCACACGGGTTTCTGGCAGCCGATGGACACGCTGCGTGAGCGCAACCTGCTGAACAGTTTGTGGGAGCAGGGCAAGGCGCCGTGGAAGCGGTGGGACTGATGGCCGACTCGCTGCAGGATTTCTATCGCGACCGCCGTGTGTTCGTCACCGGCCACACCGGCTTCAAGGGCAGCTGGCTCTGCCATTGGCTGCTCGGCATGGGCGCCCGCGTCACCGGCTACGCGCTCTCTCCGCCGACTGACCCCTCGCTGTTCGAGCAGTTGCAACTGCGCGAGAGGCTCGCTCACCACGAGGCGGACGTCCGCGATCGCGTGCGCCTGCGAGACGCGCTGGTGGCGGCCCGGCCGGATACGGTGTTCCACCTCGCTGCACAGTCGCTGGTGCAGGAGTCGTACCGGCAGCCAGTCGAGACGTTCGACATCAACGTGATGGGCACGGTGCATGTGATGGCTGCGCTGGCGGCTCTGCAGTCGCCGGTCGTGGGCGTGATGGTCACGAGCGACAAGTGCTACGAGAACGTGGGCGTCGGCCGGCGGTTTCCGGAAGACGCGCCACTCGGCGGTCGCGATCCGTACAGCGCCAGCAAAGCCGCAGCGGAGATTGCGATCCGATCGTTCCGCGTCTCGGTGCTCGACCGGATGCCGTCGGACACGCGGCCGCGGGTCGCCTCGGCTCGTGCCGGCAACGTGATCGGCGGCGGCGACTACTCCGACAACCGCATCGTGCCCGATGCGATCCGCGCGCTGTCGTCCGGCGAACCGATTCCTGTGCGCAACCCGCTGCACGTCCGCCCGTGGCAGCACGTGCTCGAGCCCCTCGGCGGCTACCTGACGTTGGCGCAGGCGCTCCACGACGGTCGCCTTGCCGACGCCGAGCCTGGCGACGCGAGCGCGCGCGCCTGGAACTTCGGCCCCACAGCGGACTCGACGGTCAAAGTCGAGACGCTGGTCAACGCGGTCCTGCAGCACTGGCCGGGCAGTTGGGCGAACGTCGGACACCCGGCGCCGCACGAGGCCGGCACGTTGTCACTGGCGATCGACAAGGCAGCCAGCGAACTCGGCTGGAAACCAGCGTGGAACCTGCAGGAGACTGTCCGCGCCACCGTCGATTGGTACCGTGAGGTCCATCAGTGCGCTGCCGCCGATGTGCCGACCGTGGCTCGCCGCCTCTGTTCGGAGCAGATCGCGCGCTACATCGCCACTCCACAACGGTGAGCATCGACCGACTGCCATGCGCTTCACGCCGACGCCGCTGCAAGGGGCGACCCTGATCGAGCCGGAGCTTCGCGGCGACGAGCGCGGCTTCTTCGCGCGTCTGTTCTGCCAGCGGGAGTTCGCGCAGCACGGCCTCGCGACGGCATTCGTGCAGGTCAACGACTCCATGAGCAAGGAGGTCGGCACGTTGCGCGGCATGCACTATCAGCTGGCGCCCGCCGCCGAGACCAAGCTCGTGCGCTGCATCCGTGGCTCGCTGTGGGACTGCATCGTAGACCTGCGCGACGACTCGCCGACCTTCCTGAAGTGGTTCGGCGTCGAGCTATCGGCCGACTCACGGAAGATGCTCTACGTGCCGCGCGGGTTTGCGCACGGGTTCCTGACGCTCGCGCCGGACACCGAGGTGCTGTACCTCGTGGATGCGTTCTACGACCCGGCCCTGGAACGCGGGTTGCGCTGGGACGACCCGCGGATTGCAATCGACTGGCCGGCACAACCGCAGATCGTGTCCGACAAGGACCGGGCGCATCCCGACTTCGACATGGCTCATCACTTGCCGCGGCCAACATGACCCGCCACCGCGAGGCACCATGAAGCAAGCCATCGTGACGGGTGCCACCGGGTTCGTCGGCTCGGCTGTGGTGCGTGAACTACTGGAGCACGACATCGAAGTGCTCGCACTGAGCCGCAGGCCGCGGGCCGACATCGCGGAATCCTGCATCCCGATCCATCGTCTCGCCACCTGCCTCGAACTCGACCTGGAGCACATGGCGGAGTTGCCGGCTCGCGCCGGAGCGCTCGGCTGGCGGCTCGGCAACCAGTGTGTCTTCTTCCACTTCGCCTGGGCCGGTCGAAGCCGCCTCACGGACGGTGGCATCGACGATCAGGTCCGCAATGTGGCGCGAGCGGCCGGTGCGGTGGTGGCGGCACGGGCGCTCGGCTGCATCCGATTTGTCAACGCCGGTACGCTCGAAGAGACCTTCCTCGAACGCCATCTGCAGGCCGACTGGCTCCAGCCGTATCACAATCCGCAGCAAGAGCTGTACGCCGTCGCCAAGCTCGCGGCGCGCGACATGTGCCGGCTGGTCGCCTACCTTCAGAAGATCGAGTACGTGCATACCCGTTTCTCGGCGTTCGTTGATGAGTCCCTTGCAGGCGGCGGCTTCATCGCGGCCGTGTTGCGTCAGATCCGCGACGGAGCGCCATGGGACAAGCCCACGAACGCCCACCTCTTCGATCTGATCCCGTTGCGCGAAGGTGCGCGGGCGTATCGCCTGATCGGCGAGCACGGCGTGAACAAGGCCGACTACGTCATCGGCTCCGGATTCCCCCGACGGCTCGAAGACTACTTCGCAGCGTTCGACGCCATGAAGCGCGGCGTTGCGCCTGCCGCCCGGGCCCCGGCCGCTGAGGCTGGCCCCGGTCGCCCCGTGCGGTTCGAGGATTTCCAGTGCCCGCGACTGCACCGCGACACCGGCTTCTCGCTCGGAACCACTCTGATGGAATCGCTGGCACCGCTGCTCAAGTCATGAAGCAGGCAATCATCTCGGGTTCCACCGGCCTCATCGGCTCCGCGCTCGTCAGGCGCCTGGTCGCGCATGGCGTCGACGTGCTTGCGCTCGGCCGCAAGCCATGGAGCGAGGTCGACCCGAAGCGGCTCACCGCCGACGGGCGCCTCACCTACGTGCAACTCGACATGTCGCGGATCGACACGCTCGGTGAGCT
Organism: Planctomycetota bacterium; assembly: GCA_050249295.1. Classification (GTDB taxonomy): domain Bacteria; phylum Planctomycetota; class UBA8742; order SKZP01; family SKZP01; genus JBFWQT01. The sequence continues at coordinate 6,333 of JBFWQT010000059.1, forward strand.
CGCCCGCCAGGCCGGCTGGGCCTGTGGTGGTTCATGCGCGTTCTTCAATTTCGCGTGGTATGGCGCGTCGCGACTCTCCGACATGGAAGTCGACGCGCAGATGCGCAACGTCGCCTGGTCGGCCGCGGCGCTGCAGGCCGCGGGCCAGATCGGCTGCCGTCGCTTCGTTCATGTCGGCACCATGGAGGAAGCGTTTACCGAGAGATATCTGGAGCTCGACTTCCGCACGAACACGGAGTTCAACCGCCACGTGATCTACGCACTGGCGAAGCGCTCGTCGCGCGACGTGCTGAAGCTGCTGGCGGGCAAGGCGGGCATCGACCTGATGTTCGCGACCAACTCGCACGCGATGGGGCCGAACGATGACAAGGATTCGTTCCTGCAGGTCACGCTCGGGAAGTTGATCTCCGGCGCGGAGCTGCTCTTCTCCACCGGCGAGCAGATGTTCGACGTGCTGTCGGCCAAGGACTGCGCGCTCGCCTATCACCTCATCGGCACGCACGGGAAGGCTGGGCGGTCTTACCGCGTGGGCTCCGGTGCGGCGCGACCCTTGAAGGAGTACGTACAGATCATGGCGGATCTGTATCCATCCGGACAGGTGCTGCAATTCGGCAAGATGCCGTACAATGACATCTCGCTCGACCCCTCCGATTTTTCCATCGACAGCCTGGTGGAGGACACCGGCTTCCGCCCGACGCAGACGTATGAAGACGCTGTACGCGACCTGTACCAGTGGCTGGTCAACGGCACGTACCAATGACGCCAGCGGAGCAAGGCGTTGAGGATCCTCTACCTCTACAAATGGTTGAAGGGCCGGCCGCGCTTCATGTCGTACGGCTTTCATGCGATGCGCGGCGCCGGGCAGACCGTGTTCCGTGTGGCCCTGCCTCGCGCGTCGCGCTGGACCGGCCGCAAGCCGGATGTCGGCGATGTATGGCGGGCTGCAGTGCAGCGCGTTCGTCCGGACATTGTCTATGCCACCACGGATGGACTGGCCCTGGCGGCCACCAACCACCTCGCTGATTGCGGCGTGCCGATTGCCGCCGGGTTGATGGCCACGCTCGACCAGACGGATTCGTTTCCGCCGGAGGCGTATCGCGAGCGGACCGACGGCGTCATCTGCTTCTCGCACAGCCTCAAGCGCGGGCTGGAAGCGATCGGCTACTCGACGTGCCAGTGGGTGCGCCTGGGCACCGACTTCAGCTACTTCCCGTATCGCTCGACGAAGGGCCGATACGTCGTCAGCATCGGCAACGACATGAAGCGCGACTGGCCGTTGCTGGACCGCGTAGCCGCTGCGATGCCGGACGTCGAGTTCCGCGTGATCGGGCGGGGCCCGCTGCGCTTCTCGGCGGCGAATGTCCGCTATCTTGGTGACCTGGCGTTCCACAAGAGCCGCCGCCACCTGCGCGATGCGGGATGCTGCCTGGTCACGACGAGCGAGAACCGCTACTTCTCCGGCCAGACGACGATGGTCAACTCGTTGGCGTGCGGCACGCGCGTGGTCGCGCGACGGGACGACAACATCGAAGGCTACGAAGATCTGGGGGGCGACTTCCACGATGCGGACGCCGGTGCCGACGCCATTGCCGATGCGGTGCGCAAGGCAATCTCGCTCGGCGCGATCAGTCGGGACCAGCGTGCCGCGCTGTGCCAGCGCTACGATCTGCCGGCCTACGCCAGCGGGCTGGTGCGCGCGTTCGAACGTACGATTGTCCACCACCGAGCCCGCTCGGCGGCGCCATGAGGGCCACCCCGGCACCAGGCGGGGCTCGCAAATTTGCCGCACACAGCCCGCGGGCAACGTGATACCACGCCCACCACGTCACCAGTTCAATCCGTCACCTCGTCGCGGGAGGCCACCATGGCGGTGGAAATCCGTTCATTCCGCTTTGGCGACAAGCTGCTGAAAACCTTCCTCAAGCTGCCGCGGCAGCTGTATGCCGGCGATCCGGACTGGACGCCGGAGCTGATTGTGGAACGCATGGACTTCCACAATCCGAAGAAGAAGCCGCTGCGCCGGCAGATGGACATCACCTATTTCCTCGCGTACCGCAACGGCCAGCCGGTCGGCCGCATCACGGCCCACAGCTATCCGGCGCACAACGCCACGCACGACGACAAGGTCGGCTTCTTCGGCTTCTTCGAGAGCATCGACGACAAGGAAGTCGCTGGCGCGCTGTTCGACGCGGCGGCCGCCCGCTGCAAGGAGATGGGCTTCGACACGATGCGCGGGCCGGTGGACTTCTGCACCAACGAGGAGGTCGGCAGCCTCGTCTGGGCCGTGCGCAAGGAGCCGGCCGCGGTGATGATGAAGTACAACCCGCTGTACCACCAGGCGCTCTACGAGGGCGCCGGCTTCACCAGGGCCAAGGATCTGCTCGCGTTCGAGGTCACCGACGACAAGTGGCCCAACGAGAAGATCCAGCGCATCGCCGGGATCGCGCGCAAGAAGGGCGCCAGCCTCCGGCAGATCCGGCTCGACAAGAAGCACTGGGACGAGGAACTGGCGATCCTCAACGACCTGTACAAGCGCGCGTGGGAGAAGAACTGGGGCTTCGTGCCGCTCAACGACGAGGAGTTCCACCACCTCGCTGTCGAGATGAAGACGATCCTCGACCCGCGCTACACCTGCATCGCCGAGGTCGATGGCAAGCCGGTCGGCTGGGCGCTCACACTGCCCGACCTGCACGCGATCCTGCGCCACACCGACGGCGGCCTGCTGCGCACCGCGTGGCACATGTTCATCCGCAAGACGCAGCTCAAGTGGGACATCATCCGCCGCGCGCGCATCGCGATCCTCGGCATCGTGCCCGAGTACCGCAAGCGCGGCATCGAGGCGCTGTTCTACGAGCGTAACTTCGAGGTCTCGGTGAACGACGTGAAGATTCCGCGCGCCGAGATGAGCTGGATCCTCGAGGACAACCCCGAGATGGTCAACGGCTCGAAGATGATGCAGGGCGAACACTACAAGACGTACCGCCTCTACGACCGCGCGTTGTAGTGCGCTGGTTGCCGCAGCGCCGCAGGTCACCTACGATCGGTGTACCTGCTGCACCACGGGCCTGATCGGAGGATTCCACGATGAAGTGTCTCTACGCTGCCCTGTTGTTGGTGGCGCTGTCTGCCGTTGCCCCCATCGTGCAGCAGGCGGCCGCCCAGCCCCAGCCGGCGCAGGTGACCGTAGCCCTTGACGGCGGCGTGGTCCGGGCGCTGGCCTGGTCGGCGGATGGGAGCAAGTTCGCGGCAGCTCTGGCCGACGACGGACCAAGCGTGATCCACATCCTCGACGCAAAGTCGCACCAGGTCCTCACCTCGCTTGCCGGCCACGAAAAGCCCGTCGTCGGGATCGCGTTCGACGATCGCGCCACGTTCCTGTGGTCTGCCGACACAAGCGGGTCGGTGCGCAAGTGGGACCTGAAGAAGGGCCAGATGGCCGAGAGCATGAACATGAACGAGACCTGCTACTCAATGGGAGCAGGCGGAACGGCGGTACTGGTCGGCGTGCGCGGTCGCGTTGTTCACATTGACGGCAAGCGGATGAAGGTCGCGGCGACGTTCCAGGTGCCGCGGTCGTTCGGGCGCGGTGAGCCCGACGTCAGACAGATTGCCGTGGACGCGAAAGGCACGGTGGCCATCGTCTCGACCGGCGATCTATGCGTGCCGTGGCGCTGCGACCTCAAGCGCGGTGAGGCGGCCGAGTTGAGCCTGTCGTGCGGCGGGGCGGTGGCCATCACTCCCGACGGCAAACGCATGGTCACCGTGGGCGCAAAGGACGACATGCTGGCGTTCGATGCCCGCACCGGTTCGAAGCTTGCCGACAGCGGCTTCCCACCGGCCTTCACTGGCGAGGTCGTCAGTATGCACCTCGGTGGCGACGTAGCGGGGCTGCGCTACAAGGCCAGCGTCGTCATCGTGCGTAACAACGGCGATCTGGTGTGGTGCTGGGGCCTCGATCCCTCTGACCGCGAGCTCCTTTCGGTCGCCGTCTCGCCGGATGGAAAGACCGTGCTGATGGGCACGCTGAAGACCCTCCGCATCGGCGACACGACCGCATTTCCCGGCGGTCGCCGACTCACGACGGGGCGCTGCGAATGGCCGGTGGTACTGCCCGGCGGCAAGATGTTGACGACCCTGTCCACCGGTCGATTCACCACGCAGCAGGGTGATGTCGTCAACCTTGAAAACGGGAAGGTCGAGCAGACCGTAGACGGCATGCTGGATCAGGCGAGGCGGTTGGGCGAGTACATCACCTGCCGCTCGTACAAGACCGACGACTTCCAGGTGTACGACCTCAAGCTGCGGCTGCTGCGCTCGGCGAAGGTGCCGCGCACCAGCAAGTTCATGCCGCTGGCACTCGGCCCGGGAGCCAGGGTTGCGGTGTGTTGGGGGAGCCGCTCGTACCAGGAGAAGGAGGTCTGCCACGCCGTTGACCTGACCACCAACCGCGAGCTGTGGGCACTGGCTGACCTGAAGTTCATACCGCGTGCAGTGGTGTTCAGTGGGGATGGCACGCGGCTGCTTGTGCAGACCGAATCGGAGGCGTTGATCCTCGACGCGTCGAACGGCCAGCAACTGTTGAAGGCCGTCAGCGAGACCAGCAAGGTGTTCTCGCACCGCGTGGAAGGCGACGTCGTCGAATTGATCGGTGCTGCGCACTACCAGGTGATCTACAAGGAACCGTTCTCCGAGCTGCAAGGCGCCGGCCTCAAGCTGCTGACCGTGAATCTGGTGACGGGCGCCGCCACCAGCCGGTACCTCGGCTGCCAGGGCCTCGACGTGGTGGATGCAACCGCCGACGGCAAGCTGGCGCTGGTCCGTGCGCTGGGCAACGGTCGCTCATACGCAGTTAGCGTGGAGTCCGGCGAGACGGTGTTGCACATTCCGCATCCGCCGAACGCAGGCAACATCACGTTGGACCCCGAAGGGCGGTATGTAGTGGGCCATTCCGGGCGGTTCTGCTGGTCCGTGCCGAAGTAGACATGCGAAACGGCGCTGCAGACCGGACCCATCCATCCCGACGTCACAACGTGTCGGCCAGCACATGCCCGAGTCACCCGAGACCGCAACCGCGCTGCCCGCCTCCGCCGCGCGCTGGCCGCAACGCATCCGGCTGATCGAACGGATCAGCGTCGGCGCGATCCTGCTGGTGATCACGTTGCTCGGCCTGCAGCAACGGCTCGTCGGGCTCGACGCTGTCGGCCTGTGGTTCGACGAGTGGATCACCGTCGAGGAGACCACGCGGCCGACGGTGCTCGACACGATCACGGCCGAAGGCTCGCACCCACCGATGCTGCGCCTGATGATGCGGGCGTCGATCGCGATGTTCGGCGACATGAGCGTGCCGGGCGGAGCTGACCGCGCGGCGCGCTACCCGGTGGTGCTGCTCGGCACACTCTGCATCCCGGTGCTGTTCCTGTTCGCACGCCGCTTCAGCGGAGGCAACTCGCTCGTCGGCCTGGTCGCGGCCGCGTTCTGGGCCTTCGGTGCGTACGGCATCTACTACGGTCAGGAGGCGCGCTACTACTCCGGCCTCGTACTGTTCTCCGCGTGGGCCCTGCACGGCCTCGCCTGGCTGCGCGAGAACCCGCGCGACTGGAAGCGCCACGTGTGGCTCGGCCTCGGCCTGTACCTCGGCCCGATGAATCAGGCGCTCTTCGGCCTGCTGTTCATCCTGCTGTTCGTCTGCATCGTGCCCACGATGCTGCGCAACATCCGCCGCAACTGGGTGCTGCCGTTGCCGTGGATTGCCGCCGGCCTGCTCTACCTGCCGTGGTTCATCTTCTCGATGAAGCACCTGGAGGACCAGGGCCGGCCGTGGCTCGACAACGTGGCGCGCGCGTCGATCGACATCCCGGTGGCGTTCTTCACCGGCCGCATCGGCGCATTCCACCTGATGCACAACGACATGCCCGGCTACCTCGCGACGCTCTCGTGGGCCGCGTTCATGCTGCTGGCGGCCGGCTTCCTGATCCACTGCGCGCGCCGCAGCCGCGGCCTCGCGTGGATCTCGGCGTTCATTGTGCTGACCAGCCTGATCGGCACCGCGGCGATCCACGATCAGTACATGTCGCTGCGCTTCTTCCATCACAAGTACCTCGCGTTCATCTATCCGTTCGTGTGCCTCGCGATCGGCGAGTTGGTGGTCTTCCTGCTGGACACCGGGGCCGACGTGCCGTGGTGGCGGCAACTGCTGAAGCCGGCGCCGGCGCCGCAGGGTGACGAGCGCAGGCAGCCGGACCCGCTGCTCGTGGCGAGTATTGTCTGTCGGTTCATGGCGTGGGCTATCGCGCTGGTCATCGTGTGGGGCCATGTCGGGCCGGTCTGGGGCGCCACGCAGGAGGCGCTCGCGCGGATGAAGCCGGGCTCCCCGTACCTGTTCCACAAGGAGCCGTACCGCGAGGCAGCGGCGTGGGCGCAGCAGTGGCGCACGCCGGGCACGCCAGTGATCGTGTTCGCCGAGCACGGCATCAACGATGGCGTGCTGCGCTACTACGGCATCACCGATCCGCTGCTGCCGGTCCGTCGCGAGCATCGTGCGGACGCGTCGGGATTCTGGAATGACGTGCCGATGCCGGGGCTGGTGGACGCGGGCGAACCGGCCATGGCGCCGCGCGCGATCGTGATCGACGGACACTGTGACGACGCGGCGCGCGAGCTGGCGCTGCGCATCGGCATGGATCGCTACCCGCGGCTGATAGCCCAGCGGTGGTTCGGCGGGTGCGAAGGCTGGATGCGCGTGTCGATCCTGGAGCGCCGGTGAGGTTGGAGGCAGAGCCGCGGGCCGTCAGAGCCGCGAGCGATCAGAGCCGCGCGGCTCTGATCAGCAGCGGCTCGCGCGCAAGGTCGCTACGCCGCGAGCCGCGTCAGCGCATTCACCAGCAGCAGGATCAGCATCAACGGCGTGATGATGCGCACGGTGAGCTCCCAGAACAGCCCGACCGGCCGTTCGGATGTGCGGGTGATCTGCTCGCGCCAACGGTCGGCGCCCGAGAGCCAGCCGAGGCTGACGCACTGCAGCAACGCGACCAGCGGCAGACCGAGCCTGACAATCAGGTGATCCGCCGTGTCGAACCACTGCCACCCGACAATGCCCGAAAGCGCCAGCGTGAGAGCGAAGCCGACGGTGGCGACCATCAGCGCGGTGCGCATGCGACTGCGCGCGAGGCGTTGCTGCAGCGCAGTCACGGCGCCGTGCAGCAGCACAATTGCCGACGTCAGCGCGAGCACCGCCAGGGCGATGAACAGCGCCGCCATCCAGCCGGCGTCGGCGTGCGCGGCATCCGCGCCGGCGTCGAGTTGCAGCATCGACTGCGGCACCGTGAGCAGCATGAGGCCCACGCCGTCCGGCTGGTAGATGCTCGCACCGGACGCTACCTCGGCCATCAGCCGACCATCGCGCATCGCGAGCATGCCGAGCATGCAGGCGATGCCGAGCCAGATGATGAATGACAGCGCGGCGCTGCACAGCGCGACGAACAGGCCGTTGTTGGCGGTGTCGGCCTCGTGCGGCAGACAGGCCGCGAGTGCCACGTGCGCGCCAGCGCCCACGCCGCAGGCCAGCAGCGCATGCGTGAACGCGTCGAGCCACAGCGCGGGGTCAAGCAGTCGGGACGGCGTGATGTCGAGCGCGTACGACAGGCCGTACACCGCGCCGCTGCTGCTGTCGGCGAGGTAGCCCAGTTGGCGCACCACCACTGCGAGCAACACGGCGAGCGCGCCGGCCAGCAGCATGCGCACCGGAATGCCGAACCGCCGCGGCCCCGCGCCGGCCAGGCCGCCGGCCACGCCCCAGAGCAGCAGCAGCGCGAACACCGGCCACCACGGCGGGAACAGCCAGCCGCCGGGGCCGGATGTGCCGTGCAGCTGGCGGAAGACGAAGTCCACCGGGTCGCGCGTGGGCAGTCGTTCCATGCCTTCGGCCGCGGCCTGCATCGCCGGTGCGGCCAGAGCCAGGGCGCGCGCGCCAAGCGTGAGGTTCAGCGCGGCCAGCATCAGCCCGAACGACACGGCGACCCAGCCGAGCCATTCCTGGCGGCGATGCGTGATCCGGAATGCGCGCGGCGCCGCACGTTGCGTGCGTTGGCCGACGGCGAATTCGAGCACGAGCAACGGCAGGCCGGTAACGATCAGCGCGATGGCGAACGCGACCAGGAAGTTGCCGCCGCCATGCTTCAGTGCCAGCGCCGGGAAGCGCCAGACCATGGCCGGGCCGCAGGCGAGCGCGACGGCGGCGGCGACAAACACGCCACGTGTCTGCCAGCGTTCCACGCCGGGCTTGCGGATCGGTCCGGAATCGACGGGCGTGTCGGCCATGGCGACGCGGCGCGAGCGGTGCGGCACGTTGAGTGGATGGCGCGCACTCTATCAAGCGCGACGTCGTTCGCGCAGGTGCGTTCGCTCACTCGTGCGGGTCAAGCAGGTTCAGATAGCGCGCTTCATATGGCGGCATGATCGCGCCGAGGCTGACCTGGCACACGCGGTGGTACATGAACGAGCGATCGTAGAAGAACTCCGGGCTGGTAGCGACGGTGGGCATCTCCAGGCGAATGTCGAAGACGCCGCCAGCGGCGGACAAGCGGATCAATCGCCCGCAGTCGTGCGCGAAGCGTTCGAGCGCCTGCGCCGCCGACATCGCGCGGTCCAGTGGTCGAACCGGGAGTTGCGCGTCGGCGTTGTGACTGAACCAGTATTCCCCGGGCGGGATACCGGCTGCGGTCAACACACGGTTGATGGCAGTCCACAACGGCTCCGTCCGCTCCGTGTCGCCGTCGTTGGACCACGGTTCGATGGTCGTCGTGCCCAGCGTCGCAAGCCGCGTCGCGAGCCTCTCGTTGAAGCGCAGCATCGGGAGTTGCGGCGGGTGCGGCTGGTCGGGCGTCGCGACCCACTTGCTGAACGGTCCGGATGTGTTCACCGAGAAGCGATCGTAGCGGCCCCACAGCGGCACCAGCGGCTGCCAGCTATCGTCGGGCTGCTGGGCCACCTCGCCCGGACCCTCCGGCCACTTGCCAGCGCGGTTGCGCGCGACGCGCGCACGCAACGCCACCCGTAGCAACCACACCTGCGCGGCCGCGTCGTGGCTGCGGTCGTCGGTGGTGCGCAACAGCAGGCTGTAGGTGGCCAGCTCAACCCTGCGACGCCGCAGTCGCGCGTGCCCGATCGTGCCCGACGCAGCAGGTGTGTCCGGCATACGGAACGACAGCTCCGAGCAGGGCCCCGGTTCGGCAAGTGCGAGATACCCGGCCAGCGACTCGATCTCGCGCGCGTTGTCCGCGTTCACCAGCGACAGATCGAGCACACCGAACGGCACATACAGACCCGCGCTCCCGGCAGCCGGCGACGTGCTCGCGTAGCGATAGATCGATGGGTCCTGTGGCGAACGTACGCGATGCAACAGTGCCCGCACCATGGCGGCGTCGGGATGCTGGAAGCCGCGCAGCAGACGCGCGAGCGACGCGTCGATCTGCGCGAGCGTCGCATCGGCGTGGTGCGTCGTCTGCCCGTCGTTGATCCACGCGGTCACGTCGGCCACGAGTCGGGCAGCGAGCTTGCGCGACTCCAGCGCCATCGAACGAGACCCGCTGGACATGCACTCGATCAGCAGCGCCACGTCATCCACGTAGCGGACGAAGCGGCCCACATCCGCGTCCTGCAGCGCGGCAGCCAGGCGCAGGCGGAGATGGAACTCGTCGAAGACCTCGAATCCGCGCAGGTCGGGGTCCAGTACCTCGTGCCAGCTGACGGCCGATTTTTCGTCGATCGCCGGCGCGACACCTTCGGGTGCGAACGGCCAGTGGCGATCCGTCGCGCGCCGCGCCTGTTCCCACAGCGGCTGCAGCCCGGCCAGGTCGTCGCCGAGCACGTCGGCCGGGTTGGAGTCTGCGCGCGAGGGCGACGCGCCGTCGTGCATCCGCTGGAACATCTCGCGGAACGCCGCGGCCGCGCCGTCGTTGGCGGGCGGTGGCAGGTAGAGCGCCTCGAGCCGCGCGATCAGCGCGTCGTCGCGCTGCGGCGGGCTGTACCACACCCACCAGATGCCCACGACCGACAGCGTGGCTGCGGCAAGCGGCAGGCCGAACATCAGCGCCAGCAGACGCTTCACCGGCGGCGGCCGGTCGGGCGGAACGGCCGGGGGCGCCTGCGCCGCATCCGCACCGAAGTCGTCGGCGCCGTCGACATCGGCCATCCGGGCGGTGGCAAGGGTCACGCCGGTCAGCCGGTCGCGATGGCGGACGAACAGCATGGCGGCATGGCGAGCGGACGGCGTGGCACCGAGCAGCAGGCAGAGCACGCAGGCCGGCGGGATCACCTCCAGCAGCACGCTGCGCCACGGCTGTGGCGCCATGCGATAGACCTCATTGATTGTCATCACGCCGAGCAGTGCGACGAGCGGAATCCACACGGCGGCCGACTGCATCGCCACGCGCACCCACGCCTCGCGAACCGGCAGGACCGACCGCGTGAGTCGCATCACCAGCTGCCAGCCCCACATCCGCGGACGCTCGGCCAGCAGCGCGGCCCAGTGACCGCGACGGGCGAGCATGATCATCAGCACCAGCAGCACCAGTCCGCCTGGCGTGAGCAGCAGGGACAGGTTGTTCTTGCCGGGCATCACGCCGGTGGTGTTGACCCCGATGATCGCCACACTCAGGGAGTAGCCGATCGCGCAGCCCACCAGCAGGACGACGATCGCCAACCCCGCGAAGGTGATGGTCAGGGTGCCGCGCCACGCGGAGAGGCCGACGGCCAGCGCGCGGCGCACGGTGGGCAGCGGTCCGGGCGTCGGATTGACCTGCCCGAGTTGCCAGGCCGTGATCGCGACAACGCCGGTGTTGGCCACCCATAGAAGATGCACGAGCAGCGCGGCGCCGATCAGGATCGCCGGCCAGGTGCCGTGCCACTGATCGGCCGTGTTGTTCGCGGCGTACATCGAGTACATCGACGTGAGCGGATAGAGCAGCAGGTTCGCCACGAACGTCATCGTGACCAGCGCGCAGACGGCCACGAAGAGCACGGCCATCGCCACGATGCCGGGCAGCACGCGCGGCGACAGCGCGGCATCAGTCTGCGGTGTGTCAGCGTGCGCCATGACGAAGCGATGGGGCGGTGCCGTGCGACCTACTGCCAGATCTCGTCGATGGTGTGCGCGACCATGTGGCTGTCGGCACGGATCGCCGGCATGTCGACCACCAGTTCGGCCGGTGTCATCGCGCCGTAGATCTGCTGCACGAAGGTGGCGATGCCACCGAGGCGGGCCAGCGCATGGCGGCGCGCGTCAGGCTCCACGCCGGGCTGCGCGAGGTAGCGGCGGAGGGTTGCAATCGCCTCGGCCATTGACGCGCGGGCCGTGTGCACCAGCGCGAGGCGCCCCGGCTGGCCACGCGTGAGGCGGTACACTTCGGCGCGCGAGCCGCTCATGTGCATCGTCTTGTCGTCATTGAGGCGCAGGCCGCGATGCCGCAGCGCCTTGCCGACCGCGGCCGGAAGGTTCAGCAGCGTGGTCGGGCTGACGTGCGAGAAGACCATGTCGTCGACGTAGCGTGTGTAGACCGCGCGCGTCTCGCCCTGCGCCTCCAGCCAGTTGAAGATGTCGCGGTCGATCTCTGCGCAGACCAGGTTGAAGGCCGCAACGCTGCTCGGCGCGCCGGTGGGCAGGCAACGATAGCCCTCGCGCGGATGCTTCGCGGTGAGAACATGCGCGAGCAACCCCGCGACCTGATCGCGCTCATCTGCGTCGAGGCCCATCGCCCACAGCTCGGGCTTGAGCCGGCGGCGGAGTGCAGCCGACACGACCGCATAGCGTGTGCTCGCGAAGGCCTTCTGCACGTCGAGGCGGAGCACGTCGGTCTCGTCGGCCAGGTGCTGCATCGCGGCATCCACATACGACCGCCCGCGAATGCCCGCGCACGCGGCCGGCGAGACCGGCCCGGTGTTCAGCACGCGATCCGCCAGCCGGCGTTGCAGGTCCGCCAGACCGTCGAAGGGCACCATGATGCTGCGACTGTCATCGCGCCGGAACACACGGTAGCCGTCGTGACGATGCTGCCGCTGCTCGCGCAACACCAGGCGGATCTGTTGCACCGGCCGGTCAAGCAGTGTCGCCACGGCGTCGACCGTGCTGGCCGGCGCGGGCCGGTCGAGCAGGAAGTGCTTGTGCATGCCCGGCCTCTCTCTCGATGTGACGGCGTCGCGGAACGGCTACATCGTACCCGACCGGCGTGAACGCCACACCCCGGGCGTCGCCAGCGTCAGCAGTGCCAACCACCATGCGATCCCCGCGCGGTCGGTCGCACCTGCGACGCACCCGCCGCCGCCACCACCGCCACCACCGCCACCGCCCGAGCCGTCCACTATCACCGACCCGTCCACCGTGATCGTGCCGGTCCAGATCGTGATCGACACCGACGCGTCAGTCGCCGTCAGCGTGATCACATGCGAGCCGGCTGCATCGAACGTGCCCGACGCGGGCGTGAAGTCCTGCACCGACGCGCCGGCCGTCACGCCGTCGCCCCACTGCGCGGCGGTGAAGCCCGTGAACGCCGTGTCAATCGACACCGTGATCGAGAGCGTCTCGCCGTTGTCCTCGCGCACGGCGACCTTCGCCGCCAGGCTGGCCAGCGTGACGCCGCGAGCGACGGTGAGTGTGGTGCCGCTGAGGAACGGCGCGCCGTTCATCGTCACCGACACGACCGGCCCCACGCTGACCTCCACTGCGCCGCACTCCGGCGGATCAAGCCGCGTCACACCGCGCGAATCGAGTGTGACCGCGCCGGCCAGGCCATTGTTCAGAGCCGGGCTGCCGACACCCGGCATCATGGTCTCCACCGGACCGCCGTTGTCCTGCAACGACCCGAGAAGCGGATCGCTGTTCACGTCGTTGCTTCCGCCGAAGCCGTTGAACGCGCCGTCGACGGTCTTGCACACGTTGTAGCTGCTGGTCAGCGTGCCGTTCACGTCGGTGCCGACGTCGGCCACGTTGTCGCTGATCACCGAGTTGCGCAGCGTCACCGTACCCGAACCCACGGCGAGGCCACCGCCGATCGTGCTCGACATCGTGCCATTGGCCCCGCTCGCGCCACCGGGCGTGCCGCCGGCTCCGCCGCTCCCGGCCGTGCCCTGCACCGTCGTGTTGCTGGCGATGGTCAGCGAGTCGTAGACCTCGGCCGTGCCGGTGATGGTGAAGATCGCGCCGCGCGCCGAGCTCGAGTTGCCGCCGACACCACCCACGCCGCCGGTCGAGCCGCCAGCACCGCCGACGCCGCCCGCACCGCCATCGCCGCTGTTGCTGATGTTGCCGCTCAGCGTGCAGTTGTTCACCGTCGACGCCGTCATGTTCGAGGTGTCGAACCCGCTGCCCGCCACCACGCCGCCGGTGCCGCCAGCGCCGCCGAGGCCGCCGATCGTTACGCCGCTGCCACCCGCGCCGCCAGGGCCGCCATTGCCGGCCGTGACGGTGTTGGTCTTGAAGGTGCACGCCGCAAGCGTGCACGTACCAGCCTGCATGAAGACGCCGCCGCCGAGGCAGTCGCCACCGTTGCCCCCCTTGCCGCCAACGCCACCGACACTCACGTCAGACGTGCCACCCGCCCCGCCGAGGCCGCCGCTTCCGCCCGCGGCGGAGTTGCTCACGAACGTGCAGCTGCCGGCCG
>JBFWQT010000060.1:0-19787 GCA_050249295.1 Planctomycetota bacterium
GGGCTGTCGGCCAGGTTGCGGTCCCCGGATGGTGGAGCAAGCAGCCAGTCACCGTACTGGCGGGGAGAGTTCGATGTCAACGTGGTGATGTGCGGGTTGCGGGGTGGTGCAGGCTGGAAGCCTGCACCCGGATTGCCGCGGGGATGCAGGCTGGAAGCCTGCACCACAGGGGAGATGCAGGCTGGAAGCCTGCACCACAGGGGAGATGCAGGCTGGAAGCCTGCACCACAGGGAAGAGGCAGGCTGGAAGCCTGCACCACAGGGGAGATGCAGGCTGGAAGCCTGCAGCACAGGGAAGAGGCAGGCTGGAAGCCTGCACCACAGGTCTGGTCGGCTACCCGGCCGACGCTCCTTGCTTGTACGCTCAGCCACCGGCAGGCTTCTGCGCGGGCTGCGCGGCGGGCACGGCTGCCACCGGCGGTGCGCCGGGCGCGCGGAAGTTGGCCGGGTCGCCGATCACCGTGTCGGGCGGCGCACCGTGCGGCAGGAAGTACAGCGTGCGACCACCGCCGCCCCGCGAACGGTTCATCGGCAGCACGTTGGGCACCACGAAGTCGAGTGGCAGGTCGCCGTGCGCGTACTGCCCGGCACGGTGCGGACCGGTCTGCATCGCGGCGGCGACGGGCACGGCATCCTCATCCACTGCCGACGGCAACGGCGGCGGCGCGAGCGGCGGCGCCTGCATCGGCGGCGGCTTCGGCGGACCAGCGGCGAGCGCCTGGCCCATCATCTTCTTCATCGCCTCGGCCATCGCCTCATGGACGGCCGCGCGGATCGCGTCGCGCACTGCCGGGTCGAGCATGTTCATTTCGCCTCCTTGCCGCCGGGCAGCGACACGTCCACGTCCTCCAGCACGGCCAGCGCGTCATCCACCAGCACCGCCACCGAGTAGTAGCAGGTGACCAGGTACGACGAGACCGCATTGCCATCGATGCCCATGAAGCGCACCGCCAGGCTCTGCAACTCGGGCGTGCCGATCTCGGCCTGGTGCAGCCCGACCACGCCCTGCTCGGTCTCGCCGACGCGCAGCAGCATGAACGCGCTGGTCTGCTTGCCCTTCGCCTTCGAACCGGCCCCACCTTTCAGCGGCAGCTTGTCGCAGGGCACGATCGGCACGCCGCGCCACGTCATGAACGGCACGCCGAACATCTCGATTGTCTCGGGCGTCACGCCGCGCGCGGTGCATTGCCGGCCGAACGCGGCGATGCCCTGCGGGTGCGCAACGAAGAACGCCGGCTTCTTCCAGACCATCGACAGCAGGTTGTCGAGGTCGTCGGGTGTGGGCGCGGCGCCGCCGGTCGAGATCCGCTGGTGCTTCGCGCAGACGTGCAGCAGCCCGTAGTCGGCGCTGTTGACCATCCGCCGTTCCTTCTCCTCCTTCACCGCTTCGATCGCGATGCGCAGCTGTTCGCGCAACTGGTCGTGCGGCACGTTGTAGAGGTCGGGCACGCGCGTGTGCACCTGCACCACCGTCTGCACCGTCGTCAGCGTGATCTCCTTCGGCTTCTCGTCGTACGGCGTGAACGTCGTCGGCAGCGCCTCGCCGGCTGCGTGCTCGGCCATGATCTCCGGCGTGGCCGTCGCGCGATTGATGCGATACACGCCGGCCTTGACCTGCACCCATGGCAGCAGCGTGATCAGCCACCGCGGGGTGTTGGCCTCCCACATTGGCGGCGTCTTGGTCGTCGTTGCCAGACGCTCGGCTGCACGGACATTGAGGGGCATGGACTCTCCTGGAAGTTGCGCGATCGGCGCTCACTCACCGCTGGCCGGACTATACCGCGATGGGTGCACAAACCAACAAAACTGACACGCACGCCTACCATTCTGCTTCGAGATAGCTCGTGTCTCACCAGGAGATGTCGCGCGGCGACGTGTTGACTGCATGGGGGACACCCTTGTCAGTCGCCGGGCGGCGCGGCCGCGGCACGGATCGTGGCGTCGAGCGTGGTGCGCAACTCCTGCATCAACGACGGGAGCGTGGCCGCGTTGGAGTTGCGCGCCTCGGTCTCGATGCGTCGCGCCAGCGCGCTGAGGGCTACCGCGCCGACTGTGGCCGATGACCCTTTCAGCGAATGCGCCGTGCGACGCAACTCGTCAAACTGGTTCGCCGCGAGCAGCGCGGCGCTTTCGCTGGCCTGGCGCTCGGCATCGACCAGGAACTCGCCGACGATCTCGCCGAACAGTTCCTCATCGCCACCCAGACTGTCGAACAGCGCCGACGCATCGAACAGCGGCAACGCGGGGGCCACCGCGGGCGGTACACCGGCCGGCTTGCGACTGACGCGCGACACGTCGAGACATTTGAGGATCGTCGTGCTGAGCATCGCCGGATCGACTGGCTTGGAGACGTGGTCATCCATGCCCGCGGCGAGGCAGCGCTCGCGGTCTTCCACCGTTGCGTTGGCTGTCATCGCGATGATCGGCACGAGCCGGTTGCGCGCGCCGGCTGCAGGGTCGCGGATCCGGCGCGTGGCCTCCAGGCCATCCATCACGGGCATCTGCATGTCCATCAGCACCACATCGAAGTCGTGCTCGCGCACGGCATCGACTGCAGCCTGCCCCGACGCCACGGCCTCGGGCACCGCGCCGAGCCGCTGCAGCATGCGCAGCGCCACCTTCTGGTTGATCAGGTTGTCCTCGGCAACAAGGATGCGCATGCCGGACAATGACGCGGCGGCGCTCTCGCGGCCTGCAGTGCCGGTGCGCGGACGGCCGCCGAAGATGTGGCAGAGGCAATCCTGCAGTCGTGCCGCGTGCACCGGCTTGGCCAGCTGCCCCGCGAAGTGGCGCCGGACCTCGTCGGGTGGCGGGCCGGATGCCAGCGTGGTCATCAACACCAGGATCGTGCGGCACAGCGCCGGGTCGGATTTGATCTGCTCGGCCAGCATGCCGCCGTCGCAGCCGGGCATCACGCGGTCGATCAGCGCGAGGTGGAACGCGTCGCCGGTTGCGTATGCTTCGCGCATCATCGACAGCGCGGTGGCGGCATCGCGCACGTGGACCGAGCGGCAGCTCATCGCCTCGAGCATGGCCTGCACGAGATGGCCGCTCAGGCTGTGATCGTCGACGACCAGCACGCGCCGCCCGGCCAGACTGGCCCGCACCCGGCGGATCGTCGAGCCGTCGTCGTCCGATGCGTCGCGGTCTCGCGGCAGCGTGACGCGCAGCCAGAACGTGGAGCCACGCCCCGGCTCGCTCTCCACGCCAACCTCGCCGTCCATCAGCACGGCCAGCTCGCGGCAGATGGTCAGGCCGAGGCCCGTGCCACCGAAGCGTCGCGCGATCGACGCTTCGGCCTGGGTGAACGGCTCGAAGATGTGCGCCACCTGCTCCCGCGCAATGCCGATGCCGCTGTCGCGCACACCGATGCGCAGGTCGACCGCATCGCCATGATCGCCGAGCAGTTCGACGGTGACCGCCACTTCGCCCTTCTCGGTGAACTTGATCGCGTTGCCGACGAAGTTGGTGAGGATCTGCCGCAGGCGGACGGTGTCGCCGATCAGCCGGCGCGGCACGTCAGCCGGGCAATCGAAGAGGTACTCGAGGCCCTTCTCCTGCGCGCGGAACGCCAGCGAGTCGGCGAGCTGCTCGAGCAGGTCGTGCAGGTCGAACGCGCGGAACTCCAGCTCGACGCGCCCCGCCTCGATCTTCGAGAAGTCGAGGATGTCGTTGATGATGTCGACCAGCACGGCCGCGCTGGTGGAGAGCGCCTCCGCCAACTCGCGCTGTTCGCCATCCAGCGAGGTGTCGAGCAGCAGCCGGCTCATGCCGACGATGCCATTGAGCGGGGTGCGGATCTCGTGGCTCATGTTGGCGAGGAAGCCGCTCTTGGCGGCGGTCGCCGCCTCGGCCAGGCGCTTGGCTTCGCGCAGCTCGGCCGCGGCCTGTTCAAGGTCGCTGTTCTTGCGACGCAACTCGTCGGCGAGGCCGGCACGACCCTCGGCTGCGCGCCGCGCATCGCGCTCGCTGAGCACCTCGAGTTCCTTGTCGTGGATCTGTTGCATCACCCGGCGGGTGGCCTGCTCGAGTTCGCGCCGTCGCAGCAGGGCCTGCATTCGCGCCTGCAACACGGGAAAGCCGCTGTGCTTCGAGACGAAGTCGTCGGCGCCGGCCTGCAGCGCCTCGAGCATGCGCTCGGTCTCCTGGTGCCCGGTCAGCACCAGGATCGGCACCATCGTCGGCACCGACGACTCGCGCAACCGGCGGCACACCTCGATGCCGGAGAGCCCCGGCATGACCATGTCGAGCAGCACGCAATCGACGCCGAGAGCGGCGAACGACGCGAGGCACTCCTCGCCGGACCGCGCCAGCACTACGTCGAAGCCGTCGGCGCGCAGCATCTCCGAGACTTCCTGCAGGAAGGTCTCGCTGTCGTCGACCACCAGGATGCGACGAGCCGTGTGCGCGGGCTGCGTGTCCTGCACGTGGCGCACCAGCGATTCGACGCGCGCGACGACGACGTCGAGCCCGGCGCCCTTCACCGCGAACAGGTCGGCGCCGGCCTGGAGCGCGTCGATCTCGCCGATCTGCTCGGCCGATGCGGTGAGCATCAGGCACGGCACGTTGCGCAGGGTCGGGTCAAGGCGGATGCGCCGGATCACCTCGTTGCCGTCAATGTCGGGCAGCAGGCCATCGACGACGATCACGTCGGGCGCGAAGGTACGCGCATCGGCGAGTCCGGACGCGCCATCGGCCACGCCGCGCGTGTCGTATCCGGCCGCGTCCAGGCGCTCGCCGAGCAGGCTGCGATAGGTGAGGCTGTCGTCGATGAGCAGTACGCGCGGGCGATGGCCGTGCGCGCCGTGGCTGCCCTCGGTGAGTTCGCGCGCCTTGCGGGCGACGAGCTCGCGCTGGTACGGCTTGCCGATGAACTCCGTGGCGCCCGATTGCAGGCCGGCCAGGCGGTCGCGGATCGCGTCGCGTCCCGAGAGGATCATCACCGGCAGGCCCACATACAGGCCGGTGCGCAGCTCGCGCAGCAGATCGAGACCCGAGCCGTCGGGCAGTTCGACATCGAGCACGAGCAGGTCGGGCTCGCGCTCCAGCAGCCGGGCACGCGCGTCCGCCAGGTCGCGGCAGCCGACCACATCGAAGCCCGCCTCCTGCAGCACGTCCTCGAGGTCCATGCGCACGGTCAGGCTGTCGTCCACCACCATCGCCAGCAGCCTCATCGCACCTCCCCCGGTCGACCGATCGCCGCGCGGATTGCGGCGCCGAACTCCTGCAACGGCAGCACGCGCTGCGCGGCGCCCGCATTGATCGCGGCTGACGGCATGCCGAACACCAGCGACGTGGCCTCGTCCTGCACCAACGTCAGCGCACCGGCGCGGCGCAGGGCCAGCAACCCGCTCGCGCCGTCGGCGCCCATGCCCGTCAGCACGCAGCCGATCACGCGCAACGTGGTGTCGCGCGCCAGCGACTCGAACAACACATCGGCCGACGGGCGACAGAAGTTGCGCTCGGCCGCGTCGGAGAGGTGCCAATGACGATCACGCAACTCGAGGTGCTTCCCGCCGGGCGCGACCACCGCGTTGCGCCCGCCCAGCGCCTGACCACTTGTGGCGAACGTCACCTTGCGTCGCACCTGTGTGCCGAGCCAGTCGGCAAACCCGCTGCCGAAGGCCGCGTCGAGATGCAGCACGATCGCGACCGGCAGCGGCACGTCCTCGATCGCGGCGAGCAATCGCGACAACGCACCGGGCCCGCCGGTGGACGCGGCGATGGCGATGAGGTCGAACGGGCCGCGCGGAAGGTCGCCCTGCGGTGGAGAAGGCAGAGCCGACGGCGACGACGCGACGGGCAACGCGGGTCGCAGGCCGCGCGGCCGGCTGATCACGCGGATCCGCGAGACGGTCTGCAGCGCGGAGAGCAGGCGCGGCACGAAGTCCGGCGAGTCGTGGCTGCCGCCCGGCTTCTCGATGACATCCACCGCGCCGCGATCCAGCGCGTCGCACGTGCGGAACACCTCGCCGCGATTCATCGACGCGGAGCACACGAGAATCGGCGTCGGCCGGTTGGCCATGACCCACTCGGTGACGCCGGCGCCGTCGAGCTTCGGCATCACCATGTCGAGCAGCACCACGTCGGGCCGCAGCTTCTCGACGAGCTCGATCGCCTGCTCGCCGTTGGCGGCCTTGCCGACGACGACGAAGCGCGGATCGTCGTCGATCGCCTCGGCCAGGAACTCGCGGATCGTGGTGGAGTCGTCGACCACGAGCACGCGCACACGCTGGGTGGTTGGCGTGCTCATGGGCGCGACTCCTGCGGGCGCGCGAGGCGACGGCACAGCCGCAGCAGTTCGCGTTCGTCGAGTTCGGTCTTCACGATCCACGCAGCCGCGCCGCTGTCCAGGCCGCGCCGACGGTCGGCGTCGGAATCGAGGGTGGTCACGAGCACGATCGGCAGGTCGTCGAAGCGCGACTCGGCGCGCACCAGCCGGACCAGCTCGAAGCCGTTGATGCCGGGCATCTCGATGTCGCACAGCACCAGGTCGTACCGACGCTGCGCCATGCGCTGCAGCGCCTGCTCGCCGTTTTCCGCGAGGTCTACCTCGTAGCCCGCCGTCTGCAGGATGCTCTGCTCGACCATCCGGCTCGTCAGCGAATCGTCCACAACCAGCACCAGCGGCGGTGCGGGCGGCGCATCGGCCGTGGTCATGGCGGCCACCTGCGCGGGTGTCGAGCCGATCGTGCGCGGGTCGATCACCGGCCCGGGTTCGCCGAGCGCGTCGAACGTCGCGCCGAGCAGACCACTGCACGCGCCGAGCCGCCGCGGCAACGGCTGCACGACAATCTCGCGCGGTTCGCCCACGCCGTGCACCTGCAAGGCGATGCGTCGCGCGCCGTCCCGGATGACCGCCACAGCAGTCGCCACGCCGGCCTCGTGCTGGCCGAGCCAACGCGCAAGGTCGATTGACGGCAGCGTCTCGCCGTCAATGAGCAGTGATCGGTCGAGCGCTTCCACCTCGCTCATGCGGTACACGCGGTGCAGCGCGGGGAGCGGCAGCCAGGCCACGCCGCGCCCCGCGTCGAGCCGCACCGCGACCAGCGACCCGATCGAGCGCGGCAGTCGTGCGACAATCCGGGTGCCGTGCCCGGCGCGGCTGTCCACTTCGAAGCGGCCGTGCAGGCGGCGTACCGCGTCGCCGAGAATCTGCAGGCCGACGCCTCGTCCGGAGATGGCGGTGGCCTGTTCGCGCGAGCTGAAGCCGCTGGAGGTGGCCAGCGCGATTGCGCCCGGCAGGTCGAGTTGCGACGCGCGATCGGCGGGGAGCAGTCCGCGCGTGACCGCCGCTCGAGCGATCGCGTCGACGTCGAAGCCGCGACCGTCGTCCTCGCACACCACCGTGGTGCTGTCGGGCGCCGACTCGATGCGCAACGTCACGCGGCCGGCCGCGGGCTTTCCGGCCGCGCTGCGCTGGTCGCCCGACTCGATGCCGTGGTCGACTGCGTTGCGCGCGGCATGCACTAGGCCGGGCAACAGGTCGGTGACGATGCGCGCGTCGATGCGCTGGTCCGCGCCGTCCGCGTCGAACGTTACAGTCTTGCCGACCGCCCGCGCGGCCTGTGATGCGGCGGCACGCACGCTGTCGGTCAGCATCGCGGCCGGCACCATTCGCACATCGCAGAGCCAGCTCCAGAGCGAGTCCAGGTCGCTGGTGAGACGATCGACCAGGCTGCGCATCGCCTCGGCCGAGTCCGCGGTGGCGTGTGCCTGGTCGAGTTGCTCGGCGATTGCGCGACCGCGGTTGCGAGCGCGGGCGGTCGCGCGGAGCAGATCATCAAGACCTGCGACCGGCACGCGCACCGTTTCGCTCGCGGCTTCGACAGCGGCTGGCACGGGCGACTCGGGCGACACGGACGCAGGCGCGGGCGCGGGCGCCGGTGCGGGCGCGGTCGACTCCGTGGGCGCGGGTGCGGCCGGTGGCGGCCCGTCGGGCGACGGGATCGCCGCGACACCGGCGCGAATGCGGTCGAGCATCGCGTCGATCTGACGCGCCGCATCCGCGCCCGGCACGACGCCGTCCTTCACGAACGGCGCGAGCAGGTCTTCCAGTTCGTGCGCGCGCGTCGACAGTTCCTTCAGCTCGACCACGCCAGCCGCGCCCTTGAGGGTGTGCGCCGCGCGCATCATGCGGTTGGCGCCGTCGCGCGGATCGTCGCCGGACAGACGGTCAGCGCCCTGCACGAGCGCATCGAGCAGTTCGCGGGCCTCGACCCGGAAGAAGCGGTAGCGGTCCTTGGCCATGGAATCCCGTCAGGTGCGGCTGCTCTTCACGAGTGCCAGCAGGCTGGCCGAGAGCCCGGCAAGCTGCTCGGCGGTCTGCACGGTCTGTCGCGTACTCGCTTCGGTCTCGCGGGCTGCCGTGGCCGCCTCGTTGAAGGCGCCACTGAGCTGCTCGATGGCAGTGGCCTGTTGCCGCGTCGAGAGCTCGATCTCGCGCGCCGCCTGCGTGACCGTCACCACCAGTTCGTTGATGCGATCGAACGCGTTGGCCACGTCGCCGAACTTCTGCAGGCCGTCGTCGGCCGACTTCTGGCCCTTCTCGGTGGCCAGCACGTTGGCGTTGACCGACGAGCGGATGCTCTCGACCAGCCCGCGGATCTCGCGCGTCGCGTGCGACACGCGGTCGGCCAGCTTGCGGATCTCCGACGCGACTGCCGAGAAGCGCACGCCGTGCTCGCCGGCTCCGGCCGCTTCGATGGTCGCGTTGACGGCGAGGATGTTGGTCTGGTCCGCCAGCTCGTTCACAAGGTCGAGGATCGTGCCGATCTTCCGCGACTTCTCGCCGAAGTCGAGCATGTGGCGCACGATCTGGTCGATCTGCTCCTTCAGCAGGCCAAGCGCGCGGTGGCCGTTGCGCACCGCATCGCTGCCGCCGCTGCTGGCGCGCTGGCACTCCTCGGCCATGCGCGCGACGTGGCGTGTGCTCTCGCAGATCTGCTGCGACGTGATCACCGACTCCTTCATGGTGGTGGTGGCCTCGGTGATCACGCTGGATTGTTCGGTGGTGGCGGTGGCCTGTTGCGCGGCCGCCACCTGCAGTTCCTTCGACGAGGCGGCGAGATCCTGCGCGCCGGATGCAACGGTGCGCGACAGGTGGCGCGTCAGCCACACGCCGGCTCCGCCCAGCACCAGCAACGACAGCACCCCGGCCGCCCACGAGAAGCGGACGGTGCTGCTCGCAAGTTCGTCCGACGAGGTCTCGCCGCGCGCCAGCTCGGCCTTCGCATGCTCGGCGTAGGCGACCAGCGCCTGGTCGAGCCGCGTGAACGCCGGCTGCACCTGGTCGTCGAAGTCCTTCTGCAGCGCGCCGATCTGCTCCACGGTCGGCACGTCGATCGCCAGCCGCTTCTGCAGCACCGCACGCAGGGCCGCGTCGTGCACCTGCCCGGCGTGCTTGATGGTGTCGATCAACGCGGCTGCTTTCGTGTCGCCGCTTGCGCTCGCGTTGGTGCTGATGTGGCTGGTCAGCGCGTCGATGTCCGGGCGCATGCCGTCGATCGCCTGCGTCTGCGCGACATCGCCGGTGATGAGGAATGAGCGCAGGGCGGAATCTGCGCGCAGGGCAAGCAGGCGCAACTCCAGCGCGTCGCGCAGGTCGGCCGCTTCGTTTTCGATCAGGCCGTCCTTCTCGTGGACGAGCCGGTCGGTCAGCAGCGAGGTGATCACCGTTGCGCCGACCCACACCACCGCGGTCGCGGCGAACGCAAGGGTCAGGCGACGGCCGAACGTGAGGCCTTCGATCATGGCTGCAAGCTCCCGTTTGTGGCGGTGGAGGCGGCGGGAATCAGTCGGAGCAGGGACGAGAGGTCGAGCACGCGCAGCAGGCCGGCCGGGTGCCCCTGGAGGATGGCCGAACAGAACGCATTGGCCGCATCGGCCGCGTCGGCCGGGTCGCGCGTGCCGTTGTCACGCGCGGGCGGCGCGTGCAACGCGAGCCGACCGTCGGGATGCACGAGGCTGTCGAGCGCGTCGACCACGAAGGCGACCCCGGGATCCTCGCGCGAGACGATCAGCGCGTTGGCGAGCGGAGCCGGGCGCGGCGCACGCACGCCGATCGGCAGGTCACACAGCGCGACGGCCAGCACCAGTCGCTCCGCCACGCCAGCCAGCCCGGCGACATCGGGTCGGCCGGGGATCGGCACGATGCGCACGTCGGCATGCAGCCCGGCCACGTCGGTCACGCGGAGCGCCACATGCGACTGACCGATGCGCACCACCAGCAAACCGCGCGAGTCGGAGCGGTCGGGAGGCGGCGGCAACGGCTCGGCGAACGCGGCGTCGAACTCGCGCCGCATCTGCTCGACATCCACAGTGTGGTTTTCAGGTCCGATCATGCGTCACCTTCCGGATTGTTCGACTTCGCGATCGCAGACGCGCTGCAATTGGTCCCGCGAGAAGCCGCCCCCGAGCAGGCGGATGCGCAGCGGCTTCTCGAACGGCATCGCCAGCGCGGCCTGGCGCAGCGCCTCCAGCGCGCGCTCGGCGTTGCCGGCTTGTTGGCGCAGTCGGCCGAGTAACTGCCATGCCAGCGCGAACGTGCCGTCGAGCCACGTGGCGGTCTCGGCCTGCGCCACACCCGCCGCGATGTCTCCGCTGGCGACGTGCAGCAATGCGCGCAGGTAGCACCCGACGGGATCCATCTGCCCGGCGTCGCCCGCCTCCAGCGCCGTCAGCGCGCCGCGCGTGTCGCCGCAATTGACGAGTGCGATCGCGATCAGCAGCTGCGCCGCCGGGCTGTCGCGCACGGCCGGCGGCAGGGCGCGCGCGGCAGCCAGGGCGTCGGCGTTGCGCTGGAAGCCGATGTGGTCGCGCACGATGTCCAGCGGGTCGTCGGTCTCGCGCACGCTGCCGGCGACCGGCGACGCGGGTTGCCGCGTACCGGCCATCGCGGCATCGGCCATGTCGGCGATGCGCATGCCGACGTCGGCGACCACGTCGTGCCATGCCGGCGCGGCTGCGGGCGCGGGCGCGGCTGCTGTGGATGCGGCCGGCGGTGGCACGGTGGGGGCGGGCGCGGCGGTTGCCTGCAGCGGTGCGTAGCGCAACTGCGACGCCGGCTCGGCCAGTCGCTCGTAATAGAAGGTGTCGTGCGTGTGATGCAGGCGGAACTCGCCCGCGACATCGGTCCAGCGCAACGTCTCGGCGTGGCCCAGAAACATGTAGCCGCCGTGGCGCAACGACTCGGTCAGATGGCGCAACACGCGCTGCACCGTGTCGCCCGCAAAGTAGATGGTCACGTTGCGGCAGAAGATCACGTCGAACGGGCCGAGCTCCCACAGTGGGTCATCCTCGCGCGTGATGTTCGCCTCCACGAAGCGCACGTCGCGGCGGACCGCCTCGGCCACGCGGAAGCGGCCGTGCTCCTCGCGGAACCACCGCTCGCGGATCGCGTCGGGCGTGCTGCGCAGCGACCACTGCGAGTACAGACCCTCGCGAGCCGCTTCGACCGCCGCGCGGTTGATGTCCGCGCCGACGATCCCGACGTTCCCGGTGGCCGGCAGCCCGGCCTCGCGCAGCGCAATCGCCACGGTGTACGGCTCCTCGCCCGTGGCGCATCCGGCCGACAACACACGCAACGGACGCGCCCCGGCCTCGCGGGCGAGCGCGGGCACCGTGGCGCCGATCAGCGCCTGGAACTGCTCGTTGTGCCGGAAGAAGAACGTCTCGCCAACCGTGAGCGCGCGCGCCAGCCAGGCGAACTCCTCGCCGCCCGACTCCGTGCCGAGCAGCCGTTGCATGTAGGCCGCGTGCCCGCCCGCCGAGCTCGCCCGCCGGCGGATCACGTCGCGCACCTCGCCAAGACGCGAGTCGTTGAAGTGCAGGCCGAGCCGCGACTCCACGATTGCGAGCAACGCCGCAATGTCGACCTGATCGAGATGGGCTGTCACCGCGCAGGGCCCTCCGCATCGCTCGCGGCCCACACGCTGTCGGGCACGAGCCGCGCCGAGTCGAGCACCAGCACGAAGTCGCGATCAAGCCGGCTCATCCGCTCCACGGCGTGCGCGGCGACCAACGACAACAAAGGAGGCAACGTGTCGCCGGACGGGTCGGCAGCACCGAGTCGCCGGATGTCGACGACCTCGTCGACCGCCAGCACGGCACAGCGGCGCTGCCCCGGCGGCCGGACGGTGACGAAGCGGCCGTAGCTGTCGGTGCGCGATCGACCGCCGAGCAGGCAAGCGAGGTCGATCACCGGCGTCGCCTCGCCCCGCACGCGGGCCACGCCAAGCAGGAACGGCAGGTCGCTGCTCGCCGCGCCGGGAACCTCCCGGACGGGCAGCGGCCGCAGCGTCTCGCCCACCATCCCGACCGGAATAGCGCACAGCATTTCGCCGACTCTCACCACAAGCGACAGGTCATGCACTGATGCGACTACAGCTGGAGGACCAGGCAGCAAGGCAACCGTGATGATAGCCTAATCATGTTCCTGTGCGCGAACCGGCAGTCAACCGTGCATCCGCAGATCGGGATTGATGCAGCCAGCCCGACGCGCAGGCGAAGCCGGTGCGAGGCTCGGGAATGCGGGTTGCGAGGCTCAACGCGGAATCGCGGCAACACCCTCGCTCGGGCTGCGGCTCTGCGTCGGGCTGGCTGCATCAATCCCGATCTGCGGGATGCACGGGTCAATCGACAGACCCGCGGACGGCCTGCCGTCGGGTTGACATCGCACCGGCGCCAGTGGTAACCGACTGATCCTTACCCCACCGCCCTGTATCTGCGGCCTCGGCCGGGTGCCATGACCGACACGGTGAACACGCTTTCGTCCGGTGATCGTGCGAACGATCGCGCCGACGACGCGACGCGGCAGCGCTATCAACGGCACGCCTTCGTATTGATGCTGGCGGTCTCGCTGGCCTGGGCAGCCGGCGCGTTGTGGCTGTTCTCGGCCGGCGTGCCCGAGGGCTCGCCGGTGCAGGCCGACGTGCAGATTGCGCGCGGCGCGACGTTCGCCGTGGCCGCGCTCGTGGTGGTGCTGACGTTTTTCACGGCGGCGCGCGCCACGCCGGCGCTGCTCGTCAACTCGGTCGGCCACGCGCTCGTGCTGGTCGGGCTCTACCTGGCCCTGCTGATGGCCGGCGGCACCGGCTTCTTCGCCGACGCATGGAACATGGGCCTGGCCGCGGCCGGGGTCTGCTTTGCGGCCGTGGTCACTATCGGCAGCGCCATGGCCTATCGCCGGCTCGCGATCCTCTCGCTGATTTCCGACACCGAGCAGCACGCCGAGGAACTGCAGCAGATGGCCGGCACGCGCCTGATGCGCGCACCCGGTGCCACACCGGTGCTGCCGTCTCCGGCTCGCGAGAGCGGCACCGCGACGCGCGCCACCGACAAGATCGGCGCGAAGTCGTCGGGCCGCATGCTCGCGCCGGCCGCCGACCGCATGCTCGACGACTCGTCGCGCGAGAGCATCCGCGGCGTGCTCAACAGTGGTGTGCAGAGCGCGTACCAGCCGGGGCCGCGCACGGTCATCGAGGTGCAGAATCTAGTCAAGCACTACGGGCCGATCCGCGCCGTGGACGGCATCTCGTTCAGCATCGACCGCGGCGAGATCATCGGCTTCCTCGGCCCGAACGGCGCCGGCAAGTCGACCACCATGAAGATCATCACCACCTGGCTCGGCCGCACCGCCGGCCGCGTGGTGGTGGGCGGCAACGACCTCGACCTCAACCCGCTGGGCGTGCGCGAGAAGATCGGCTACCTGCCGGAGAGCACGCCGCTGTACCGCGAGATGCGGGTCAGCAGCTACATCACGTTCATCGGCCGCGCGCGCCGGATCGCGCCGCGCCGGCTGCGCCGCAACATGGCGTGGGTGCGCGAGGCATGCGGCCTCACGCCGGTCTGGAACATGCGCATCAACGAGCTCTCGAAGGGTTACCGCCAGCGCGTCGGCCTTGCGCAGGCGATGATCCACGAGCCCGAGATCCTGATTCTCGACGAGCCGTCGAGCGGCCTCGACCCGAACCAGATTGTCGAGATCCGTGAGCTGATCCGCGACCTCGGCCGTGACGACCGCGCGATCGTGCTCTCCACGCACATCCTGCAGGAGGTCACGGCGCTGTGCTCGCGGGTGATGATCATCGCGCGCGGCCAGCTGGTGGCCAACGGCACCGTCGACGAGCTGTGCACGGCGATCAAGCCGCTGAACCGCGTGATCGCCCGCGTGCAGGCCACCAAGGCCAATGCGAAGAACGCGATGAACCGCGTCGAGAGCGATCGCACGATGGACATCGTCGTCGAATCGGGCAGCGGTGCCGACACGATCTGCCGGGTCGAGGCGTCGCCCGACGACGAGCACACCATTGACCAGCTGGTGGCCGAGATCAGCCGTACGCTGGTGGACGAGAAGATTCCGATGCTCGAGTTGCGGCGCGAACAGCCGACACTCGAGGACGTGTTCGTGACGCTGACCCACGGAGTGCGCACCTGAGCCGGTGCGCGTGAAACCATGGCCGAACCCGATCCCGCACTGACTGCCGCCGCCGCTCCGGTTGAAAGCCGCGAGCCCGGCCGCTCCGACGCCGACCGCGAGGACGCGGCCGAGGCGATGCGCCACATGCTGCGCTTCCTGGTGTGCGGCGGCATGTTCATCGCCGGCTGCGTCATCCTGTCGCTCGTCGGCCTGCCGCAGTCGGCCCTGCCGGCCGCGCTGGTCGCCTACACGATGATCCTGCTGCTCGGTGCGGCCCTGCACGGCCTGCACAGCTACCTCGCGACCGGCGCCCGGCCGGTGCTCTCGGCCGTGTGGGCCGTGATGACCCGCGAACTGCGCGCGTACTTCACCTCGCCGATCGCCGTGGTCGTGTTCGTGATCTTCCACGTCGTGGCGATCGCGCTCACGCTGCAGGGGTTCGGTTTCGGGGGCCAGACCAGCGGCTTCTGGGAGCGCGGCTACGCCGACATGGAGCCGTTCTTCGGTGTACTGCCGTGGCTGATGCTGTTCGTGGTGCCCGCCCTGAGCATGCGCCTGTGGGCCGAAGAACGGCAGATCGGCTCGATCGAACTGCTGCTCACGCTGCCGATCACGCGCAACCAGGCGCTGATCGGCAAGTTCCTCGGCGCGTGGCTGATCGTCGCGTGGATGTTGTTCCTGCCGGCGATCAGCATGCTGTTCCTGCTGCTCCGCGTCGGCAGCCCCGATGTCGGCCAGATCGTCGCGTCGTTCATCGGCGCCGTGCTGATGGGTGGCGCATACCTCGCGCTGGGCAGCTTCCTCTCGGCGCTGACGCGCGACCAGATCGTCGCGTTCATCCTCACAGTGGTCGCGGCCGGCGCGATCTCGCTGATGGGCTCGGAGCAGGCGCTCGACAGCATCTCGAGCATCGGCGGCGGCACGCACACGGCGATGGAAGACACGCAGCGCGTGCAGGTCGGGTCCGACTCGTTCGGCGCGTTGCTCGCGCAGACCGCGCAGCGCGTGTCGCTCGCCTCGCGCTTCCGCAGCATCGGCCGCGGCGTGCTCGACCTGGCCGACCTGCTCTACTACGTCGGCTTCATCGCCTTCTTCCTGTACCTCAACAGCATCGTCCTGGCGTTCAAGCGGAATTGACGTCAGGCGCCCGGCGGCTCGCCGAGCCACAAAGCCGTGGGTCGCAACGGCGGACCGCCGAGGTACTCGAGGCAGTGCGCCATCCAGCCCGTCTGCACGGCCAGGCAGAACGGGATGGTGAAGGCCGGCACTGGCAATCCCAGCGGGTGATAGATCAGGCCGGTGAAGGCATCGACGTTGGCAAAGATGCCCTTCGCGCCGAGCGCCGATTCGATCTCCTCGCGCACCGCCTCGAAGACCTCCCACAAGGCCGACTGGCCCTGGCGCTCGAGCAACCGACGCGCATGCGGCGCCAGCGCCCGGCCGCGCGGATCGTGCGTCTTGTAGACACGATGGCCGAAGCCCGGGAAGCGGTGCTTCTCGGCGATGCGCTCGCGGGTCCAGCTTCTCGCGCGCTGCACATCGCCCTCGAACGACTGCACCAGGCGGAACGCCGTCTGGTTGGCGCCGCCATGCAGTCGGCCGCTGAGCGCGCCGACGCCGGCCAGCACCGCGCCATCCAGGTCGCCGCCGGCCGACACCACCGCGACCGCGGCCAGCGCCGCCGCATGGATGTCGTGCTCGGACTGCAGGATCAGGCTGACCTCGAACGCGCGTGCCGCCACCTCGTCGGGCACCGCGCCGAACGCCTGCCACAGGAAGTGCGCGGCCATCGGCAGGTCGCCGCGGGGTGCGACCGGCTCCTTCCGTTGGTGGCAGCGGATCGCCGCGGCCGCCAGCGCGTACGACCAGGCGATGATCCGCGCCGGCCGTTCGCGCTGTGCGTCGGCGTCGCGCCGGCTCGCGTCGGGTGCCACAGCTGCGGCGACCGCCAGCGCCGTGCGGAACGCCGCGAACGGGCTCGTGCCGTCGGGCAGGTGGTAGATCGCGTTGATCGCGCCGACAGGCGGTTCGCGCCAGCGTTGCAGCGATTCGTGCCACGCACCGAGTTCGCCCGCGTCCGGCAGGTCGCCGTTGATGATCAGCCAGATCACCTGCTCGAGGCTGCAGTGCTGCGTGAGGTCGGCTACGGGGTAGCCTCGGAACGACAGCTCGCCGCGCGCGCCGTCGATGCGGCAGATCGCCGTGTCGCCGAAGACCAGGTTCTCGAGCCCGCGGCCGTAGGTCTGCGGCGCGGCAGGTTGGGGTGTGCGACCCAGCATCGCTACTCGCTTTCCAGGCGCTTCACGTCGGCGGAGAGCCGTTCCTTCATCGCGGCGTCGGGACAATAGCGGATCGCGTTGCGCAACGACACCAGGCCGGCATTCTTCTGCCCGGCGGCAATCAGCAGGCCGCCCATGTTGGCCCACGCGTGCCACAGGGCGGGGTCCAGTTCGGTGGCGCGCTGGAAGTCTTCCAGTGCGCCGTTGTAGTCGGCGGTTGCCTGGCGCGCGACGGCGCGGTTGTTCCAGGCGTACGCATAGTCGGGACGCAACCGGATCGCCTCCGTGAAGTCGTCAATCGCGTGGCGGTAGCGCTTCTGGTTGCTGTACATGTTGCCGCGATTGTTCAGCGCCTTGATGTGCGTCGGGTCGAGTTGCAGCGCGGCGGTGTAGTCGGCGATCGCGCCATCGGGGTCGCCGCTCTCGGCGCGAGCCACGCCGCGGTTGACGAGCGGGTCGGGATCATCCGGCGCCAGCTGCATCACCTGGTTGTAGTCGTCGATGGCGCCGTCGATGTCGCGCAGCGCGCGCCGGCAGTTGCCGCGATTCATGTAGATTGCCGCCGGTCGCAGGCCGAGGTTGATCGCGGCGGTGAAGTCGTCGATCGCGCCCTGCAGGTCGCCGAGCTCGCTGCGCGCATTGCCGCGGAGCATCATCGCCGAGGCGTTGCGCGGGTCGTAGCGCAGGCACTCCGTGAAGTCGTCGATCGCCGCCTGGTACTCGCCGCGGGTGTAGCGCAACGAACCCAGGTTGTGGAGCGTGGCGGGTTGCGCCGGGTCGAGCTTCAGGCCATCGGTGTAGAGGCGGACAGCGGCGTCGGAGTTGCCATTGGCCGACTGCAGCGCGGCCGCATAGAAGTAGTCGGTCGGCGTGAGGCGCACATTCACCGGGTCGAGTTCGTGCAGCTCGAGCAGCCGGTCGTAGGCCGCGATGTACGCCCGCAAGCGGTCTTGCCGGATCGAGCGGAAGAAGTCCGGCTGCGACATGCCGCTGCGCCGGCTCTCGGCCAACAGCCGCAGGAACTCGTCGCGCGCGGCCGACGAATCCTGCGCGGCACGCAGGCCCATCCGCGTGATCGCCTCCTCGAACCGGCCTTCGGCGGCGAGACGCGCCGCCTGCTCGCGGGCCGCACGCTCATCCGCGCGCTCGCGCTCGAGCTCGGACTGCCGCGCCTCGGCCCGCACGCGCCGCTGATCGGCCTCGGCAATCGCGCGGTCTTGCGCAGCCTGCGCCGCTCTGGCTTCGGCGTCGTGACGCCGCCCGGCTTCCTGCAGCTTCTCCGACTGCACCACGACGACCGCCGCCAGGCCGATCAGCACGGCGAGCAGAGTCGCCGCGCCACCGAGCACGGCCGTGCGATTGCGCGACGCCCATTTGACCAGCAGTTGCCAGCGCGAGTAGCGCAGCGAGTGCAACGCCCGGCCTTCCAGGTAGCGTTCGATGTCGGCGCGCAGCTCGCCGACCGTGGCGTAGCGTGCATCACGCTCGCGGCTCATCGCCTTCAGCGTCACGGCCTCCAGCTCGATCGGCACGAGGCGGTGCGGCGCGCGTTCGCCGGGCGGCCGGAAGTCGCCGCGCAGCACGCGCTCGCGAACCTGCTCCGGATTTTGCCGGTGAACGGCGCGTAGCCCGTGAGCATCGCGTAGAGGATGGCGCCGAGCGAGTAGATGTCGGTGCGCGCGTCGAGATTGGTCTGGCCCGCCGCCTGCTCTGGCGACATGTACGAGAGCGTGCCGATTGCGCCGCCGTCGTGGCTGGTCTGGTCGATGCCCGCCAGGCGGCGGTCGGACGTGACCGGATGCGCGCTGAACTTCATCTGCGCTTCGAGCGGGCTGAACGGCCGTGCGAGGCCCCAGTCCATCACCAGCACCTCGCCGAACTCGCCGACCATGATGTTCAGCGGCTTGAGGTCGCGGTGGATCACGCGCCGGCTGTGCGCGTAGGCCATCGCGTCGCACACCTTGAGGAAGATCTCGAGCAGCCGCCGTTCGTTGCTGGCAGCATCGGGGGCCCCGTGCGGGCCACCCTC
This sequence comes from Planctomycetota bacterium, assembly GCA_050249295.1. Taxonomy (GTDB): domain Bacteria; phylum Planctomycetota; class UBA8742; order SKZP01; family SKZP01; genus JBFWQT01. Next base: position 18,728 of record JBFWQT010000060.1, read on the forward strand.
GGCGTGCAGCTCGATGATCACGTCGCGCAGGCTCTGGCCGTGCACGTGCTTCATCGCGATGAACGGCGCGCCGCTGTCGTCGAGTGCAAGTTCGTGCACCGGAATGATGTTGGGGTGCTGCAGCTGGCTGGTGATCTGCGCTTCGTCGATGAAGCGCACGCGTGCGCGGTCGTCGCCCGGATTGCGCAGTTGCTTGATCGCCAGGTCGCGACGCAGCGAGAGGTCGCGCGCCGTGCGCACCACGGCCGAGCCGCCTTCGCCGATGACCTGCTTGAAGTTGATGTGGAACTTGCCGCCGCGCAGCACGTTCAGGGCGTTCTCGGCCGGGCGGTGCCGGTCAGCGTCGGCGATCGTCGCGTCCGGCGGCGCGAGCCTGGCGTCCACGGTCTCCTCGTCGGCGCTGGTGGGCGGCCGCATCGTCGGGAGCGTGTCGTCGCTGTCGCCGGGCACGGTATCGCGCACGTCGCCCATCGGCCGCGTGTCGGGCACGCCGTCGCCTGTGTCGGACGGCGGCTTGCGCGCGGGCTTGCGAGGACGCGGGAACGGCATCGGCTGTCATCCGTATGTCGGATTCATCATCCAGTGTATCGCACCGTTGACCGTTTGCATCGCCTGCCCGGGCGTTCACGCGTTCGCCTTGCGAACCACGGCGGGCAGCGGGTCGGGCGCGTAGGTGCCGGCCAGCTCGGGCGGCAGCGCGGCGCCGCCGGTGCCATAGAGGAAGCAGTTCACCTGGTGACGACCGCCGGTGCGCTCGGTCTGCGGCCACACGGCGCGGCACACCTCCATCGCGTGTTCGCAGCGACGATGGAACGGGCAGCCGGGCGGCGGGTTGATCGGGCTGGGCACGTCGCCGCTGACCACCACCTTGCGCGCGCCGCTGGTCGGGTCGGTCTCCGGGATCGCCTCGAGCAGCGCGCGTGTGTACGGGTGCTGCGGGTTGCCGAAGATCTCGTCGGTGGTGCCACGCTCGACGATGCGGCCGAGGTACATCACGCAGACCTCGTCGGCGAGGTACTGCACCGTGCGCAGATCGTGCGTGATGAACAGGTACGTGAGG
>JBFWQT010000061.1:0-18257 GCA_050249295.1 Planctomycetota bacterium
GCCAGGCTGGCCCTGGAGGTGGTGGTGGTGGTGGCGCGCGTCCGCCGCTGCAGCCGCACGCGGCCGGGCCGGTCACCGGGTGGCGCCCGACCAACGGTCCGCTGCCGCCCGAGCTCGAGCACTACCGTGGCCAGATTCCGGTCGTCGATCCGCTCGTCGGCCCGGCGATGATCACGCTGCCGGCGATCCCGGACGAGGCTGGCGAAGGCGCCGACGCGCACCTCACCGTGCAGCCTGCCACGCCGGTCCGGCCGAAGGTCGGCCTTGGTCGCCGTCGCACCAACGAGTTGCGCCTGCCGCATGGCGAGTGCAGCGGCGAGCACTCGGTGATCGAGGCCAACGGCAACCGCGTGACGGTGCGCGACCTCGGCTCGCTCAACGGCACGTTCGTCAACGGCACCCGCATCGACGGCCCGCGCGCGCTCAACCGCTACGACGAGGTGGTCGTGGGTCCGTACCGCTTCCTGTTCATTCCGCCGGGCGAGCACTTCCCGCCGGGCTGATCACGGCTGCGGGTGATCCGCGTCGCCGAACATCATCTGCCAGTAGCGGTCGGCGATGATCGGCCAGGCATACCCGGCCGCATCGGCCACCGCGGCCGATCCGAGCGCTGCGCGCAGGTCGGGGTCGTCGGCCAGTTGCGCGACGTGCGCGACCAGCGCGTCAATGTCGTCGACCTCGGCCAGCATGCTGTTCTCGCCATGGCGGATCACATCGGCGCACATGCCGACGCGCGTGGACACAACCGGCACGCGCGACGCCATCGACTCGAGCAGCGTCATCGGCCCGCCTTCGCAGCGCGACGTGATCAGCGAGATGTCGGTTGCGTGGTAGAGCGTCGCGAGCCCGGCCTGCCCCTCGGCCACGACATGCCGGTACGGTACACCGGCCTCGTCGAGTCGCTGCTTCACGTAGCCGCGTGCCGGCGCGGACAACAGGGCAACAAGCGACGGGAAGCGCGCATGCAGTTGCGTGAGCGTCCGCACCAGCGCGTCGGGCCCCTTGATCGGCTTCGCTTCCATGCCGTCGCCGAACCCGCTGCCATCTTTCATGAATGACCCGACGACCAGCGCGTCTGGCGAGATGCCCAGCTTCGCGCGCATCGCGGCGCGCTCGTCCGCCGTTGCGGGGCGGTACTGCTGCAGGTCGACGCCGAGCGGCACGAGCGCCAGTTGCGCGGGCGGAACGCCGGCGTGCTGCAGCTGGCCGAGCGTGATCCGGCACGACGTGATCAGCTTCTGCATCTGTGGCAGCCGCTCCATCACCTGACCGAACAGCGCCGCGAACTCGACGTCGGCCGGGTCGCCGTGGAACCAGATGACGTACGCGCGGTTGCGACGGATCACGGCGCGCTGCCGCTTGTGAACCAGTGCATAGCGGCTGACGTAGAGCACGGCGCCGCGCCGCATCGCGGACGGATCGGTGCCGCATTCGCAACTCAGGCCGCGGCGGATCATCGCCGCGCGGATGTCCTTCGTGTTGTTGTCGGAGGCCCACCCGTGGCCGTCGCCGACGAGGTACACGTCGGTTCTGGTGCGCCGCTTGAAGAACGGGAACGCCACCACTCGCTCCGGGCAGTTGCCGTGCTGCGGCGCGATATACCACCCGCGACCGCGCGCCGCACAGGGTTGCGCAACAGGCCGCCGCAGTGTCTGGTGGTCGCGCGTGGTGCGGGTTCGTCGATGCAGGGAGAGGGACATGGCTCACGACCGGATCGACTCGGCCGGGCTGGTCACACGGCTGCGCGCCGAAACCGGATCGCCGACGCGGGTGACGTTCACGGTCGCCAATCCGACCGGCGCGGCGCGAACGTTCTGCGACTACCACACGCCGATCGAGGGCATCCGCAACGACATCTTTGTCGTGGTCGCGGCCGACACCGGCGACGAAGTGGAGTACGGCGGCATGATGGCGAAGCGCGCCGCGCCGGACGACGACAACTACATCACGCTGGCGGCCGGCGAGGAGCGGAGCGCCGAGGTGGATCTGCTCGACGGCTACGACCTGCCGCCGGGCCGCTACTCGGTGCGATTCCGTGGCAGCGGCATCTGCGGCCTGCCGGACTCCGCGCCGATCGACATCGTCATCTCCGCCTGAGCCCACGGGACCTGTCAGACCGCGCCGCGGCCGATCAGGATGCCGAGCACAATGCCGAGCGCAAGCACGAGCGCGCTGATCACCGCCAGCAAAATGCGGATGTCGCGCTGGCGCAGCACGCGGCCCTCGAGCTTCTCCACGCGCTTGCGCAGCCGCTCCTTCTCGGCGCGACTCGCCTTGAGGTCGGCCTCGAGTTGCTCGCGCACCTGGCGCTGCACGTTGCCGACGTTGATCTCGTCGCCGGACCGCTTGCCGAACGCGCGCACCTTGCCGAACGCCGGCGCAAACTTCGCCAGCTCGTCGGCGAGCTGATCGCTGTCCCACATCTCCAGGTGCTGCAGCAGCAGGTCGAGCGTCGGGTAGCGGTTGTCCGGATTCTTCTCCATCATCTTGCCGACGATGAACGAGATGCTGACCGGCACGGCCGGGCTGATCTGGTGCGGCGGCGTCGTCGGCTCGTGCTTCTGCTGCTCCATCACCGAGAGGTAGTTGTCGCCGATGAACGGCGGCCGGCCCGTCAGCAGGTGATAGAAGGTGCAGCCCAGCGAGTAGATGTCGGAGCGCTGGTCGGAGTACTCGCCGCGGCACTGCTCCGGCGACATGTAGTGCGGCGTGCCGATCAGCTGGCCGGTTAGCGTCAGCGCGTCGTCGAGGCCAGCCAGGTCTTTCGCCAGGCCGAAGTCGGTGATCTTCACGACCTCGCCGCCGGGCGAGTTGGCGGTGGGCGGCCCGCCGGTCGCGAGGATCACGTTGTCCGGCTTCATGTCGCGGTGCACGATGCCCTGGCGATGCGCGAACGATAGCGCGAGCGCGGTCTGGCGCGTGATCTCCACCGCGCGGCGCACCGGCAGGCGGCCTTCGCGCTCGAGCACGTCGCCGAGGTTCTCGCCCTGCACGTACTCCATCACCAGGTAGTGGAAGCCGTCCTTCACGCCGGTTTCGAAGGTCTCGACGATGTTGGCGTGGTTGAGGCTGAGCACGAGCGCGATCTCGCGCTGGAAGCGGCGCAGGTAGACCTCGTTGCGCGAGAGATCCTTGCGGATGAACTTGATCGCGAAGCGCGCGGTGGGGTGATCGACGTGGCGCGCCTCGTAGACCACGCCCATGCCGCCGCGGCCGATTTCGCGCTGCACGATGTAGTTGCCCAGCCGACGGCCGTGCACGACGTCGGCCTCGTCCTGCCTCGGCGGCGGCGGCGGCACACCCGCCGGCGTGACCGGCTTCGCGAGCGTCGGCGCCTCGGCATCAATGATGCGCACCGTGGCCATCGACTGCACCGACCGGCGCCAGTTGGCGCTGGACTGCCGGCGCGCAACCGGCGGACGATCCGTCATCGGCGGCTCGACCGGTCGCTCGTCAGGCAACGCGTCGAGCTTCGCGCGGGCCAGACGCTCGGCACGCGGCATGTCGTTCTCGCCGCTCTCGGTGGCGCTCTGTCGCGCGCTGGTTTGCCCGGCTGCGCGCATCGCGTCAGCCAGGTCGTTGGCACCCAGCGCGTAGATCGGCCGGCGCGCCGAGGGCGAGGGCGGCGGTGACACGCGCGGGCCGGTGCTGCGGGCTGGCGGCGACGCGATCATCGCGGCAGGCGCAACCGGCGCGGCCGGCGGATCCGCAATGTCCGACTCGCTCACGAGGCTGCGTCGGCCGCTGGCGCTGGCGGTGCGACCGGCAAGGCGGCCACTGCTGCTGGCGCTGGCACCGGCATTGGCGCGGCCGCGCACCGACGAGCTGCTGGCGACTTTCACCGCGCTGCCGTGTCGCGAGATGGTGCGCGCGCCTTCCACCAGCGGGCCGCCGCAACGCAGGCAAACCGGGGCGGGAGTGTCGCCGCCGCGCTGGCTGTCGCCGCTTCCGCTGCCGCTGCTGCCGTCGGCCGAGTCATCGTCGTCGAGATCCTGGCACGGATAGTTGAAGACGACGTCACACTGCTGGCAGAGGTAGACGGCGCGGTTCTGCAGCTTCAGCACCTGCCAGACCTGGTCGCTCGTGAGGTATTGCCGTTTGAGCATGATCTCGCCGACGCTGAGCGGGAGCTGGCGTTCGACAATTTCCTGGATACGCAGCGCGTCGTGCAGCTGGGTTTCGGTGCAGAACTTGTGCGCCACGGCAATCGTGCCGAACAGCAGACCGCGGCAGTCGTCGAGTCGTTCGCGGCCGTCGGTGCTGCGCGCGAGGCTGCGTTGCACGGCCAGCAGGTGCGCGACCTGATCGTCGGTGAGCACGCCCTGCTCGCGGAGGATCGCGCCGAGTGGCCGGATCGAGCCGGAGAACTCCTGCATCGCCAGCGCGTCGTTGAGCTGGAGCGTGGAGATCAGCCCCTCGCGCAAGGCGATCTTGCCGAACAGGACTTCCTTGCCGGAGATCATCGTGTGTGTGCGGCGGTGGGCGCGGGGCGGCGGGGTGTCAAGCGTACGCGGGTGCCTGGTTGCGGGCAAGCGAGATGGCGCAGCCAGGACGCATCGCCGACCCGCAATGCGACCCCGATGCGAAGCCGGTGGAGCCGGTAGCGCAGCGACCGCACCGGACACCCACCATGCTCGCACCCCGGACCGCCAAACCGCACACGAACCGCTTTCTGCTGGCGGCAGCCGGCGCGGTAGTTATCATCCTGGCCCGCCAGCCCCCTCCGGAAGCGCGTTCGCAACGCAACGTCTCGCGACGCAACGCAACGCTCGCACGCAGCAGCAGCAGGCCCCGAAATGACCGCCTGGATCTACGCATCAATCGGCGACCATCTCTCGATCGACGAATACACCGGCGTGGAAGACGGCGGCGCCGCCTCCCTGCTGTTCCACAACGTCGGCGAGATGTGGCCCGACTACGACGGCCTCGACCTCGCGTCCACCTTCCCCAACGCGCAGCACGAAGCGCTCGCCATCAACGGCACCTCGCTCGAGAATATCCTGCGCGACCAGCTGCCGGAACTGCCGAAGGCCGCGAAGCTCGTCACCGTGACGGCCGGGACCGAGCCGCTGCTGCGCTCGCTGACGCGGTTCGCGCCGGGCTTTGTCGAGAAGGACCTGCTGCGCGCCGTCGTCGACAACATTGTCGAGCGCTACAACGCCGTGCTCGAGGCGGTGCGCAAGAAGGCGCCCGACGCGCTGATCATCTACACCAACCTCTACGACCCGACCGACAACAAGGGCAAGTTCAAGGGCTGGTACGACTGGCCCGGCTTCCCCGCGTTCGTCAAGAAGGCGAACGAGCGACTGGCGGCGATCGGCCCGCCGCACGGCGCGAAGCTGGCCGACATCCACAAGGCGTTCAAGGGCCACGGCATGGCCTCCCCGGCCGACCGCCGCTACCTGGGTAACGTGATGGAAGTCAACGCGCGCGGCGCGCACGAGATCCGCACGCTGTGGTGGGCCGAGCTGAAGGCGCAGAAGATCGTCTGAACGTGACGCAGCGCGGGCGCCCGGTCGCTCAGAACTGCCGGATGAACATCGCGTCGCCGTACGAGAAGAAGCGGTAGCTCCGCGCCACCGCCTCGCGGTAGAGGTCGAGCGTCCGCTCGCGGCCAAGCAACGCGGCGACCAGCATCACCAGCGTACTCTCGGGCAGATGGAAGTTCGTGATCAACGCATCGAACCCCGACGGTCGACGCGGCGGATGAATGAAGATCGCGGTCTGGCCCTCGACGCCGCCGCCCGGCATGTCCGCGATCTGCGCCGGCAGACCGGTCGCACCAGCGTCATGTTGCGCGAGTGTTTCCAGCACGCGCGCGCTGGTCGTGCCGACTGCCACCACACGCCCGCCGCCGGCACGATGCGCGCGCAGCGTGCGCAAGGCGTCGCCGCTCAAGCGGAACCTCTCGGCGTGCATCGGGTGCTCGCGAATGTCATCGGCGCGCACTGGCTGGAACGTGCCGAGGCCGACTTCGAGCTGCAGTTCGATCTTGCCGGCGCACGCCGCAACGGCTTGCTGCAACAGCTCCGGCGTGAAGTGCAACCCGGCCGTCGGTGCAGCCACCGAGAAGTCGTCGCCATCGTCGCGCGCGTACACCGTCTGGTAGCGTTCCGCATCCAGCTCGCGCAGCCGCGGGTCGTCGCGTTCGCGCCGGATGTACGGCGGCAGGGGCGGCGCACCGAGTGCCAGCAGTACCTCGCGCGTCAGCCACGCGCCGGGCACCGCCAGCTCGCGCACGCCCCCCTCGCCCGGCGGCCCGACCACACGCAGCTCGCCGTGGCCCTCGGCGACCAGCGTGTCGCCGCCGCGCAGCGGGCTGTTGCCGCGCAGCAGGGCGCGCGCCGACTCGCCGTCGCAACCGATCAGCAGGACCTCGACGCGCGCGCCGGTTGGCCGCGTTGCGAAGAAGCGCGCCGGGCGCACGCGCGTGGAGTTGAGCACCAGCAGATCGTCCGGCCGCAGCAATGCGGGCAGCTCGCGGAACACGCGGTGCTGCACGGTCTGGCCGCCGTCGCGGTCAGCGTCGGGCGCGCCCACCACCATCAGCCGCGACTCGTCGCGCCGGTCGGCCGGCTGCTGCGCAATCAGCCCGGGCGGCAGGTCGAAGCGGTAGGCGGTGCGGGCCCAGGTCGGCGGCTCGTGCTGGCTCATCGGGGTTGCAGAATCGATCCGCATTTGAGGAGTGCAGTACCCTCGCTTGTACAATCCCGTGCGTCCTGACACGTCCGTTCCGGACATAGGTCCGAAGTTGCCGCTGCCCGCGGCAGGAGCATCCATGGTTATGGCTTCGTCGTTGTCGTCCGTTCACCCCGGCCGCCGTGCTGGTCTGTTGGTCCCCGTTGTGCTGGCGCTCGCCTTCGCGCTCGTCGCGTGCGGCGGCGTGGACTACGTCAAGCAGGGCGACGCGGCCGCTGCCACCGGCGACTGGCGCGCGGCCGAGAGCAACTACCGGATGGCGCTCTCGCAGCAGCCGTCGGATCAGATCCTGCAGGGCAAGCACAGCGACGCACTGAACCACGCGCTGGACGACGCGCGCACACGCGCCCACGGCATGCAAAGCAGCGGCGACGTCGAAGCCGCGCTGAAGGAAGTCGAGTACGCACTGACGCTCGCCCCCGGCGATGCCGAGCTGGTGCAGATGCGCACGACGCTGGCGAAGGACGTGGCGCAGAACAAGCTGATCAGCGCGCGCGGCGCCGCCGATGCCGGCCGGTTCGACGAGGCTGACAAGCTGGTCAACGAGGCGCGCGACCTGACGTCGGACTCGGAAGTGGTCGCGCAGGTGAACGAGCTCGGCCTGTACATCGGCCTGCAGCGCGCCCGCAAGGATCTGGCCGACGCGACGACGGCCGCGAACAAGGCCGACTACGTGGAAGCCGCCCGGCTGATCCGTCGCGCGATGGAGAGCACGACCGACGCGCCGACGCTCTCGGCCGCGGACTTCCAGCTGCACAACCTGGCTGACCCGGCCGCCGACGAAGTGATGCGACTGGTCGGCGCGGGCGAGAAGGCGAAGGCGATTCCGCTGGCCGAGCTGGCGGCCGAGCTCGATCCGACGAAGTACAAGAGCCTGCTCGACGGCCTGCGCACGGTGCACGCACAGGAGGAGCAGGCCGAGTTCGCGCGCCTCAACGGCCTCGCGCAAACCGAGCTGTCGATGTTCAACTGGGCGAAGGCGAAGGAACTGCTCACCGATGCGCTGACGCACGGCGACAGCGAGAAGGCCAACGCGCAGCTCGACTACGCCACGCACTGCATGGCCGCGAAGGAGGCCTCGGCGGCGAAGAACTGGAGCACCGCGCAGACCGAGCTGACCGCCGCGATCGCGACCGGCCAGGACACCGCCTCGTGGGCGAAGATGGAACTCGATCGCGTCGGCCTGAAGATCTGGCGCGTGTCGTTCCGCCACCTGCTGGTCAGCCCGGTGAAGGCCGACGGCAGCGCCTGGACCGGCCCGGAAAACGCCTCGCTGAAGAAGTCGGCCGACGCGCTGAAGGCCAACGCCGCGAAGCTGCAGCCCAACACACCGAGCCCCGCCGCGATCGACGCGATCGACAAGGAAGCGAAGCGCGTGCCCGGCGCGAACCGCCCCGACCTGCAGGTGCGCATCACGCTGCCGGACGGCCGCGTCGTGGCGCCCGAAGCCGGCATCGATCCGGTCTGGAATCCGAACCTCAACTCGTGGTTCGACGTGTCGACCAACCAGATGGACGAGCGCAAGGTGACGATCGACGTGCAGATCAAGCCGGCCGAAGGCGAGGAGGGCACCAGCGTCGGCATGGTGTCGGTGATGCTGAAGGACCTGCTGACCAACGGCGCAGCGCTGGCGAGTGGCGGCGCGGTGCTGTCGGCCGGCTTCGGCGCCACCGCCGTCAGCTCGGAGATCGGCTCCGATGGCGGTCTGTCGCCCTCACTGAAGGTGCCCGGCGCGAAGCCGGAGACGCCCGAGCACAAGGTGACTGACGGCAAGTTGCAGGGCGACACGGTGGTGCTGCAGGTCGAGACGTCGCGCTCGCTCGGCACCAACGAGGACGCCGACGCGCTGACCGCGATCAAGCTGGAACTCACGAAGCAGCTGGTCGCGCAGGCCACGGCCGGCGCACTGGTGAAGGAGCTGAAGTCGCAGGGCCGCTACAAGAAGTGGCTCAATGACGGCGGCAAGGTAACCATCGAGTTCACCGTCACCGGCGAGTTCGAGAGTTACACCTCGCTCGAGTTCGTGATCACCGGCGCCGGCGACTGATCGCCGCTGACGGCACACGATCGATCCGGGCGAGCCGGGGACGTCAGTCCCCGGAGGGGTGCACCGACGAAGCGCACGACGCTTGCACGAGGGCGACCGCACTCCCCTCCGGGGACTTACTACAGCGCATCCGAGTAATCGTCCCGTCGAGCAGCCCTCCGGGCGAGCCGGGGGTGTAGACCCCCGGAGTCTGGTTCTGGGACCAGCACATGACTCTGTTGGTGGCACAGACGTGGTGGCGCCGAGCGCTCGCCCCAATACCAGACTCCGGAGGCTTGCACCTCGGTCGCGAGTAGCGCCCCTCACTCGGTGCCGCGACGGTTACACGGTGTTCGCTTCGGTGCAGTGCGCGAGCACGCGCTCGCGCGTCTCGTGTCGCTTGCGGCGCGAGAGCATCCAGGGTCATATCGAGCATTCATGCGGTCATCCACAGGATGGGTGCCAGCACGGCCGTCAGTGCGGCCCATGCCACAAAGCGGTCAGTACGGCTCGGCGTCTGCACGCCAGCGCGGTCGGTCACAATCCACACCGTGCCGAACACATGCCCGACCGCGACGCTCAGGAAATCGGCGCGACCCACTGCAAGAAGCCCCGGCGCCGTGGCAACCAGGACACCGACCGATATCAGCCCCACGCGCCTGGACAGCCGGAACCAACCGGGCACAGCCGACCGGCGGTCGAGCATGATGAGCATGGGAACCCACACAGACACTGCCGTCAGGGCGAGCGTGCCCTCTGAAGTGATCGGAAACAGAGGCGGCGCAATCCAGCAGAACAACGCGCGCGTCGCCAGTGCCGTTGCGATCGTGCAGGCAAACGCATCGTTGACAGTCTCCTCGAAGGCCGAGGTGTCATCGTCTGCCGCCTCTCTGCTGGCCATGGGATCGGGGCACGCCGCTGGCGGCGGGTCGGGCCACAGCAGAACGAACAACACGAACATCGGCCACACAGCCAGCATGGACCAGACAATCGGGATGGCGCCGGCGCCGCCTTGCACGATGTTGGGCACCGCTGCCACGCCGACCAACGCGGCCAACATGAGCAGCACGCGCAGTCGGACGGCTGCGAAGCCGTGATGAATGCAGGAGGTCAATGCGAACACGGACATCGCCCACGCGAGCGCCGCGCAGTTGACGAACACCATCGATTGAGCCGAACGCGGCCAGCACAGCACCGCCACGACCGTGGCAAGCGGGACCATTGTCGCGGCGAACACCGTCAGGCTCGCCGCCACAACCAGAAGGCGATCCAGCAGTCCTCTTGTAGTCATGGCGTGATACTCACTCGGTGCCGCGACGATACACGGTGTTCGCTTCGGTGCAGTGCGCGAGCACGCGATCGAGCGTCTCGTGGCGCTTGCGGCGCGTCGGATCGCGGCGCGAGAGCATCCAGCCGATGTCGGCCAGCAGGTAGCGCATCAGCCGCGGGTCGCTCGCCACCTCGTCCAGCCAGCGGCCGACCCACGGGCGCCAGACGGCGTCGGGCAGCACCGCCATCGCCTCGGCCCAGTTCTTCATCGTGCGCAACTTGCCACGGAAGAACGCACGATCGTAACGGCCGAGCGCCTGCAGCGCGTTGTCGAGCAGGCCGTCGGGCATGCGCTCGTCGCCCGCCAGGCGCAGCCAGTGACCGACGCAGAAGGCACGCATCGGTCCGCTGTCCATCGCGAGAATCTCGCGGCCGGCCATCGGACGCAGCGCCTCGTGGTGCAGACACGTGAGCACCAGGCCGCTGAGCATCTGCCCGCGGAAGTAGCTCATGTAGGGCTCGAGCTCGCGATTCGTCCGGAATGCGTTGACGATCGCGCGCGCCTCGTCGAAGTGCTGCAGGCACGCCGTCATGTCGTCGGCTGCCAGCGCCGCATGACCGGCCGCCAGCGCCTCGCCGCAGCGCTCCCAGGTCTGCCAGCGACGATCGCGCTCGCGCGACGCGCGCGGCTGACGATGGAACCACTCGAACGCGGCGGCCGGGCCGTCGTGCGCCAGCAGGTAGCGCAGGTAGTGCGCGTAGAAGCGGCCGCGCGTGTACCAGGTTTCGCGCGGCAGATCGTGCATCAGCTCCTCGGCCGGCTGCAGCAGACCCCAGTACGCGAACTGCTCGGCCACATGCATGCGCAGCGGTTGCCGCCCGCGCGGCGCGTACTCGGCCGTGTCGCCGTTGCGCGTGGCGCGCACGTCCTTCTGATCACGCGCCTCACGCGCCTCCGAGAGCTCCACCAGCGTGCCTATCCGGCGCAACAACGGCCCGGCCTCGCTCTCACGATCGGCCAGATGCAGATGGCGCACCAGCTCGAACAGCGTGAACACGCTGGCCGGGTCGTCAGGCAACTCGTTGGCCAGCTCGAGCGCGGCGCCGAAGTTCGCGGCCGACTCTTCGACTTCGCCGGCCTGCCACCAGCAGAAGCCCCAGCGCGCCAGGATCGCCGCGCGCTCGGGGTCGGAGAAGATCGTCAGCCGGCGGTGGCTGCCCTCGCCCGGCGGACGATGCGCCAGCGCGGCCGTGTCGAGGAACGATTCGAGCAGGTCGGTGCGACGCTTGACGAAGAACGAGCGGACCTCGGGTGGGCCGCCGTCACCCGGCTGCCGGTCAGTCTCGGTGTCGCCGCCCGCGCCGTCGGGCGCATCCCAGCGCGGCAGGATCTCCTCGCGCGCCGGCGGCGTGACGCGCTTGCCGCGCCGGTTGCCGCGCAGCACGGCGTGCAGGTACTCGCGCAACTGCGGCGTGGTGATGCGGCGGATCAGCTCGCGCGCGCGGTCGAACTGCGCATGCGCGATCGCGTGCTCGACGATCGTGCCGACCAGTTCGTCGGCCTGGTGCGGCGCGGCGCGCGCCACGACATCCAGCGCGCGCTGGTACAAGCCCTGGTGCGAGTAGTGCGCGACGACTTCCTTCAGCGCGTTCTTGTAGTGGCGCCGTTCCTCGGGGTCGGGTTCGAGCCGCTCGATCAGCTGCACCGCGCGCCACAGGCCGTCGCGCGCGATGATCAGCCGCAGCGTGTCGCCGATGTGCTTGCGGTTGAGGTCGAGCTTGCGGAAGAAGCGCTCGAACAGGTCTGGGTCGAGGTCGGCCGCGTTGATCGTCGCCCAGCAGTCGAGCAGGTCCGTCGCCAGCCAGCGGTCGCGTTGCTGCCGCAACAGCTGCACCGACGACACCGGTAGCGAGAACGCCTCGCGCAGCAGCGTCTCGGCTTCTTCCAGCCGGCCGCGCGACGGCTCGTGTGGCGGGTCGTCGGGCCGCCGGCGCACCAGGCCCTCGGCCAGCAGCAGCAGGTGGAAGAAGCGGTAGGCCGGGTCGTCGAGCGAGTCGATGCGCGCGCGCGTGCTGCCCAGCGAGGCGGCGCCGTCGAGGTATTCGCGCAGGATCGTGCCGCCTTCGGTTTCCTCCTGCACCATCGCGCGATCGACGGCGAGCCAGATGATCGCCTCGGTCAGTCGCACCGCGTCGCCGTCGCGGAACCAGCGCTCGAGCAGGAAGCGCACGCGCGCTTCGAGGTCGGGCAGGATCGCCACCGGCCCGAGCTGCCGGACTTTCAGCGCGAGGAACGGCGGCTGGATCAGCCGTTCGAGTTCGTCGGTCCAGCCGAGGCGCTCGAGGAACGAGACGATGTTCTTGAGGATGAAGCGGTTCGGCGCGCGGCCTTCGGGGTCGGGCCGCAGCACGCGATGGCCGTGCTCGTCGAGCGTGAAGCGCGCAAGGCACCACAGCCGGACGAGCTGTTCGAACTGCGGCGGCTCGAGCAGGTCCACGAGAATCGGCAGGAACTCGGCCCAGCGCGGATGCGTGCTGTGCCACTCGAGCAGCGAAAGCCACTGCGGGTCCAGGCGGCCGCCGCTATCCAGCGAGCGCAGGCGCGACGCGCCGCTCTCGGGGTCGTACGCCAGGCTCTTCGCCGCGTAGAAGTCCTGGAATGTGTCGTGCAGCCAGAGCACGTGCGAGCCTTCCGGCGAGATGCGGAACAGCGCGTGTTCCTTCAGCAGCGGCTCGAGCTCCAGGCCGCTCAGCGGCGCGCCGCTGCGACGCGGCCACCACGGGCTCTTGTGGTGGCGCACCCACATCGCCTCGATCAGGTCGGGGAACGTGTCGTCCACGTCGAGGCTGCGCACGCCGGCCTCGGCCATCGCGCCGGCAATCTGCTGCACGACCATGTCGCCGGGGTGCACGCGCGTCTCCAGCGTGGTGCGCGGCCGCGGCTCGCGCGCGTTGTCCAGCGGGTCCCACTGCGGGAACTCCTGCGCGAGAATCTGCTCCGTGACCAGCTTGAACAGCTTGCCCGTGCTGTTGATCTCGCCGATGCGCTCCGGGTCGCGGCTGAGCAATATGGTGATCAGCGAGAGGTGGAACGGATTGCAGAGCAGCTCGCCGTGCTCGGCCAGCAGCGCGTGCAGCATCGCCCACTGGCTTTGCGAGAGCGTGGCGCCGGCCAGCGTGTCCTCCAGGAACTGCTGGATCTGCTGGCGCGGCAGCGGCTCGATGCTCCACATGTCGTAGCCCGCGCCGAACAGCTGGTTGGCGAGCTCCGGCCGGTTGCGCGCGGCGACGATCAGCCGGTGGCCACGCGCGCGGAACGTGTCGGCCGTCGCGAGCTGGTCGGTGATGCGCGCGGCGAACGCGGCCTGCTCATGCACCGGCACGCGGTTGAGGTCGATCAGGAACAGCAGCGCATTCGTGCTCGCGAGGTAGCTGCGCAGCTCGTCGATGCTGAAGCCGCCCATGCCCACGCTGGCCTGCAGCTGGTGTTCGATGCTCTCGCGCACCTGGTGGCCGCTGACGAAGCACGGCACGAACCCGGCCTCGTACAGGTGCTGCCCCGGCGTGAGGCAGTTGAAGAACGAGTACAGCTGCAGCGTCGTCTTGCCCGAGCCCGGCGGGCTGAGCAGCGCGATCGGCGCCGGGCTCTCGCTGACCACGCGGCCGAGTTCCTGTGCGCGGAACAGCTCGTCACCGCTGCCCGCGCGCGTGCGCTTGATCGTGACGTCGATGAACCACGGCTTGCCCGGCTCGCCGCCCGAGAAGAACTCCTCGAAGGTGAGATCGGCGAAGAACCGGAAGAGGATGCTGCGGTTGCGTACCGGATTGGCTGTCGGATCGCGCATCATCTCGATGTGCGACCGCAGGAACGTGTACGCCCAGCGATGGGCCAGCGTGTCGAGGAACTTCGGCATTCAGCGGCGAGGCGAGCGCGATGCGACTGCGACTACGGCAGGAAGCATCATAGTACGGCCGCCCGCGCGGCGATGTGGTGCAGGCTTCCAGCCTGCATCCGGTGTGGTGCAGGCTTCCAGCCTGCATCCGAGTGAAAGCCCGCGGTCACTGATCAATCCCGGCTGCAGGTGAGATTGCAAGTCCGCCTCGTTCTCCGCGTTCGAGTCACCGTTGCGACCAGAGGGAGTGGAATGTGCCCGATGCGCGTTGGAGCAAGAGCCGCGAGCGCGAGCGAGCGGGCACAGTGGACGTTGCGATCACGAATCCCCCTCGCGTTCATCGACATCGCAATGGTCCATGCGTGGGTTCGAGAGCGCAATGTCCCTCGGCCCGCTCGCTCGCTTGCCCTCGCGGCTCTTGTTCGTGGCGCGCATCGTCTGCCCGCTCCAGTGCAACCGCAAGACGCAGGAGAGAGGCAATGCGGGAAGAGGATTGGACACAGAGGGCACGGAGGACACGGAGAGGTTGGAGTTCCGTTCAAGCCCACAGGCTGCTGCCCGTGGGTAACCGTGCAGTTCCGCAATCCTTCCGATCGCGCCTTGTGGTGGAGTCGCGCGTTGCGCGTTGCGTGGTGTGGTCGTGTGCTCGCTCGCGTGGTCGATGCGTCGTTGATGCTTCACGGGCGGCAGCCCGTGGGCTTGAAGTTGCAGTCTGCATCCCCGAGCTACCACTCACTCCTGCATCTGAGTGCCTTGCCCTGCCCTTGCCCGCGTGAACAAGAGCCGCGACTCGTGCCCCGGGCCAACGACGGGCCAGCCCGTGCGTTAAACCAGGTCGCGCGCTTCCGGCCGACTCCGGTTGTCAGGATGCGTATCATGCGGGTAGACTCACGCATCGCCAGCCCCGGCGGAGACCGCGTCCTGCAAGCCCTGTGACCGACGACCGAAACCTGACTGCCCCACTCGTCCCCACCGAACCCACTGTGGCCGGAGAGGTTGCGCCCATTCCGGCCGCAGGCACATACCGCGGCGGCAACGGCAACAGTCATTCCGGCGGCAACGGCAACGGCAACGGCAACGGCGGCAACGGCAACGGCGGCAACGGCAACGGTCACGGCGGAGTCGCGATTGCTGTGCTGAACGAGGTGGGCGAGCGTCAGCCGGCCCATCGCGCCGCCGTGCACGACCCCGCCGCCGGCCGCGCCGTCCTGCACGAACTGACCATTTTCATCATCACGCACAACGAGCGCCGATTCCTGCCGCGCTGCCTCGACTCGTGCCGCTTCGCCGGCCACGTCGTGGTGCTCGACAGCGGATCCGACGACGGCACCGTGGACTACGCGCGCAAGCGCGGCGCCGAGGTGGCCACGCACACGCACTGGGACGGCTTCGGCGCGCAGAAGAACCGCGCACTGGAAATGTGCCGCACCGAGTGGGTGATGAACATCGACGCCGACGAGTGGATCTCGCCCGACCTCGCCGACGAGATCACGGCGATCATTCACTCCGGATCTGCGATGCCCGCGTACGACGTCAGCCGGCGCTGCCGCTTCGACGGGCGGATCATCCGCTGCTGCAACTGGTGGCCGCACCGCGTGACGCGCCTGTTCCGCCGCGAGCAGGGGCGGTTCAACGATCGTCTCGTGCACGAGTCGGTGATCGTCGACGGCGACGGCGAGGTCGGCTCGCTGCGCGAGGAGCTCGATCATGAGCCGTACCGCGACCTGCTCCATCTGATCCAGAAGAACATCATGTACGCGCGCGCCGGGGCCGAGCAGATGGTGCGCGACGGTCGTCGCGTCTCCACGCTGGCGATGCTGACGATGGGGCCGCTGCGCTGGTGCCGCGACATGTTTGTGAAGGGCGGCTGGCGCGCGGGCGCCACCGGCATGGTCATCGCCGGCGTGCAGGCGTTCAGCGTGTTCGCGCGCTACGGCATGGTCTGGCTCGATCGCCGCCGCATCCGGCGCGGCGAGGACAGCCGGCTCGCACCGACCCACGAGCCGCCGGCGCGTGCGCTGGGCAAGCTGGTGGCGGACTGAACGGGGAAGCAGGCTGGAAGCCTGCACCACACCAGGAAGCAGGCTGGAAGCCTGGCACCACACCTGGAACAGGCTGGAAGCCTGCACCACACCAGGAAGCAGGCTGGAAGCCTGCACCACACCAGGAACAGGCTGGAAGCCTGCACCGCAGGGGATCCTGCCAGGCTGTGGTGCAGGCTTCCAGCCTGCTTCCGGGCATGCCTGCAAGGTGCGGCGGCGGTTGGCGTTTCTCTTGGGGTTCTTGGCAATACGCGCGCCAAATCCGAGCGTACACTATTTCTTAAAGCCATGCCCACATGCGGGTTATATCCGGCCATGTGTCAGAAATCGGGTTCACGACACGGGGTCGTGTCAGACCCACGGCCTACTCTTCACGTGAGCGCGCAGGACGACCGCGCTGCGCAGTCCAGACGAGTAGACCGGAGCCCGACGATGACGCTCAACACCAGCTGCCCCCTGTTCGATCGACTGGACTCGCGCGACCCGCGGGACACCACCACCACGCCCCCGGCCACCGAGAGTGCGGTGCTCTCGGCGGCCGCGATCAGCGCCGCCAGCGAGGCGGCCGCGTCGCACCCGGCCGATTCGCGCGACGAGTTCACGCGGGCGATCCGCTCGCTGGTCCGCGCCCGGCTGCGCGGCGAGATCGACTTCCAGGCGTTCGCGGTGGCCAACCTCGAGCTGCACTTCCGCTACGGCCGCCCCGGCTACACGCACGCCGATTTCGAGCGCGACATCGCCGAGTACCAGGAGCGCACCCGCCAGCGGCCGTCGGATGGGCGTCTGCGGCCGATCCGCTGGGTGACGCGCGCGCTCGAGAACGGCCCGGTGCAGGCCGGTTGAAGGGGCGGGTTCACTGTAGCGGTCAAGTTCAGCCCATGAGTTGTTGTGTTCTTGTATTTCTGCACAATTGTCCAGAAGCTGGTTTGTTGAGGTGCAGGCTTCCAGCCTGCACCACAGCCCTGCCAGAACCTGTGCAGGCTGGAAGCCTGCACCACAGCAGACACCAGCGCGCGTTCCTTGCAGGACGCGCATCAACCTGCGACAACGCCGCGGCAATGGCGATCCGGCAACAACATCCACGGGTTCATGGCGGACGACCACACTCCCGACACCACCAGCGGCACGAGCAGCGGCAACGGTACCGACAGGCCCGGCCAGCTCGCGCCGCCGCCCGCGCCCGGCTGGATCGCGATTGATCGCGCGCTCGCGAAGGTCTACCCCGACACGCCGCCGCACGGCCACTGGGGCGTTGCGCAGTCGTGGCGCGACGGCGGGCCCGATCCGCTCGACGGCATCAGCGCCTGGAAAGTTGACCGCGACGGCAGCCCGCCGCACTGGCACCTCGTGACCTACGGCTTCACCGAGCTGTTCGAGAAGGAGAGCGAGATCGCGGAGATGAGCGGCTTCGGCCACGAGCTCACGTGGCGGCTCGTGCGCGAGGAGGCTGACGGCGACCAGCCGCCGATGTGGGCGCTCAGCTTCCTGCATCACCTCGGCCGCTACGTCTTCCAGACCGGCCGCACGTTCCGCGAGTTCCACTACATGAACCTCAACTCGCCGATCGTGCAGCACATTGAAACCGGCATCCGCGCGATCTGCCTGATGCGCGACCCCGACCTGCCCGACGAGTTCGAGAGCCCGTTCGGCAAGGCCGGCTTCCTGCAGATTGTCGGCATCCATCTCGACGAGCTGGCCGCGATGCAGGACTGGAACACCGAAGGCGTGCTCGAGCTGGCGCGCAAGAAGGACCCGCTGCTCGTCACGTCGCTCTCGCGGCCGTCATGGCTGGCCGACGACGCGGCCTTCCGCACGGCCGTGGAAGAGGGTGCGGCGCGCGACGGCTCGTCGCAGGGCGCCGCGCTGGTCGAGGGCCTGCTGCTGATGCGCGCCGGCGCGACGGAGGAGAAGCCGGCGAAGGACGAGCCGGCGATGCTCGAGCTGCACCTCGACCTGCCGGCCGCACAGCAGTTCGTGCGCATGCTCGAGCGCCGCATCGGCTACGGCCGTCGCTTCGTGATGGTCAGTCAGGGTGCCGGCGTGGAGGTGTTGCCGGCCGAGGAAGGTGAGACCACCGGCCTTGGGCTGGATACCGCCGAGGGCGTGCTGCAGATTCGTCTGACGGCCGACGCGGCGACGGCGATGCGCGAGGTGATGAAGGCCGAGCCGGGCCGCTACGAGTGGCGTGAGCTGTTGCCCGGCTTCGTGATCCTGGTGCACGAGGTGCTGCCGCAATTCCAGGTGGACGAAGCGGGAGGCGCGGGCGAGCCGGGGACGGACGGCCCCGGAGTCTGAGCGGGAGCTGGTGTGGTGCTGGCTGGAGGGGGG
>JBFWQT010000061.1:18357-19725 GCA_050249295.1 Planctomycetota bacterium
CTTCGTGATCCTGGTGCACGAGGTGCTGCCGCAATTCCAGGTGGACGAAGCGGGAGGCGCGGGCGAGCCGGGGACGGACGGCCCCGGAGTCTGAGCGGGAGCTGGTGTGGTGCTGGCTGGAGGGGGGGCTGGAAGCCCGCACCACAGTGGGTGCAGGCTGGAAGCCGGCACCACGGCACAGCAGAAAGTCGGCGCGGCTATTTCTTCACGCGCGCGTAGCACTTCAGCTTGTCGAGCGCGGCCAGCAGCGAACGAGCCTGTTCGGCCGTGAGGTCGTTGGCGCAGATCACCAGCGGTTGCTTGTTCTCGAAGGCCAGCTCCACGTCGATGCCCTCCGTGGGGTACGGCTGCGACGAGAGCATCTTGAGCAACTTCTTCAGCGCGCCCTTCTTGTCCGGCACCGACAGCTCCACCGAGTACTTCTTCACCTCGGGCTTGCTGAGGTGCTCGAGCCGCTCCTTGGCTTTCTGACGGGCCTCTTCCAGACGGGCCGAGCGACCACTGTCCTTCTTCTTCGCGGCGGCGGCCGGCTTCGGAGCGGGCTGCGACGCGGCAGCCGCGGCACCGGCGGCCGCGGCCTTCATCTCGGACGAGCCGACGGCACCCTGGCGGCCGGACTGGCGGGCGGCGCGCTCGCGGGTCGCGGCCTTGCGCTTCTCGAGCTCGGCCTGACGACGCTCCTCGGCGATCGCCTTGCGACGCTGCAGTTCGCTCTGGTGACGCGCGCGCGCCTCGGCCTCGCGACTGGCACGGTCCACCGGACCCGGCGCAGTGGGCCGTGGCGGGCCACCCAGCGAGCCGAGCGAGGCCGCCGCCGCAGCGGCTGCGTCCTGGATAGCGTTGAACTCGTCCGACGGTACCGCCTGGTACTCGTCGGAGTTCCAGCCGTCGTCGGAGTCGGTGTCCCAGCCGCCGTCGTCGTCGTCGTCACCACCCTTGCCGTCCATGCGGTCGATGTCGGCCGCGGTGATCGGTTCGGGCTCGGGTTCCGGTTCGGCGGGTTTGGCCGCGGGCGTGGCAGCCGCGGCGGGCACGGGCGTGGGTGCGGTGGCCAGCAGGTCGGCGCCGCTGTCGAACGATGCGAGGTAGTCGTCCATGCCGCCCGACTCTTCGGGCTCGTCGACCGGCGCGGCAGCGGGCGCGGGCGCGCCGGCCGCGGCGAACGGCGACGCGGTGGGCGTGGCGCTCGCCGCCGGCGGCGTGATGGTGGGCAGGCGCATGGTGGTGGCCGCGCCGGGAGCTGGCTTCGCGGGCTCGACCGGTGCCGCCGCGGGTGGGGGCGCCGGCGCGGGCGCGGTCATCGAGCCGGGCAGGCGGGTGGTCACGGTTTGCGCGACCTCGTCCACCGCATTGGAGTCGTCGGAGTCG
>JBFWQT010000062.1:0-19549 GCA_050249295.1 Planctomycetota bacterium
ACCGAAGACCGCTACCAGGAAACCGAGACCGGCTACAACCGATTCGAGAACAACCTGCAGAACCAGCGCCAGGACATCCGCGCCACCCCGGGCGGCCAGCGCGTGCCGGTGTTCGATTACTTCGCGCCGGGCTTCAATCCGGACTGGTCATTCTTTGTGTGTCGTGGCGCGCCGGAGATTCTTGGCGGCCCGGCCACGACGACGCGCCGGTTTGCGGTGATGCCGTTGCGCGGTTACGCGCAGGTCGGGTTCCGCTGGGTGATGCAGGAAGTCAGCGAGGTGTGAGTGCGGGCGGCGGGTTCAAGCGTTATGCGCACGCGCCGCATTCAAGCCCACGGGCTGCCGCCCGTGGGTAACCCGGCGGGTGCGAGCGACCACTCGCGAGTCGGCGAGCGCAATCCAACGCCCAACGGTGTTGGCTCGTCGTCCACGACGAGTCCTCGGTGCCACCCGCCAGGTTACCCACGGGCAGCAGCCCGTGGGCTTCAATGGAGACATGGTGTTCGGGCAGGTGTGATGCAGGCGCGACCCGCGAGGGCGTCGCTCACACGGTCCAGTCCGGAAGCGGCTCACGATGCTCCAGCCAGGCAGGAGGGATGCATTCCCTTCCGTGACGGGCAGCAAGCACTCCGCCGACTATCGCGCAGGTCGTGTCGCGATCGCCAAGCGCGCTGACGGTGTCGAACATCGCAGTCGCAAAGTCGGCCTCGCGCGTCGCGGCCATCCACAGACTGAACGGAACCGTGTCCATCGCTGACAGGCGCTCGCCGTTGCCGAGGCGGGCTGCCGCATGCGCGATCGGTGTGTCCGGCGCGACCTCCGCCGCCTCACGAATGCCGGCCGCCGTGTCGCCTGCCGGTGTGCGTTCGGCGATCGCGAGCAGCCAGGTGGTCGGGTCAATCTGCGTGTCGCGCGACTGCCACGCGAGCGCCGCGGCAACGGCGACCGCGACTGCGCCCGCGACGCCCTCCGGATGCGCGTGTGTCACGGCGGCCGAGCGCGCCGCCTCCGCCGCTGCCGCATCCACGTCGTCGGCGTACCACGCACCCAGCGGCGCAACGCGCATCGCGCCACCGTTGCCGAACGATCCGAGGCCGTCGAACTGCGCGGCCGACGCCTCCTGCCACGGCTGGCCGATGCGCAGTCGTTCGAGCAGGCTGCGCATCCCGCCGCCGTAGCCGCGCGACGGGTGATAGTGCCCGGCGAAGCTCCGCGCGAGCTGGTCCTGATCGATGCGCCCGGCGCGTCGCAACACCTCGACCACCGACAACGCCATCCAGGTGTCGTCGGTCACCCACCACCGGCCGTCCGGCAGCGCGCGCTGCGCCACCCGGCGTGTCACGATGGCGGCGTCGATGAAGAACCGCTGTCCGAATGCATCGCCCACCGAGAGACCATCGAGCGCAGCCAGCGCCGACGGCATCGCGGATCATCCGGCGCGATGACATCCGATCGCATCAACCCGCGCCTTCGCTCGCGCCGAACTTCGGCGACGGCTTCGCCGGCTCGGGCGCCATCCGCTTGCCGTGGTGCGCGATCGCGTACGCCTGACGGTTCTGCAGCGAGTACAGCTCGATGAACGGCGCGCTCGCGGCCGTGTTGAACCCCATCTCCTCGACGCGCTCGAACGTCGCCAGGTTGGCGTCGAACAGCGCGTTCGGGCTCGTCACCGCCACCACCAGCGCGCTGCCCTTGTAGAGGCGCACCTTCACCGTGCCGGTCACGCCGACGTTGGCCTCGCGGATGAACGCGTTGATCGCCGGCATCGTCTGGTCGTAGTAGCGCGCGTCGTAGACGTTGTTGCCCCAGCGGCGATCCATCATCGCCTTCATGTCGGTCAGGTCGCGCGTGTTCACCAGCTTCTCGAGGTTCTTGTGCGCGACAATCAGGATGTGCGCGGCCGGGTTCTCGTACACGCCGCGCACCTTCAGGCCGACGATGCGGTCCTCGATCAGCACCGTGAAGCCGGCGCCATGACGGCCGCCAATCTTGTTGAGCTGCGCGATCAGCGTCGAGAGCTTCATCGACTGGCCGTTGAGCGCCACCGGCTTGCCGTCCTCGAAGTCGATCTCGACGATCTCGGCCTCGTCCGGCGCCTGCTGCGGCGGCGTGCACAGGCGCAGGATCTCGTCGAGTGGCGGCACGCGGTCGGGGTACTCGATGTCGCCACCCTCGGCCGTGAAGCCCCACAGGTTGTCGTCGTGCGAGTACGACGCGCCGCTGTCCGACAGGCGTGGCGGCCGCACCGGAATGCCGTGCTGCTTCGCGTACTCGTACTCCTCCTCGCGGCCCATGTTCCACTCGCGCACCGGCGCGATGATCTTCATGCCGGGCTCGAGCGTCTGGATGTAGCTGTCGAAGCGCACCTGGTCGTTGCCCTTGCCGGTGCAGCCGTGGGCGATGGCGTCGCAGCCGGTGGCCTTGGCAATGCGCACGGCTTCCGACGAGATCATCACGCGGCCGAGCGGACACGAGAGGTGGTAGCCGCCCTGGTAGTCGGCGTTCGCGAGGATCGCCGGCGCGAGCATCTCCTCGGCGTAGCGATCGATGACGTCGATGCAGTGCGCCTCGGCTGCACCGAGCTTGATCGCCTTGGCCTTGATCTCCTCGCCGTCGAGGTGCGGGTCGCCGAGGTTGAGCGTGAAGCAGACGACCTCGCAGCCGTAGTTCTCTCGCAGCCAGTGCACCATCACAGAGCTGTCGAGGCCGCCGGAGAAGAGCAGCAGGGCCTTCTTCACCTGGCCGGGCGTGGCTTCGTAGCGTGCTACCCGCGGGGCGGGCGTGCGTGGCGTGGTGTTGGACATTGTGGTCGCGTGTGTCGCGTGCAGGGTCGACGAACGGGGCTTCCGTGGTGGCGGCGCGGAGCGCGCCGGCGCATGGCTCATAACAGAGCGCGGGCCCCGCTGGAACGGGGCACTGCCGGACGCCACGGCAGCGCGCGTTGACTTCCGTCGGCCGGGCCGCGTATCGTCCGCCTGGCGATTGCCTCCTTGTCGGCTCGCGCTCCGCGCGTACTGCCTCACCGCACCGCACCTGATGACACGACTGCTCTACCGCTACCGCTGGTTCCTGCTGCTGGTGGTGGTCTGCACGGCGGCCGATCTGGCGACCAAGGCGATGGTCTTCCATGCGCTCGGCGTCACCGACGACGAGATCCGCCAGGCGGTGACATCCAGCGAGGAGCGCTACGCCGCCCAGCTCGAACGCTACAACCAGGTGCGCGCGACCAATCCCGACCTGCCGGCACCGCCGCCGTTCCGCATCGGCCTGCCCGGCGCGCACCGCCACGAGGTCATCGACAAGCGCGTGTACTTCGACGCGGTGCTCAACGCCGGGGCCTTCGGCGGGCTGCTCGGCGGGCAGATCATGATGCTCGTGATTCTCTCGGTGGTCGCGGTCGGCATCGTCGGGTGGATGCTGCTGCGATCCGATCTGCCGCGTTACCAGATTGTCGGCGGGCTGATCATCGCGGGTGCGTTCGGCAACATCTACGACCGGCTCAACTACAGTTGCGTGCGCGACTTTGTCGAGTTCCGCTGGCCGGAGATCGACGTGCAGTGGCTCAACCCGTGGAACACGTTCAACTTTGCCGACAGCTGCATCGTGATCGGCATCATCGGGCTGTTGATCCTCGAGTTTTTCTTCGCGTTGAAGCCGCCGGACGAGGTGAAGCCCGAGTCGACGGCGAAGGCGACGACGACGGCGGCGAAGGACGCGGACGCGGACGCACCGTCGCCGGCGGCGACCTGATCGGCTCGCCCGCCTACTGCTGCGCCGCGTGGTGCGGGCTCGTGCCGCCGGCGCCCAGATGCGCGGGCAGCGGATCGTCGTCGTTGCCCACGGTCGGACTCTCGATCAACGTGCGCAACGGCGCGAAGAAGTCCACCGCATGGTCGATGAATCCGTGCCAGTTGCGGTCGAACGAATCCGCCGGGCGGTTTGACGGCGGCAACCACAAGGTCGGACCCGCCTGGCCGATCTTCTGCAGCGGCAAGACCAGCCGCCAGGTGCGACGCACCTCGGCGAGCGCAGCGTTGTAGCCGGCGCGGGCCGTGGCGAGGTTCTCGTCGAGCGCCGCGCGCATCGACGGGTCCATCAGTCGGCGCGACTCGTGCTCCCACGACTGCAGGGTGATCAGCGCGCCGACCCAGCTGCGCACCGCGCGGTCGTACTCACGCACGGCCGGCAGCATCGGCGACACATGCGGCCGCGGCCAGGTGATCGGGCGCTTCCGGTCGACCGGCGTGACCGGGTAGACCTGCACGATCTTCTTCGCGAACCCGGCGGCGGCGGTGAGCGAGCTGTACGGAATCGATTCGGCGTCGAGCGACAGATCGAGGTCGCTGCGCGCCTGAATCTGGTCGACCACCTGGTGGATGCGCGGCAGTTCGGTCTGCGCCTCGTGGAAGCGCCACCCCAGCGGGCCCATCAGCAACCAGCAGACCGTGCCCCAGATCAGCAGGTCGGACAGCACCGACGGCCGCGTGGCCTTGCGCAACT
This sequence comes from Planctomycetota bacterium, assembly GCA_050249295.1. Classification (GTDB taxonomy): domain Bacteria; phylum Planctomycetota; class UBA8742; order SKZP01; family SKZP01; genus JBFWQT01. Next base: position 4,501 of record JBFWQT010000062.1, read on the forward strand.
GGCCACGGCCGTAGCACTGGTCGCAGCCGAACGGGGGCCACATGTCGGCAAACCAGAACCACAGCGCGACCACCGTGGCAACCACCAGCGCGACGGCGCCGGCACCGAGGTAGAGCATGCCGAACCACGCACCGGCTGCAAGATTGGCGACCAGCGCGAGGCGGATCAGCGAGCTGACCAGGCGGGCGAAGCGCGTGGTCCAGCGGCCGCGACCACTGCCGGCACACTTGGGGCAGGCCGTGAGTTCGTAGCGCTCGCCCGGCTCGGGCGCAGGCGCACCATCGCGCAGGCGCGCGGAGATGTGATGCGGCACAACGAGCAACGGCATGCGTCGGCGCAGGCCGGGCAGCGCGAGCATCACACGGCCGTCGGTGCGGGCGAAGTCGGTGCCGCGACCCGATGTGCCGAGGATCAGGCGCGACCGCCGGTCGGCCTCGTCGGGGCCGACGCTCCAGCGCAACGAGACGAAGCGCACCGGGCCGAGCGAGATCACCGAGGCGACGTGCGCGACCACCACGGCCGGGCGACGCCAGATGATGCGCACGATGATCAGCCAGAGCAGCGGCGGCAGCAGGCCGATGGCGGTGCCGAACAGGCCGTACACCGCGGCGAGGTCATCGTTGATGCGCGTGCCGATGGCGCCGGCGACGAGCGCGATCGGCACCCACATGCGCCAGTCGGGTCCGACGTTCTGGCGGAACACCGACGCCCAGCGCGGCGAGAGCGTGGCCGGCGGGCCCTCGTGCACCGACATGTACTCGCCGGAGGCGGTGGATTCGCTGGCGTCGCCGCCCTGACCGGTGTGGCGGGCGGTGTCGCCGCGCGCGTCGATGAGGTGCACGCGCGACTTGATGCGGCGGCTGTCGGCGGCGATCACGCCGGCGGCGTCGACCTGGCCAGCCTCGGCCGACTGCGACTTGAGTTCGATCTTCGTGGTGGCGGTGGCGACCAGCGCGGCGGCGCGCGAGGCGCTGACCGGTGCGCGAGCGACGCCCGGAGCTTCGGTGCGTGTGGTGCCCCCGCTGCCGCCCGCGGCGCGTGCCACCTGCCCGGCCGTCAGGTTGCTGCCGGTGGCGATCGCGGGGCTCACGCCGCTGGCCGTGGCGAGCGGCTTGCTGGTCGTGCCGCCCTTCTTCGGCTTGATGTCCTGCGCACGTGTCGTCCCGCCCGACCCGCCCGGCACCACGACCACCTCGCGGCAGTATGCGCAGCGGATCTTCTTGCCGACCTTGTCCGCCGCGGCGCGCAAGCGGGCGTCGCATGCGCTGCACTTGAACTCGACCTTCGCTGGTTCGGTGCTCATGGAGCGTGGAGGGCGGGCGAGCCAACGCGTGCGGGAAGGGCCCGGATTCTAACCTGGAGGGTCGTGCGATCAATGCCGCAAGCCGCGGCCGCGTGCAGACAGCTGGTCAGGATGTGGTGCAGGCTTCCGGCCTGCCTGGTGTTGTGGAGCAGGCTTCCAGCCTGCCTGGTGTTGTGGTGCAGGCTTCCAGCCTGCCTGGTGATGTGGTGCAGGCTTCCAGCCTGCCTGGTGTTGTGGTGCAGGCTTCCAGCCTGCCGGGTGTTGTGGTGCAGGCTTCCAGCCTGCTTCCGGACTACCCACAGTGGCAGCAGACCCGGGCTGATGCAGGCTGGAAGCCTGCACCACAATCATGCAATCGTTGCGCGCAGGCCGTCCGCCAGCGGCATCGTGGCCTCGAACCGCAGCGCGTTGCGGGCGCGCGTGACGTCGGCCAGCGAGTGGCGGATCTCGCCGATGCGCGCGTCGGCATGCACCGGCGTGACGCGGGCGCCGATCAGATCGGCGAGCTGCGCGACCAGCGCGTTGACCGTCACGGCGCGACCGGTGGCCACATTGAACGGCCCCGGCCCGGCATCGCGCGCGGCCAGCGCCAGGCGATTGGCACGCACCACATCGCCCACGAACACGAAGTCGCGCGTCTGCTCGCCGTCGCCGAAGATCGTCGGCGCCTCGTTGGCGCGCAGGCGCGACACGAACAACGGCACCGCCGCGGCGTACGGCGAGGCCGGATCCTGGCGCGGGCCGTACACATTGAAGTAGCGCAGCGCGACGGCGTGCATGCCGTGGGCGCGCGCGTAGGTCTCCACCATCTGCTCGCCGGCGAGCTTGCTCACCGCGTACGCCGAAAGACACGCGGGCAGCATCTGCTCGGTCTTGGGCAGGCCCGGCGCGTCGCCGTACACCGCGGCCGAGCTGGCCAGCACAAACCCCTCGACCCCGGCCCGCCGCGCGGCTTCGAGCACGATGGCGGTGCCTTCCACATTCACGCGCAGGGTTGGCGCGGGCCGCGCGATCGAGTCGGTGACGCTGATCATCGCCGCCTGGTGGCTGACGTGGCGCACGCCCTGCATCGCGCGCTGCACCGCGTCGGCGTCCAGGATGCTGGCCTCGATCACCTCCAGGCGATCGCCGTGCGCGCGCTGCAGTGGCGAGAGGTTCTCGCGCCGGCCGGTGCTGAAGTCGTCGAGCACGCGCACGCGCTCGCCGTCCGCCAGCAGGGCAGCGGCCAGGTGCGATCCGATGAAACCGGCTCCGCCCGTGATCAGCGTCGTCGTCGTGGTCGTCATCGGGCCGTGATCTGCTGCTCCCAGGCCTTCATGATCCGCTTCATGTCGTCCATCGGCGTGTTGCGGTCGGGCCGGAAGTCGCGCAGCCCGGCCGGCAGGTCGTCCGCCTGGAACGACGCCTGCAGCGCGCTGTGCACGGTCATGAACAGGCGGCGGCTCTCCTCGATCAGGTCGGACTCGATCGTCCGCTGCATCGCCACCACAAGGTACGGGTTGAGTTCGTTGATCGGATGCCGGCGCAGCACCTCGCAGACGTTCATCTTGCGCGTGGTCATGTCGCGCGTCACCGGCCGCTGCAGTACTTCCTTCGCGCGCTCGATGAACAGCGAGTCGTGCACGCCGCGCGTGGCCGTCAGCAGGTGGCCGAGCCACTCGGTGCCGGGCAGCGTGATGCGGTATTCGATCGACTCGACGGCCTTGCTCGACAGCACCGTGACCAGCGCCGCCGCGAGTTGCGTGTCGAGCGCGGCTGCGGCTGCCGGGGCGATGCGCGGCTTGCCGTTCTCGTCCTTCACCGGCAGCAGCGCCTGGGCGAGCTTGATCGCCAGTTCGAGCAGCATGTCGTTGCCCGCCTGGATCTGGTCGAGCGTCCACGCCAGCAACTGCGCGAGGCGTTCGCGCTTGATGTCGGCGAGGTTGGCCTTGCTCAGGAACGTCGCGATGATCTGCGTCAGCCGGCCGCGGTCCATGTCGCTGAGCGCTTCGTCGCCCATCGCCTCGAAGCACAGGTCGATCAGCGTCTGCAGGTGCGCCTCGGGGTTGGGCAGGCGGGGCAGGACTTCGGTCCAGGCCGTGATCACGCGCATCAGCGAGAGCTTGATCGTGCGCGAGTGCTCGGCCGCCTGCGCGAGATAACCCACCGCCAGTGTCTCGTCGGCTTCGGGCTTCATCACGGCGAGGCGCGCGATCGCGCAGTAGATGGCGATCCACTGGCCCGCACGCAGCACATCCGGCCCGGCCATGTGCGCCGCCGCCTCGGCCTCGCGCATGAAGTCGAACCCCTTCTGGAACTGGCCCGTGTTGGCCATGAACTCGGCGAGCTGGCCGAAGATCACGAGCCGGACGCGCGGGCTCGGGTTGTTCTCCTTGATCAGATCGCTGCAGCGCTCCATTTCGGTCACGGCGCCAAGCTGCTCGAGCACGCCGACGTAACGCACCCAGTTCCGCTCGTCCTCCGGCTCGGCCAGGATCGCCGCCCGGCCGTGCTCGATCGCCGCATCGGTCTGGCGCAGCATGGTGTAGGCCACCGCGAGATGCTGGTGCGCGTCCGGGAAGTCCGGGTGCAGCGCGAGCGCGTGGTTGAGCTGCTCCACCGCGGTGCCGATCACGTCGGCGTCGGCGCGGCGGGTGGCCTGCTGGTCCATCAGTGTGACGAAGCCGAGCAGGTACCAGCCGTGCGCGAAGTCGGGCGCGATCCCGAGCGCCGCCTTGAGCTGCTGCACGGCGCCGGCGCGGCTCTGCGGGTTGCCGGTCGGCGGCGGCGTCATCGCGTTGAGCGCGGCGTAGAGCGCCATGAACACCGGCTCGCGCCGCTTCTGCTCGGCCTGCAGGCGCATCGGCGTCTGGATCAGCTGCCACGCCCCGGCCTGCTGGAAGAAGCGCATCGAGGCCATCATCTTCTTCATGTACGCGAAGCGCTCGTCCGGGTCGGTCGGGTTGAGGATCGACTTCCACCAGGCGCGCTGGCGATTGATCTGCGCCTGGATCTTCTGCTGGTCGGTCAGCATCAGATCGGGCCGCCCGCCGTCCTCGGCGGCCGCGGTGTTGTCGGCGGCATTGTCGGCGCCGGCGTTGCGCGCCTCGTTGCCCATGTTCACCGCCTGCTCGCCGTCGCGCGCACACGACACGGCAAACCAGGCAGCAGCCGGGAACAGGAACGCGATCCACAGGATGGAGAACACGCGCGGGCGTCGCAGAACCATTGATTGGCCGTGGCTCGAAGCTGGGACGGTCGTCGGGGGCGAAGCGGCGGGGCGATGCATGCGGGGGCGCTCCCGGCGGCGAAGGTTACCCGGTTGGCCCCCGGTCAGACCGCCGCCAGAGCGAGAATGCCAGAGCGCGGGCCAGGCGTCCACTTTTGTGCACCCGGCGCGGCACGACCCGCACCAACGAGACGACACCGGAGCACGTATCATGAGGGAGCCTGCATGACCGCCGCGCTGGCCTTGCGCCGAGTGTCTCTGGTGCCCCTGACGCACGTGGAACCCGCTGCCGAGAATCTGCCGGCGACGCATCGTCATCGCCGCGATCACGACCTCGCCCGCGCGGCCGTGGCCGGCGACCGCATGGCGTCGGAGCAGATTGCCGAGGAGCAGTACGTGCCGGTGACGCGCTACCTGCGCAGCATCGGCGCCACGCCCGAGCAGGCGGAGGAGGTCGCGCAGGACGTCTTCGTGCCGACGCACCTGCGCAACTTCCGCGGCGAGTCCGGCCTGTTCACGTGGTTCTGCGCCATCGGCCGGCGGATGCTGCACCGCATGCGCACCCGGCCGGGTACGCCGTCGGCGCGCGTCGGCGAGGGCGCGGCCTCGCTGGATGCGCTGCGCGAGGCGGGTGCCCTCGAGCCGGCCGATCGCACGCCGGGGCCGTTGCAGGCGCTGGCGCTCGACGAGCTGGCCGCGCGCGTGTACCGCCTGCTGGACGATCGCGAGGCACTGATACTCAACCTGCGCATCCACGGCGGCCACGGCTTCCATGAGATCGCCGGGATGACCGGCATGAACGCGAACACGGTGAAGAGCCTGTACCGGCGCGCCGTACTGCGACTGCAGACGCGCATCAATCTGTTCGGCGACGACGAGGCCGGCAGCACGAATGCCACTGAAACAACGGATGGAGGGTCGCATGCCGATGCGCGTTGACGATGTTCGGGGCGGCGTCGCGGTGGCCCTTGGCCTGCTCCGGCCGGCGCTGTTGCGTGCGCGCGACGAGTCGGCGTTCGTCGAGCTGGCGCGCTCGGTGCTGCGCTCGGCCGCCGCGTGCGAACGGCAACTCGTGGTGATGAGCGACTTCGGCGACTTCAACGGCTCCGGCGTGTCGCGCCGCGCCGAGTCCGAGCTGTCGCAACTCGCGAGCGCGCGAGTGGCGCAGCACCTCGGCCCCAGTGCCGACGTGCAGGCGCTCGACGCTGACGACCTGGTCACGCTGTTTGCCGACTGCGACCTGCTGCTCGGCGTGGCCGCGCGGTTGCATCCGTCGCATCGCGCCGCCTTCGAGCGCGCCGCCAACCCGCCGGCCGACGGCCAGGACGACGTCGCCGCGGCGTTCAGTGGTCGCACCGCGGGTCGCACCGCGGGTCGCACCGTGGTTCCGCTGCGGGTCGCGCTGGTCGCGGCGGTGCTGCTGGTGGCACTGACCGCCGGGATCACCAGCTGGCTCACGCTGCGCATCGGCGGTGGTGGTGCCGGAGCGGTGCACGGCTCGGCATCCACCGACGACGCGAACGGAGACCCGAACGACGCGGCGACAGTCGCGATCCGCCCCGCAACCGGCGGCGACCCACACAACGCGGGCCGCCATGTGCACGCGCAGCTCAACGAAGGCGAGGCGCTGATCCAGTTCAACCTGCAGGCCGACCAGTTCCTCAATCATCCGGCGCCGGGCGTGCGCATCATGTCCGCGTCGATCCTGATCAGCGAAGGCCGGGCGGATACGCGCGTGTTCCGCACGCTGGTGCGCACCAGCCACGACGACCCGGTGCTGGCGGCGTACGCCACGCAGTCGCTGTCGCAGGTGCCGTCGGACCAGCTCGTGCCCGCGTTGCTCGACGTGGTCGCGACGTCGCCGGATCTGGCGGACACGGTGCTGTTTATCCTGATGCGGACGTCACCGCCGATGCAGACCAGCGGCAGCATGACGTTTGATGGTGGCGACGGCGGCAGTGACGGCGGTGACGGCAACCTCCTCGATCCGGATGGTCCGGAGTTGGGCATCTTCGTGGCCGGCGCGGGGCCGCCAGTGGGGCTTCAGCAGATTGTCCTCACCGCCAACCGGGTGGACGATGACAGCCGGCGCAAGGCGTCGCGCGTGCTGGTGGAGCACATCACCGGTGAGCCGGTGGATTGGTCGCAGCGCTGGCCGGCCGACGACGAGGCGCTGGTGCTGGCGTGGCACCGCTGGTTCACGGAGTACATGACGCAGCAGTTCCAGGCTGGGCCGGGAGCGGGGCAGACGCTGATTCCGTTCCCGGGCGGCGATGGACCGCGACGGAGCAGTGGTGGCGGCGGCCGGTGAGCTCCGATTGAGCCGGGACAAGAGCCGCGACCGCAAGGGAGCGGGCCCCGAGGCCCTTCAACACCAATCCGCGACACGACGATGCGATGGACGCTTCGCGCGCGGAGCTCGTAGTCGCACGCCCTCGGGCCGCTCCCTTGCGGTCGCGGCTCTTGTTCTGCGCAGCGAGACTGTCGTGAACGCGTCCGCTGTGGGCGCGAAGTCGGAGGTGTCGCGGGGTTACCCACGGGCGGCAGCCCGTGGGCTTGAAGGGGATTCAGGGAGCGCCGCTTACAGTCCAACCGCCTTGATGATCGCCGCCTCGATCTGGTCGATCGCGCCGCTCGCGTCGACGTCGCGCACCGCATTGTTCTTGCGGTACCACGCCAGCACCGGCGCGGTCTCGCGGCGGTACGTGTCGAGGCGCTGCTGCACCACCGACAGGCTGTCGTCGTCGCGCTGCTCGAGCGCCGACTGACCACACGCGTCGCAGACACCGGCGCGCTTCGGCGGCGACGTGCGGAGGTTGAACACCTGACCACAATTGGCGCACACGCGACGGGCCGCGAGGCGCTCGACCAGCAGCTGATCCGACGCGACCAGGTTGACCACCACCAGCGAGTGCAGACGCATCGCCGTGACCAGCCGGTCCAGCATCTCGGCCTGCGGAACCGTGCGCGGGAACCCGTCGAGCAGGAACCCCTTGTGCACGTCCGGACGACCCAGCCGCTCGCGCACCAGCTCCATCACCAGGTCGTCCGGCACGAGACCGCCACCCTGCATGAAGACGGCGGCGCGGTTGCCGAGCTCGGTGCCCTTGCGGATGTGGTCGCGGAGAATGTCGCCGGTGGAGATGTGCGGCCAGCCCATGCGCGCCGCCACACGCTTGCTCTGCGTGCCCTTGCCGACGCCGGGCGGCCCGAAGAAGACCAGGTTCCGGTGTGTGGTCATGGGGCAGTCCGGGGCGGCGGAAAATCACACAGCAAACGAACGCTTCGCCAACCTTCAGACGCGCGGAATGCCGAGCGGGTCACAACCAGCCGCCAGCCAGTTCGCCGGGCTCTACGGTGACGACGGGCCTGGCGGGGTCATGCCGGGCACGGATCAGCCGCGACGGCCCTTCATCTTCGCGCCGCCGTGGCCGAGGAAGCCGTCGTAGTGGCGCATGCGCAGGTGGCCTTCCACCTTGTGCACCAGGTCGAGCGCGACGCCCACGACGATCAGCAGGCCGGTACCGCCGAGGAACCCGGTGACGAGCTGCTCGATGCCGAACGCGAGGCTGATGATCATCGGCAGGATCGCGACGATCGTGAGGAAGGTCGCGCCGACCAGCGTGACGCGGTTGACCACGTAGTCGATGTACTCGACGGTGCGGCGGCCGGGGCGGATGCCGGGGATGAACGAGCCGTACTCCTTCATGTTCCTCGCGAGTTCAATCGGGTTGAACATCAGCTTGGTCCAGAAGAAGCAGAAGAAGAAGGTGAGGATCGTGTAGAGCAGCACGTAGAGGAAGCCGCCACGCTGCAGCTGGTCGTGGACGATCTTGATGAACAGGCCGAACCCCTGGGTGCGGTCGAGGTTCTGCTCGATCGCGGCCGTGATCATCGCGGGGAAGGTGAGCAGCGCGCTGGCGAAGATGATCGGGATCACGCCGGGCTGGTCGACCTTGAGCGCAAGGTCCGACCGCTGGCCACCGTAGACACGACGGCCGCGGGCGAACTTGGCGTGCTGGATCGGGATCTGCCGCTGGCCGAGTGTGATCAGGATGATGCAGGCCGTGATCGCGAGGAACGCCACGATCACGAACAGGATCGCGAACAGGTACTGGTTGTCCGTTCGCGCGTGGTCGATCATCTGCAGGATCGCCTCGGGCAGGCGCGCGACGATACCGGCCATGATGATCAGCGACACGCCGTTACCGATCCCGTGTTCGGTGATCATTTCGCCGAGCCACATCAGGAAGAACGTTCCGGCGGTCAGCGTGGCGACGGCCACGAGCGTGAAGCCGAAGTTCGCGTCCTCCGGCGGCACGATCTTCCACTGCACGAGCAGGTTGACCACGAAGATCGCCTGCACCACGCAGATCGCCACAGTGGTGTAGCGCGAGTACTGGCGGATGCGCCGGCGGCCCGACTCGCCTTCCTTCGAGAGCTCTTCCAGCGACGGCACCACCTTGGTGAGCAGCTGGAAAATAATCTCGGCCGAGATGTACGGCATGATGCCGAGCGCGAACAGCGTGCAGTTGGCCAGCGAACCGCCCGACAGCATCGCGAACGTGCCGAGGATGTCGCGCAGACCACCGCCGAGGCCCTTGAAGAACTCCTCCACGCGGCCGGGATCGATGCCCGGCACCGGAATGTGGAAGCCGATGCGGTAGACCACCAGCAGGGCGATCGTCAGCAGGACCCGCCGACGGAGTTCGGGGATCTTGAAGATGTTGCGGGTGGTCTCACCGATGTTCGCAAGCAGGCTCATTGCGGCGCCCTGAGTTCGTTCGCTGGCTGGTCGGCCCGGTCAGACGGTCGTACAGTCGGTCGTTCGGTCAGTCGGGTACGCGTCAGTACACCTCACGCGACCCACAGGTCACGCCTCGTCGCCACCCGCAGCGGCGGGAGCGGGCGCAGCCTTGGTCTTCTTCTTCGCGCCGCCACGACGCACCGGCTTCTTCTTCGCCAGTTCTTCGTGGGTCGGCACGGGCATCAGCTCGGTGCAGCTGCCACCGGCTTCCTCGATCTTGCGGCGGGCGCTGGCCGAGAAGCGGTGGGCGGTGACCTTCAGGTTCTTCGGCACGTCGCCGCTGCCGAGAATCTTGATGCCGTCGCCGTAGTTCTTCACGAGGCCGGCCGTCTTGTACGCCTCGATGGTGATCTCGGCGCCCGCGTCGAAGCGGTTGAGCGTGCCGAGATTGATCACCACGAACTCGGTGCGGAACAGCGAGTTCTTGAAGCCGCGCTTCGGCAGACGGCGGAACAGGGGCATCTGGCCGCCTTCGAACGCGAGCCGGCGGCCCTTGTTCGAGCGCGCCATCAGACCCTTGTGGCCGCGACCGCACGTGCCGCCGATGCCGCTGCCAATGCCGCGGCCCACGCGCTTGCGCTTCTTCGCGCCGGGCACCTTGTGGAACAGTTCAGTCAGGTTCATCGTCTCGTCTCCACTGCCGGCCGCGCGCGGGTGTCGTGCGGACCGGGCTCTTCCGGGAAATCAGAATGGATTGGTCGGCAGGCGACGGGTGCGCGGCGCGACGGACCGGGAGAGCTAGCATGCCTCACCGTTCGCCGCAACTGCTTGCCCGACAATGAGCAGCGTCAGCTTTCGCCGCCCTCGCCGCCCTCTGCGCCAGAAGCAGCGGGGGCGTCGGGAGCAGCCTCGCCAGCCTCAGCAGCGGGAGCCTCGGTCGTGGACGCCGCCGCATCAGCGGCCGCCGGAGCGCCGGGCGCATCGCCACGACCGCGACCACCACGGCCACCGTCGCGACCGCCATCACGGCCACCACCACGGCCGCCACGACCACCGCGATCATCGTCGCGGCGCGCCGGCGGCGTGTACTCGGGCACGTCGTTGGCGTAATCGCCAAGCTCGTTGAGCGTCACGCCGCGCAGGTGTTCGATCGTCTTGCGCGTGCGCAACTGCTGCAGGCCGTCGAGCGCCGCCTTCACCAGGTTCAGCGGGTTCGGCGAGCCGTAGGCCTTGGTCACGATGTCGCGGATGCCGAGCAGCTCGACCACGGCGCGCACGGTGGCGCCGGCGATGATGCCGGTACCGGGCGGAGCGGGCTTCATCAGCACGCTGCTGGCGCCGAAGCGGCCGACGACCTCGTGCGGGATCGTCGCGTTGGCGACGGGCACGCTGATCGCCCGGCGCTCGGCCGCCTTGCGGCCCTTCTCGACTGCCAGCGGCACTTCGTTGGCCTTGCCGAGCGCGACGCCGACCTTGCCGCGACGGTTGCCGACCACGACGAGCGCGTTGAACGAGAAGCGCCGGCCGCCCTTGACCACGGCCGCGGTGCGGTTGATGCGCACGACCTGATCGTCGAACTCGCGGACTTCGCGTTCCTCGTTGCGGTCGCCGCGGTCACGCCGGCCACCACGACCACGGCCGCGTTCGCCGCGCTCGCCGCCCTGGCCACCGCCCTGACCACCCGGACCGCCGCCCTGGCCGCCACGACCCCCACCGGGGCCTCCACGACCGGGACCGCGACCGCCACCGGGACCACCGCTACCACCACGCTGCATTGCCATTGTCGTCTGTCTCTGTCTGTGGCCCGCGCCTGCGAGTTGGTTGCAGGGCGCGAGCCGGGCTCGTTTGGGGGCCTGCGTGGACCATTGTGGCCACGTGGTGCCCGACCAGTGAGAGGTGGCACGAGTGCGCGACGGGTGTCGTTCACTGCGCCTGCTTCGCCGGACTCGCCGGACTCGCCGGACTTGCCGGAGCGAAGCGGAACCGGCAGGATCAGAAGCTCAGACCGGCCTTGCGAGCCGCGTCAGCGAGCGCCTTCACCCGACCGTGATACTTGTAGGGGCCGCGATCGAACGCGACCTTCTTCAGGCCCTTCTCGATCGCGCGCTTCGCGATCTCGGCGCCGACCTTCTCGGCCGCGGCCTTGTTGCCGCTCTTGCCGGCGAGGGCTTCGCGGATGGCCTTGTCCTGCGTGCTGGCGGCGCACAGCGTGTTGCCGACCGAGTCATCCACGATCTGCGCGTAGATGTGCTTGAGGCTGCGGAACACGGTCAGGCGCGGGCGCTCGGTGGTGCCACGGAGGCCCCGGCGGACGCGGTGCGCGCGCTTGATGCGCTGGCGGAATTTGCGGAAGTGGCGGTCCTTCATGGCTCTGCTTCGCTTTCGCTTGCTTCCCTGGTCGGGAAACTCGGGTTGCCGTGTTCCTCGCGGTGGCGAGGGTGCACGACGGACTGAGAACGGGTGTTGTGGCGGGTCGACAGATCGAGCGGGAGATCGATCGATTCGACACAACGAAGTCTGTCAGGTCGGTCAGGTTGTGAGTTGCGAGGCGAGATGACTCGCCCTCGCTGCAGTTCGCGTTCAGCGGTCGCTTCCGCTCGCGCTGCTGGAGCCTCCTGCGAAGGGCCGGTCGGCGACGCGAGAGGTGCGCTCGACTTCCACGGTCGGCAACAACTCGATGTTGTTGCGCACCTGGAATGTCACGCGCAGGCCGAGCTCGAGGCGCTGCCGGGTGCCCACTACGGGGGGCGGCGTGCCGATGCGGTACTCGTAGATCCAGAGATCGCGACCACCGGCTGGCGTGCCCGAGGTGCGGTCCGGACTGCCGAGGCGCTGGCGCAGGTCGGCCGGCTGGGCGGGCAGGCCGCCCTTCCAGTGGATGCCGATGCTGCGCACCACGACCTTCTCCGAGTCCTGCTGGTAGGCGACGACCAGGTGGCCGGGCACCGACGACGCGCGCTGGATCGGGTAGATCGCGAACGTCATCGGCAGGCCGCCGGAGCTGGACCGCAGCGTCTCGGTGGGCCAGCCGAACGTGGCCTGCACCCGGCCGACCGAACTGATCCGGTCCACCTCGGTGCTGATCAGGTCCACTGGCGTCCAGGCCGCGGTGTTGCCACCCGCGGTGCCACCGCCGCCGCTTCCTCCAGCGCTGCCGCTGCCACCTCCACCGCTTCCTCCGCCGCCGCCTCCCCCACCGCCCCCACCTCCGAGGTTCGGACGCATGTGCCACGTCACGCCGGTGGAGGGGTCTTCGGTGCGGCCGTCGGGGAAGATCGTCATCCAGGTCTGGTCCGCCAGCAGGAGGTCCGCGCCGGACGAGTTGCCTTCCGCCGAGAACTCGACGGTCAGCACGGCGTCGGTGAGGATGTACTTCACGGCGCCCGAGCGGCGCTCGAGCTGGGTGAAGCACTCGAAGCGGTAGTAGAACCGCTCCCCTTCGCTGGTGGTGTCGCGCCGATCCGGACGACCGAGCAGCCGTTCGACGTCGAACGCGAGCACCGGCAGGTCCTGGAACCAGGCGATCTGCGCACTCACAACCTTGTTGTCAGAGAGCACCAGTGCCAGCCGGAGGTTCGGATAGTCACTGGGGAACCGGCCGATCAGCCGGGCATCGTGATGCATGCGGTATCCCACCGGCATGCGCACGAATGTGTACAACCAGGCCTCGGCGTTGCCCGGTGCGCTGCGCAGCTCGTGCGGAGGCCCGAGCAGCACGTCGCGCACACGGTCGGCCGGGGTGCCGATCAGCTCGGGTGCGTGGTACGGCGTGAGCCGGGCTGCACCCTGCGGCCGATCGGTCGGCAGCGCCCGGATGAACGTGTCGGCCGTGGTCGGCGGTCGGAACCGCAACGACGTGGTGGCCGGCGAGAGACATCCGGTTGCCCCGAACGCGGGCACGACTCCGAGGAGCACCAGGCAGGCGACGCGCCACGCCAGCGCGCGAACGCCGACTCCGCCGGTGATCCGCGGATCAGCCACCCGAGACCAGCGGCTTGCCTTCCTTGCGACGCACGTGCTCGTCGGCATAACGGATGCCCTTGCCCTTGTACGGCTCCGGCGGGCGCACGCGGCGCACGTTGGCCGCGAACTGACCGAGGATGTGCTTGTCCGGACCGATCAGCGTGAACTTCGCGGACTCGTCGTTGCCGCGCGCGTTCTTCTGGTCGATCTGGATGTCGACGCCTTCGGGGATCGCCATCTTCACCGGCGCGTTGAAGCCGATGTTCATGACGAACGTGCGGCCCTGCACGTCGCAACCGAAGCCCACGCCGAAGATCTCCATCTTGCGGCTGAACCCGGTCGACACGCCGACCACCATGTTGTTGATCAGCGCGCGCGACAGGCCGTGCAGCGCCTTGTTCTTCTTCTCGTCGTCGGGCCGGACGACCACCACCTTGTTGCCGTCCTGCGACACCTTGATCGGCGCCGGAACGGTGAACTCGAGCGGCTTCTTCGACTTCGGACCCTTGACGGTCACATGCTGCCCGCTGATCTTGACCTCCACTCCGGAGGGCACCAGCACTGGCTTCTTGCCGATACGGGACATGGGTTGCTCCTGGCTTGCTTGCTGTGCTGGCTGGTGGATCAGTAGACCTTGCAGAGGACTTCGCCGCCGAGCCGCTCCTCGCGGCACTCGCGGTCGGACTTGACGCCCTTGCTGGTGGACACCACCTGGATGCCGAGGCCGTTGAGCACCGGCTTGAGTTCGTCACAGCGGCGGTAGATGCGGCAGCCAGGACGCGAGACGCGCTGGATGTAGATCACCACGTTCTCGCCGTCGGGGCCGTACTTGAGGAAGACGGTGAGGGACTTCTTGCCGGACTCGTCGGTGCTCTCGCGGAAGTCGCGGATGTAGCCTTCGCGCTTGAGCACTTCGGCGATGCCTTCCTTGATCCGGCTGTGAGGCATCTTCACCGACTGGCGCTCGATTCGCAGACCATTGCGGATCCGCGTGAGCATGTCGGCGATCGGGTCGGTCATCATGGGCAGGTCTCCTGGACTTGCGGGAGCTTGCGTCCCGTAGTTTCCGGTTTGTCGAACGAACAATCAGGTCAGGCGAACGGTCGAACAGGTCGAACAGGTCGAAAGGGTACGAACAGGTCAGTTACCGGCAGCCGCGGTCAGCGGCCGCGCGGGCGATCGATCACCAGCTCGCCTTGCGCATGCCCGGGATCTCGCCGCGGTGGGCGAGGTTGCGCAGGCAGATGCGGCAGATGCCGAACTTGCGATAGAACGCGCGCGAGCGGCCGCACAGCGAGCAGCGGTTCTTCTGTCGCGACGAGTACTTCTGGGGGCGGCTTGCCCGGACAATCTGGGATGTCTTGGCCACGTGAGTTCCTTCGGGTTCCTTCGCGAAATCGTTGTGAGGTGGAGTGGATCAGCCGCGCTTGCGACGTTCCGGAGCGACTTCCTCGCGGCGGAACGGCATGCCCAGCTCGGCCAGCGTGAACCGCGACTTCTCGGGGTCGCTGTTCTCGAACGTGATCACGACGGTCATGCCGTGGATCTCGTTCTGCTCGACCTTGTCCATGTTGATCTCGGGGAACAGACCCTGTTCGGTCAGACCCAGCGAGTAGTTGCCGGCCTTGTCGAACGCGTCCGGGTTGACGCCACGGAAGTCGCGCACGCGCGGGATCGCCAGCGAGACCAGCTTGTCGAGGAAGTACCACATCCGCGCCTTGCGCAGCGTGACCTTCACACCACAGGCCCAGCCCTCGCGCAGCTTGAAGCCGGCGATGCTGCGGCGGGCGTAGGTCGTCAGCGAGGCCTGGCCGCTGAGCTGCGTGAG